>DIUL01000061.1 GCA_002422345.1 Acetobacteraceae bacterium UBA6159
TGATTGACCGGACAGCAGTGAGGCCGGTCGATGTTCAAGGGATATGCGCCGGGCGGCGAAAGGCCGAGCGACCGTCTTCCCCGCCCACGCACTCGGGAATTCCTTCAACCCCCATGCGTCCCATGATAGAAGTCAAACCAACCGATCCAAGCACCAAGCCAGGGGAGAGTTTCCGCGCCATGATCCAGTTGGATATCAACGGCAAGACGCACCAGGTCGACGCCACCCCCGACACCCCGCTGCTCTGGGTCATCCGGGAATGGCTCAACATGACCGGCACGAAGTATGGCTGCGGCGTCGCCCAATGCGGCGCCTGCACGGTCCTGATCGACGGCGTCGCCGTCCGCTCCTGCTCGCTGCCCGCCAGCGGCGTCGGCGCCGGCAAGATCACCACGATCGAGGGTCTGTCGCCCGACGGCCTCTCCCACCCCGTCCAGGTCGCCTGGCTGCAGCACGAAGTCCCGCAATGCGGCTACTGCCAGTCCGGCCAGATCCTCGCCGCGGTCTCCCTGCTCAAGGACAAGCCCAAGCCCACGGATGCCGACATCGCCGAGGCCATGACCAATATCTGCCGCTGCGGCACCTACCAGCGCGTCAAGGCCGCGATCCACACCGCCGCCGCCCTGACCCAGCCCACTAACGGCAAGGCATAGGGAGCAAGCGCCATGAACCAGATCACATCCCTTGGGCGCCGTTCCTTCCTGACCGCCAGCGCGGCCATCGGTGGCGGCCTCGCCCTCGGCATCTCCGTCCCCCCAGCGGCGGCACAGGCGGCGGCCGTCGAAGTCGGCATCTGGGTAACGATCGCCCCCGATGACATCACCACCGTCCGCATCGCCCGTTCGGAAATGGGACAGGGGACGCTGACCGGCCTCGCCCAGCTTGTCGCCGATGAGCTTGACGCCGACTGGCGCTTCGTCCGCGCCGAATACGTCGCCCCCGAGGTCAACCACGCCAACAAGCGTGCCTGGGGCGACATGTCGACCGGCGGCAGCCGCGGCATCCGTGCCTCGGTCGAATATGTCCGCAAGGGTGGCGCCGCCGCCCGCGCCATGCTGATCGAGGCCGCGGCCCAGCGCTGGAGCGTGCCCCCCGGCGAATGCACCGCCGCGATCAGCGTCATCACCCATACGCCGACCGGCAGGACCCTGCGCTACGGCGAAGTCGCGGCCGAGGCGGCAAAGCTGCCGGTGCCGGCCAACGTCACGGTCAAGACACCAGCGCAATGGAAACTGATAGGACGCGGCGTCAAGCGGCTCGATACGAAGGAGAAACTGTCCGGCAAGCTGACCTACGCGATCGACGTGGTCCTACCCGACATGCTGAACGCCTCCATCGCGCAATGCCCGGTGTTCGGCGGCAAGCTGAAATCCTTCGACGCCGACAAGATCAAGACCATGCCGGGCGTGCGCCACGTGGTCCCGGTGGGGGACGCCGCCGTCGCTGTCGTCGCCGACAAATGGTACCAGGCCAATACCGCCCTGAAAGCCCTGCCCATCGTCTGGGACGAAGGCGCCAACGCCGCCGTCGACAGCAAGCAGATCGACCTTTTTCTCAGCGCCGGCCTCGATGCCAAGGACGCCGCCCTCGGGCAGAAGAAGGGCGATGTCGAAGCCGGCCTGAAGGGCGCGGCCAAGGTGGTTGAGGCCGTCTATGCCTCTCCGTTCCAGAACCACGCCACGCTGGAACCCATGAACTGCACGGCGAAATTCGCCGACAACAAGGTGGAGATCTGGGTCGCCAGCCAGAACGGCGATGCCAGCCTCGCCGCCGCGGCCGAGGCCGGGGGCGTGCCCCTGTCAAACGTGAAGGTGAACAAGTTGCATCTCGGCGGCGGCTTCGGCCGGCGCGGCATGCAGGACTACACGACCCAGGCGGTGCTGATCGCGAAACAAATCCCCGGCCGGCCGATCAAGCTGATCTGGTCGCGGGAGGAGGACATGCAGCAGGGCCGCTACCGTCCGATCACCCAGGCCAAGCTGAAGGCCGGGCTCGACAAGGACGGCAACCTGACCAGCCTGCATGCCCGCATCTCCGGCCAGTCGATCCTGGCACAGGTCGCGCCGGCCCGCATGACGAACGGCATCGACACGCTCGCCTTCCAGGGCTGGCTCGCCGATGAGTTCGGCTACATGGGCATCCCCAACCTGCTGATCGACATGGCGATCCGCAACACCCATGTCCCGGTCGGCTTCTGGCGCGGCGTCAATCACAACCAGAACGCCGTCTACATGGAGTGCTTCATTGACGAAATCGCGGCTGCCGCCGGCAAGGACCCGCTGGATTTCCGCCGCACGCTGCTCGCCAAAAGCCCCCGTCATCTGGCCGTCTTGAACGCCGCCGCCGAACGCGCCGACTGGGGCAGCCCGCTGCCAGCCGGCGTCTTCCGGGGCATCAGCCAGAACTGCGGCTTCGGCGCCTATACCGCGGCGGTGGCCGAGGTATCGGTCTCGAAGAAGGGCGAACTCACCGTCCACCGCATCGTCGCCGCTACCGATTGCGGCTACGCGGTCAATCCCGACCAGATCGCCGCCCAGGTGGAGGGCAGCTTCGTCTACGGCCTGTCCGCGCTGTTCAGCAGCGAGATCACGATCGACAAGGGCCGCGTCGCGCAGAGCAACTTCGACAACTATGAGGTGATGCGCTTGGCCCAGATGCCGAAGGTGGAGACGGTGCTGGTCCCCTCGGGCGGCTTCTGGGGCGGCGTCGGCGAACCCACCATCGCGGTGGCCGCGCCGGCTGTGCTGAACGCGATCTTCGCCGCCACCGGCAAGCGGGTCCGCTCCCTGCCGCTGACGCATCACGACCTCAGCCACACCTGAGCATGGGATGGGGGAGGGTGGTGGCGCTGCTGCTGACCCCAATCGCGATCGGGGCGGCGTCAGGCGCCGAACACGCCCCGCTGACGGCCACGCCGGGTGATCCCGAGGCCGGGCGACGGATCGTGGCCGACCGCGCTCTGTCCGCCTGCCTGCTGTGCCACGCCGGCCCGTTCCCCGCGCCGCATCTGCAGGGCGGGATCGGGCCGCCGCTGGAGGGTGTGGGCGATCGTCTCACGCCCGGGGAAATCCGGCTGCGCCTGGTCGACCCGCGCCAGGCCAATCCCGACACCGTGATGCCGGCCTATTTCGTGACGGAGGGCCTGCACCGCGTCGGCCCCGCCTGGGTGGGCAAGCCGATCCTGACAGGCCAGCAGATCGAGGATGTCGTCGCCTTTCTCACCACGCTGAGGACACCATGACCACGCTCCCCCGCCGCCTGGTGCTGACCGCCGCCGCCGCGACCGTGCTGCTGCCGGCCCCCGCCCATGCGAGTCCCGATCGTGTGACTGCCTTGATTAGGGACTTCGTCGGCGGCGCCCCGCTGGCGGAGGGGCGGATCAAGCTCGACCTGCCGGTGCTGGTGGAGAACGGCAATGCCGTCGCCATGGCCATCAGCGTCGATGCCCCCGCCGGCACGGTGCGGGACATCGCGGTCTTCGCCGACGGCAACCCGCTGCCCGAGGTGCTGCGCCTGCGCCTAGGCCCCGCCTCCGGCCCGCCTCGGGTGGAAACGCGGATACGCCTCGCGACCTCCCAGACCGTGACCGCGATCGCCCGCATAGCCGACGGCACCTGCTGGCGCGACCAGGTGGAGTTGCTGGTCACCCTCGCCGCCTGCATCGAATAGGGAGGCACGCATGGTCCGCGTCCTGATCACCGCGCCCAGGCAGGTGAAGCCAGACGAGCCCTTCACGGTGAAACTGCTGATCGGCCACCCGATGGAGAGCGGCCAGCGGCGGGACACGCTGGGCCAGGCGATCCCGCGTGAGATCATCCATGACCTGGTCTGCACCCTGGCGGGGGAGGAGGTGCTGCGCGCCACCCTCTACCCCGCGATCGCCGCCAACCCCTTCCTCTCCTTCACCGCGGTCGCTCGGCGGAGCGGCGACCTGGTCATCCGCTTCACCGACGACCGCGGCGTGACGCAGACCGAGACGGTGCCGATCCTGGTGGAGCCCCGAGCCTAAGCCAGAAATCAGCCCAGGCTGGCCAAGAAATCCCCCATCGCCCGGTTGAACAGCGCCGGCTGGTGCAGGTTCGACGCATGCCCGGCATCCGGAATGATCACCTTCCGCGCGCCCGGGATCTTCGCCGCCATGTAGTCCGTCGCCGCCAGGAACGGCGTGTCGTTCGCCCCCGCCAGCACCAAGGTGGGCACGGCGATGCCGGGCAGAGAGTTGATGACGCCCGCGTTCTCCTGCGCCAGCATCCCCCGCGCCGCGCGCGCGAGGCCGAGGGCGGAACGATGCTGGCTCATCCGGACCTCGTCACTGCCGCCGAGAGCGGCGAAACCCTTGGCCTCCAGGTCATCGCCGCGGGTGCGGGCGCGGATGTTCCAGGTCTCCCGCGCATCATCCTTCTTGAAGCCGGGTCCTGTGTCGAACAGCATCAGGGCGCGACACATGCCGGGGTGGCGCAGGTGGAACGCCGCCGTCATGTAGCCGCCCAAAGACAGCCCGCCGATCACGGCGCGGGTTTCGCCGCAGGCCTCCAGGATCGCCTTCATGTCGGCGACCGTCGCGGCTTCCGAGAAGGCGGATTGCTCGGGCGTGTCGGACTGGCCATGCCCGCGCATGTCCCAGACGATGACCTTGTAGCGGTCCTTGAAGGCCGCGATCTGGCCGTCCCACATGCGGCAGGTGGCGCTGTAGCCGTGGCTGAGCAGAACGGCGGGGCCGGTGCCGTGGGCTTCGTAATGAATGTTGGTGCCATCGCGGTTCAGGGTAGCCATTTGTTCCCTCCTCATTGTCGTTCTGGTGGCTTGACCATAAGGTGGCACGCAGCCATCAGGCTTGAAAGCCATCAGGGCAGGGAACCAAAGATGCAACACGAAGCGTATGAACATATCCGCGTCAGTGAATCCGGCCATGTCGCCACGATCGAGGTGACTCGCGGCCCGAACAACTTCGTCGACACCGACATGGTGGGCGAAATCGCCGACGCGCTGGAACTGTATGACCGCGATCCGAACATCCGCGCGATCGTGCTCTGCGCCGAGGGCAAGCACTTCTGCGCCGGCGCCGATTTCGGCAGCCGCGGCGCCGATGGCGTGGCCAAGGCGACCAAGCGCGGCCGGCATCTCTACAAGGAAGCCCAGCGCCTGTGGCGCACGAAGAAGCCGATCGTCGCCGCCGTGCAGGGTGCCGCGATCGGCGCCGGCGTGGGCCTGGCCGTCGCGGCCGACTTCCGCGTGACCTGCCCCGAGGCCCGCTGGTCCACGAACTTCACCCGGATGAACTACCATCCCGGCTTCGGCCTGACCGCCAGCCTGCCGCGCCTGGTCGGGCACCAGAAGGCGATGCTGATGATGTACACCGGCCGCCGCCTGACCGGGGAAGAAGCGCTGGAAATGGGCCTCGCCGATTTGTGCGTGCCGATGGACCAGGTCCGCGCCGCGGCCGTGGAACTCGCCACGGAAATCGCCCAGTCCGGGCCGCTGGCGATCATCGGGACGCGCGAAACCCTGCGCCGCTACTTCGCCGATGAGGTCGCCCGCGCGACCGAGCGTGAGTACGAGGAACAGGACTGGCTGCGTAACACGGCCGACTTCAAGGAAGGCATCAAGGCGATGTCGGAACGCCGCCTACCGAACTTCCAGGCGAAGTAGCTGCCGGGAGCGTCGTCTTCGACCCCCCGGCGCCGGTGGCCCGGGGGGAGGTGATGCCCACGACTTTGCCCGCTGGAAACCGGGGAAAGTCGTGGGTCCCGGCCCTTCGGCCGGGATGACGGAAGGGGCGTGGCTCCGGCCCGACCACTGAGTCTGGATATCCAGCCCGACGACTGGGTCCGGATATCCAGCCCGACTACTGGGTCTGGATATCCACCCGGGCCCAGTTGATGTCCGGATCAAACCGGGTCATCGCCCCCGCGACCTTCCCCGTCTCCGGTCCCAGATCGCGCTGGTAGACCACCCCATCCTGGTTGACGATGAACGTCATCAGGCCCGATGACCCATAGATCGCCGGCCAGGCCACCAGCCCGAACCCGCCGGTCATCCGCCCGTTCACCACATAGTCTCTCGCACCCCCCGGCGCGTTCATGCCCTGCGCCTTGAGGATGCGGAACAGGTAGCCCTGGTAGGGCATCTGCTTCCCGGACTGGAGCGTGCCGGGATACCCGTGCTCCTGCGCATCCGCGACAAGTTGCGCCAGCGGGCTGGCATCCGGCGCGTCCGGTGACCCGGGCCAATAGAGCCCATCCCGCTTACCCTTCTGGCTGATCATCCGCTGGGCGTATTCCCACCGTCCGCCGCGGGCCGCGCCGATCAGGTCCTTGTACAGCGCCTGGGCATCGACATAGGCCAACGCAGACCGGATGGCCGCGATTTCGTTCCTTCCGATCCGGCGGTCCACGAGTTCCTGCGCCCCGGCCTGCGAGTCGAACCGCCAGCGGCCGTCGGCCCGCACCAGGGGGATGGGCATGGGCCAGTTCGTGTGGCCGACATCCAGCACCATCCGGTCGGGAGTGGCGGCGGTCAGCGCGTGCCGCTCCTCATACAAGGCCAGAAAATGCTTGCGGCCCTCGGCGTCGGCGACCGGGTCTCCGGATTCGACCAGGGCTTCGGCGCCTGGGCCGAGCACGGTGAGGAGGGAGGGAATGCTGCCGGTGCGGAGGCCGGTGATGAAGGCGCCGAGGGCCTCCTCGGGCGTGGCGTAGGTGGTCTGGGGTTGGGTCGGGGCAGGGGCGGTCGCGGCGGGCTTTGGTCCCGAGGTCTGGGCCGAGACGAAAGCGGGGCCGCCCACGAGCAAGGGTGGAACCAGCAGGGCCGTGCGGATCATCCGAGTGAAGCGTGTCATGCCTTGGCCCTCCCCTTACCGATGCCGTCCGCCGCCGCCACCACCACCTCTGGCCGGCGCCGCTCGGCCGCCGCCACCGCCCGCGGGGCGAGCGGCGTGGGTCTGCCGGCTCTGAGCGCCCCGGTTGGCGTATTGGCCGGCACGGGCGCCGTCCTGGACGCCGCCGAACGCGCTGCCGCGGGACGGACGCTGGGTGGGGCGCTGGACATTGGCGGGTCGCTGGGCGGCCGAGGGGCGGGACTCAGGACGCAGGCCCGCGCCGGGTGCCGCCGAACCAGGCCGGCCGGCATCGGGACGCCCGGCACCTGGATTACCGACGCCCGAACCACCGACGCCTGGGCGGCTGACACCTGGACTACCGACACCGGGACCACCAACGCCCGGACCACCAACGCCGGGGCGCCCGACGCCTGGACTACCGACACCGGGACCACCAACGCCCGGACCACCGACGCCGGGGCGCCCGGCGCCTGGACTACCGACGCCGGGACCGCCAGCGCCCGGACGCCCGACGCCCGGGCGGGCATCACCGGGCCGGTTGCCGACTCCGCCCGCGCCGCCCGGACGGCCCACCAGGTCCCCGGGCACGCTCACGTTCGGTCGGCCGATCGCGTTCGGCGGCAGGCCGCCCGGGCGCGCGGGAAGCCCGACCGGACCGCCCGGCGGCCGCCCCGGCACACCGCCCGCGCGGGGCGGCGGCGGCCGCCACACGTTGTTGTTGATGGCCGTGCGGTTGACGTTGATGTTGTTGTAGCGATTGACGTTCACGTTCATGTAGCCGCCGCCCCAGGACGGACGCGCCCAGCCCCACAGTGAGCCGATCACCGCCACCCCGCCCGCGAAGGCGAGCCCGGTCAGGATCGCGCTCCCCACCCCATAGCCGGGCGGCGGCGGCACATAGACCGGCGGATAGGTCGGATAGGGCCAGGTCCCATAGGCCGTTGTCGGGTTGTAGACCGGCACGTAGACGACCGTCGGATTGGCCGGCTGGATGATGATCTCCTGCGGCGACACGGTGACCTGCTGCTGCTCGGTCGTGGCCAGAGTACCCGCCGCATGGGCCTGCCGCCGCAGCCGCTGGACCGAATTCATCACGTCCGGCTGCTGGTACGACACCGCGTAGCCAAGCTGCTGCAGCCAGTCGAGCTTGCTGTTCATCATCGCCAGCACCTGGGGGAAGGGGACCAGCGACTTGACGCTCGGGTCCCAGCTCATCGGTCCCAGCGCGGCGGCCAGCGCATCCCCGGTCAGTTGCCGGTTCGATCCTTGTCCCAGCCAGCGATCCGCCTCCACGACCTGCAGCGGATAGGTGGAGGCCATCAGCACCTGGGCCAGCAACTCATCGGGATACAGCGCGATCGGCGCCAGCATGGCGTCAAGCTGCTCGGTGTTGAACCCCTGGGTCGCGGGCGCCGTCGCCGGGGCGGGCGGGCGGCTGGCGGACTGGCCGAAGGAGGCCGTCGGCGTGATCAGGGACAGGGCCGCGCAGAGCGCGATGCCGCGAAACAGGGGTCCAGGCATGGCGATGCCCCTTGTGGCCGAGGGTTGCAACAGCGATCCGGCACGATCGATCCGGAGCCGTATTCCCGCATAGGCCCCTTCGCCGCCGAGCGAAAGGGGATCGTTGCGAACCGGAGGGGGATGCTACCCCTCGGCCACCGGTTCCACGCTCGCGCGCACCTTGTCCACCCGGCGCCCGTCCATCTCCAGCACCTCGAACCGCCAGCCGCCGAAGACGATCCGGTCGCCGGTGCGCGGCACGCGGCGCAGCAGTGCCAGGACCAGGCCGGCGAGCGTGTGGTAGCTGCCCTCGGCCGGCAGGTCGGGCAGGTTGAGCCGCGATTTCAGCTCATCGACCGGCATCATGCCATCCATGACCAGGGTGGTTTCGCCGCCCGGGCTGCCCTCGGACTGGTGGTGTTCGGCATCCGCCGGGTCGCCCACGATCGCTTCCAGCACGTCGGCGGCGGTCACCAGCCCCTCGAAGCTGCCGTACTCATCCATGACCAGGGCAATGCCCATCGTGTCCGATTTCAGCCGCTCCAGCGCGTCCAGCGCGGTGACCGTGTCCGGCACGATCAGCGGCTGGCGCAGCGCCGTTCCGATCGACAGCGTGCCGCCGGACAGCAACTGGTCCAGCACGTCCTTCGCCTGCACCACGCCGACCACGTTGTCGATCGAGCGGTCACAGACCACGAAGCGCGAATGCGGGGCGGATTTCAGGGCGGCGGCGATCTCGGCCGCCGGGCTTGCCATGTCGACCCAGGCGAGCTCGGTGCGTGGCGTCATGATCGCGCGGACCGGCTTGTCGGCCAGCCGCAGCACGCGCTCGATCATGTCGCGTTCCTCGATTTCCAGCACGCCGGTCTGCGTGCCCTCCGCCAGCAGGGCCTTCAGTTCCTCATCCGTCACCGCCTGCTGCGGCACCCGGTGCAGGCCCATCAGGCGCAGGATCAGGCCCGAGGACTTGCCGAGGAGCCAGACCGCCGGGGTGGCGGCACGGGCGAGCCAGGAGATCGGGCGGGCGACCCAGACGGCCATCGCCTCGGGTGCGCGCAGGGCGAGCTGCTTGGGCACCAGTTCGCCCAGCACAAGGGTCAGGTAGGTCGTGATGACGACGACGATGGCCAGTGCCACGGTTTCTGCCGCGCCCTCCATCCCTGGCCAGGTGCTCAGCAGCCAGACCTGGAGGTGGGAGGCGATGCGCGCACCGCCGAACACACCGGTCAGGACGCTGACCAGGGTGATGCCGACCTGGACCGTGGGCAGGAAGCGCTGAGGCTCCTCGGCCAGTTTCCGCGCCTGGGCCGCGCCCAGGACCCCCCGCCGCTCCATCGCGGCCAACCGCGCCCGCCTCGCCGACACCAGCGCCAGCTCGGCCATGGCGAAAAGCCCATTCACCAGGATCATGAGGAGGATGGCGAAGGCTTCGATGCTTATGCCCATGGGGGTCAGTGCAACCTTTTGTCTGTTTGAGCCAACCCTCATAGCATGGCCGAACCGAAGGTGGGACGCCCTGATCCCGCGCTGCCAGAAGGTGCCGCCATGCCACCCGTCGCCGTTCTTCTGACGATCGTCTCCATGGTTCCGTTCGTGGCCTGCGGCCTGGCGGCGGCGGGGCCGCATGCGGAGCCGGCGGACCGCATGCTGGCGGCCCTGATCGGCTACGCGGCGCTGATGCTGGCCTTCGCCGGAGGGCTGTACTGGGCGATGATCCTGCTGGCGCGCGACCGGCCGGCGCCGGTCGGAGTCCGGCCGATCCTGACCGGCGCGGTTCCGGTCCTGCTGGCCTGGGCCGCGTTGGTGGTGGCGTATGAATTTCCCGGCTGGATTGCATTGCCGATTCTGATTTTCGGCTATGTCGCGGCCGTCCTGGCGGAGTTGCACGCCGGTCTCATGGCCGATCAACCGCGTGCATATGTCTGGCTTCGTTGGGGATTCACGGGTGTGGCGGTGGCGATGCTTACAACTGTACTGATGTTGCGGGTCACGGGCAGTACCATCGCATTTTAAGTGACAAATGTCTTTTATTGTCGTTAACCATTTGCACTACTGTCCGGTTGACGGCGA
>DIUL01000071.1 GCA_002422345.1 Acetobacteraceae bacterium UBA6159
GTGATTGACCGGACAGCAGTGATAAGTGATATTGGAAAAAACATCAAAATGCACACAACCATCGCGAGCAGACGCGACGAAAGGCGGATCAATGGCCCGCGGATCGCCGGAACTCTCGGTGGCAGCCTCGCTCATGTCCTGTGACCCGTTAATGTTTTCTTGACCCTTACGCATGAATGGTTAACATCCCTGCACAGGTGGACAAAGCGAATACCACGGTCTCGTTAAAGATGAAGAAGCACGTTCGTGTTTTTTTATGTCCGTTATGGCAACAGGTAACGTGATGCAGTCACAAGGGTATGCCTCAGACGTTTCCGTGCCGACCAGGTCAACCGCCGAGGTTCTTCACCCCCCGCCCTTCCAGAATACAAATCATTTCGTATCCCTACGCAAGGTTGATGCGCATACAGGCGCACCCTTTCATATGGTTGCGGCTGCATGGTTGATCGCGGCGGATACGGCGGCATGCGTCGTCTCGTTGCTTTGTTCCGCGATTGCTTTTCAAGTCGAGGCAGGAATATTCCGGATTTCGGTCATTGTCCTGGCGACCATCCTGGCCTTCACGGTCGTGAACGGCATCGCCGGCGCCTATGGCCGGAATGGTTCCGCCCCGCCCTTGCCCGGCCTGCCTGTGGCCGTCGGGACCTGGCCGCTGGCCCTGGCCGCCGTCCTCGGTTTTGCCTGGGCCATCGCGAGCGACAATCAGCTATTCACGGTAGGTTTCGCCACGACGGCCCTGGTCTCCGGCACGCTTGTGCTGGCCGGATTCCGCCTGCTGGCCACCCGCCATCTTCGCGCCATCCGGGCCACCGGACACCATGCCACCAGCGTCATCCTTGTCGGCACGGGTTCGGCGGTCGATCGCATGACGGAACGGCTTCACGACGCCACGCGCGCCGGCGGGATCATCGTCGCCGATACCATCAAGGTCCCGCTCGCTGACGGCAACATCGATGCGATCACGGCGGAACTGGAATCGACCCTGCCCGCGCTCGATGTGACGAGTGTCATAGTATGCCTGCCCCGGGACGGGTACCGTCATCTGGCGCCGATCGTCGACGCCATGCGGGATTTCCCCCTCGATGTCCTTACCGATGCATTCCTGCTGCCCGCCATGCCGGACGCCGTCGTGACACTGGGCGGACAGCGTCTGGTTGCCCTGTCCCGCCGCCCCCTCCGAGATTGGTCCGCCCTTATAAAGCGCGCCGAAGACCTCACGCTCGGCCTTCTATTAACGTTTGTTATGTTACCAGTTATGGGGTTGATCGCGATCGCAATCCGTCTCAGCAGCCGTGGCCCGGTGATGATCCGGCAGCGCCGCTTCGGATATGCGAACAAGCCGATCATGGTGCTTAAATTCCGTACCATGTACTGGGAAAGCGGCGACCTGACCGGTGCACGCGCCACCATTCCAGGCGACCCGCGGGTCACACGCCTCGGCCGCTTCCTGCGCGCGACCAGCCTCGATGAATTGCCCCAACTGTTCAATGTGCTTGCGGGAACCATGTCGCTGGTCGGCCCCCGGCCGCATCCCGTCGAAATGCGGGTCAATGGCGTCCACTATCACAAGGCGGTCCGTCACTACGCCGCGCGCCACCGCATGAAGCCTGGCATCACCGGACTCGCGCAGATCAACGGCTATCGCGGCCTGGTGGATACGATGGAAAAAGCCGAAGGCCGCCTGGCATTCGATCTTCACTATGTCGAGAACTGGTCGATCGCGTCCGATCTCGACATCCTCGCCCGTACCGTTTCGAAGGGGTTCATCGGTGACCGAGCCTTCTAGAACCCCGCGCCGCACTCTCAACACCATCATCGGATTGAACGGAGGCCCAGCATGCAAGTCGTAATCCTCGCCGGTGGATCTGGAACACGCGCCTATCCGTTTACGGAGTACCTGCCGAAGCCCATGATGCCGGTCGGCGGGAAGCCCGTCGTCGTCCGCGTGATGGAGCTGTATGCCGCGCAGGGGTTCAAGGATTTCATTCTTTCGGTTGGATACCGAAAGGAAGTGATCATGGACTATTTCGCCAATCGGGTGACCGGATGGAATGTGCAGGTCGTCGATACAGGCGCCACCACGGATACCGGCGGACGCATCCTGAATTGCCGCCATCTGCTGGGCGATACGTTCATGGCGACCTACGCCGATGGCATCTCCGACGTGCCGCTGACGAAGCTGGTCGATTTCCATCATCGCAGCGGCAGCCTGGGCACCATCACCTGCGTCCCGCTGCGCTCCCAGTATGGGACCGTGTCGATGGAGGAAGACGGCCACATCACCCGCTTCCAGGAAAAGCCCGTGCTTCAGGAATACTGGATCAACGCCGGCTTCTTCGTAATGAACAAGGCCATCTTCAACCATTGGCAGGGAGAGAACCTGGAACGCGACGTGTTCCCGGCCCTGCTCGCCAATCGTCAACTGTCCGCCTTCCGCCACAAGGGTTTCTTCAAGTCGATGGACACCTACAAGGACCAGCAGGAGATGGAGGCCGTGTTCGCCTCCGGTGAGCTCCCGTGGCTGTCCAACCAGCCGGCCGCGGCATGAGCCTCTCGTCCGACCCGAGCCCCGCCTTCTGGGCGGGGCGGCGTGTGTTCATCACTGGATGCAGCGGCTTCCTCGGTTCCTGGACGACCAAGGAACTGAACGCCCTGGGTGCAACGACGATCGGCCTGGTGCGCGACCGTTCCCGCCGCTTTGGTGAGGATGACCCGACCATCGTGCCCGACTTCATCGTAGAGGGCGCGCTCGAGGAGTACGAGGTCGTCCTGCGCGCCATCAATGAGCACGAGGCCGACACGGTCCTGCATCTCGGCGCCCAGCCCATCGTCGGCACCGCGCTCCGCAATCCCCGCTCGACGTTCGAGGCGAATATCCGCGGCACCTGGCATGTGCTGGATGCCTGCCGGGAACTCGGCAAGCAGGTGAAGCGGATCGTCGTGGCGTCGTCCGACAAGGCCTATGGGGAGGTCGACCGGCTGCCCTATGACGAGACGATGCCGCTGAACGGGCGCCATCCCTATGACGCGTCGAAAAGCTGCACCGACATCCTGGCCCAGACCTACCACAAGACCTATGGCCTGCCGGTCTGCATCACCCGCGCGGGGAACTTCTTCGGCGGCCGGGACCTGAACTTCAGCCGCATCGTCCCCGGCACCGTCCGCTGGGCCCTGAACGGAGAGCGCCCCGTGCTCCGCAGCGACGGGACCATGGTGCGCGATTACATCTATGTCCGCGATGCCGTCCGCGCCTATCTTCTGCTGGCGGAAAGGATGGACGACAGCGCCTTGCACGGACACGCCTTCAATTTCTCGGCCGAACAGCCGCTCTCGGTGCTGGCGCTGGTGGAACACATCCTGCGCGTGGCCGGCCGGCCCGATCTGACCCCGATCGTGTTGGGGGAAGCGACGGCGGAAATCCCGATGCAGTACCTCGCTGCCGCCAAGGCGCGGGAGATGCTGTCCTGGTCCCCCGGCTGGACGACCGACGAAGCCCTGCGCGAAACCGTCGCCTGGTACGCGGCCTGGTTCGCCAAAGGCACCGCGGGTTCGGCTCCCCCCGCATGAGGTTTGTCGGCCCGGAGCGCGAAGGGGGGTTGCTGCCGGCGGTTTCTCTCGCCGACCTGGCCGAGATCGTCTACCGCCGGCGCTGGGGGATCATCCTGATCGTCCTCGCCAGCATCATCGGCACCATGGGCTATGTCATGCTGATCCGCGGCGACAGCTACGTCGCCGAGGCCCGCCTGCTGGTCCGCCTGGGCCAGGAACAGGCCCCCGCGCCCACCACGATCGCCGACCGCCAGATGATGGTCGGCGGACAGGCGGGCCTGGGCAGCGGCGAGATGGAACTGCTCCGCAGCCGTGACCTGATCGAACGGCTGGTCGACAAGGTCGACCTCACGAACAAGACCCGCCCGCCGCCCAGCGGCCTGTTTGGCTGGATCAAGGAAAAGGCGCGCGACATCTGGGTCGACATCCGGGAGGGACTGGACGACCTGCTGATCCGCATCGGCCTGAAACCCTATCTGACGCCGCGCGAACTGGCGATCGAGACGGTCGCCCGCGCGCTGGTCGTCGACTCGCCCCCCACCAGCAACGTGGTCATCGCCCGCGTCGTCTGGCCTGATCGCGGCGTTCCGGGCGCGCTGTTGCAGACCCTGCTCGATCTCTATTTCGCCCATCGCAGCACGATTTATCAGGGCGCCACGGCGGCGACGTTCTTCCGCGAACGCCGGCAGGAAACCAACCTCCGCCTCGCCGCGGCCGAGGAAGCGCTGGCGAAGTTCGAACGTGAGCACGCCATCAGCAGTCCCGATGAGCAGCGCAACACCCTGATCAAGCGCCTGTCCGAGGCCGAGACGGGCGTCGATTCCGCCCGCGTCGAACGCGACCAAGCCGAGGCCGCCTTGCGCCAGTTCACCCAGGCGCGGGAAAGCGGCGAGCAGGAACTGGCGATGTTCGCGGTGTCCAGCTTCGGCACCGCGCTGCAACAGACCCTCGCCGGCCAGCTTGCCTCCGCCGCCGCCCGCTGGCTGTCGGCCCAGACCACCCTGGGCCCGCAGGACCAGAGCATGCGGCGCCTGCGCTCCGAGATCAGCGCCATCTCCGGCATGCTGCAACAGCAGATCCAGGCCAAGGTCGATGAACGGCGCGAAGCCCTCACCCTGCGGGAGACCTTGCGCGACGACATCGCCGCCGAACTCCGCCGCCTGCAGGATGCCATGGTGCAATGGCACGAACTGCGCCGAGCCGTGTCGAGCAGCGCGCGGGCCTATGAGTTCAACGACAACAAACTGAATGAGGCGATGGGGATCGCCGCGCTCGAACAGGCGCGCATCGGCAACGTCGTCGTCGCCCAGCAGCCTTCCGAGCAGGCCCTGCCGCTCGGCGTGCGCAAAAGCTCGATGCTGCTGCTCGCCGTCGCCGGGGGGTTCATCCTGGCCGGCATCTGGGTCACCGGCAGTGAGTTCTTTGACCACCGCCTGCGCGACCTCGGCGGCATCGAGAACCACCTGCATCTGCGCGCCCTGGGCCTGGTGCCGCTGGATACCCGGGCCTTTGCCAAAGGCGGGTCGCCACGGGGGGAGACCGAGAGCGCCCTTTCCCGCATCGCCGCCACGCTGGGCCGCACCATGGCGCGGGACAGCGGGCAGGCGATCGTCATGACCGGAGGCGCGTTCGGCGAAGGCGTCACCACGGTGACCGCCCACCTTGCCCGCCATCTCGTGCGGATGCTTGGCCTGAGGGTCCTGCTGATGGAAATGCCCGGACGGGCGCCCGCCTTGTCCGATGTCGCGGCCACCCTCTCCCCTGCCCCCGCGCCGCTGCCGGCTGGCCAGGCGTTCGGCTCGACGCCACCCGCCTGGGCCATCCTGAAGCTGAGCGCCGACGACGCCACCCCGCACCGGCTGGAACCGCTTCTGCGCGCGGCCAGCCTGGCGTTCGACGTCGTCCTGATCGACGCCCCGCCGGTCGCCACCGACGTGTCCGCCCTGCTCGCCGCCCGCGCCGCCGGCCATGTCCTGCTGGTCTGTTCAGCCGACCGCCTGCCCTATGACGACCTTCGCCGCCTGTGCAATGAACTGACCTCCGAGCAGATCGAGATCACCGGCTGCGTGCTGAACCGCTATCGCCGCGCGCTGCCCGTCTGGCTCGAAAAGGCCCTGCGATGAGCACGCTCGCGGCTTCCGTCGTCATCTCGGTCAAGAACCGCGCCGTCCTGATGTGGGACTGCCTGACCGGCCTGTCGCGCCAGAGCCTCGGCCGCGAGCGGTTCGAGGTGGTGCTGATCGACAACGTCTCCTCCGAAGACCTGCGCGCGGTCGCCACGCGGGCCGAAGCCGAACTTGGCCTGACCATCCGCTATGACCGCATGAAGACGGATCACGGCCCCGCCCCGGCGCGCAATCACGGCGTCTCCCTGGCCACCGCCCCGATCATCGCCTTTACCGACAGCGACTGCCGCCCCGACCCTGACTGGCTGGCCCGCGGGCTGGCGGCCTTTGATTCCCCCAAGGTCGCCTTCTGCACCGGCCCCGTCCTGCCGAAGCCCGAGGGCGAGGTCCGTATGACCAGTAAGGTCACCTTCGTGACCCGGGATGAGCACCCGACCTTCCCCACCGCCAACGCCTTTTATCGCCGCGATCTTTTCGTGGGGTTCGGCGGCTTCGACATCTCGCTAAGCTACCGCGACCCGTTCGACCGGGCGACGGAATGCGCGGACACCGATCTCGCCTGGCGACTGATCGAGGCCGGCTACGACCGCCGCTTCGTCCCCGACGCGATCATGTTCCATGAGCTTGAGGACCAGGGCCTGCTGATGTGGATCCTGGAGCCGACGCGGCTGTTCGTCCTGCCGGCCCTGGTGCGAAGGCACCCGATCCTGCGGGAGAAGCTGCTGACCGCCCGTTATTTCTTCTATCCCGCGAGCTGGCTGCTCTATTGCGCGGCACTGGTCGGCCTGGCGGCGGCGCTGACCTGGAGCTGGCTGCTGGCCCTGATCCCGCTCCTGCTGCTCGTCCAGGGCATCATCCGCACCCGCAGCGCCGATCCGCGCGTGCTCGCCCGCTTCGCCGGGCGGGTCCTGCTGCACCTGCCGCGCATGCTGACCATGACGCTCAGCCTGCTCTATGGCAGCGCGCGGTTCCGTTGCCTGGTGCTTTGACCCGGCCGATGCGCGTCGCCGTCACCCATCCGACCTGCTGGCCGGAAATCCGCCGCGGGTCGGAGCGCCTGCTGCACGACCTGTCGCACTGGCTGGCCGATCGCGGCCATGACGTGACCGTGATCTCCACCGTCGAAGGACCCGACCGCACGGAGCAGGAGGGACCTGTTACCCGCCGCCTGCTCGCCCGCCGCCATCCGCTGCCGGTGCGGACACGATGGTGGAACTTCTTCCACGCCTTCGGCGGCCAGGTCCGGGATGAACTGGCGGTAGGCGGGTTCGACGCGGTGCATTGCCTGAACTACCACGACGCCTGGGGTGCGGCCCGCGCCCGGACACGGGACCAGCGGTTCCGGCTGGTCTACCAACTGACCGGCATTCCGATGCGGCGGTATTTCCGGCGCATCCCCCTCGACGGACTGATCTTCGGCCAGGTCATCCGTGACGCCGATGAGGTCCTGGCCCTGTCCACCCACGCCCTCGGCCAGTTGCACGACCAGTATGGCCGGACTGGCCGGCTGGTTGCCGCGCCCACCGACACCCGCCCCTATGCCGCCACCACCAAGGTCCCGTCCGCCAATCCGCTGATCCTGTTCGTCGGCGACGTGGATGAACCCCGCAAGGGCGCCCTGCTGCTGGCCCAGGCCGCTGCACTGCTGTGGTCCCGCGGCCTGCCGCTCCGCCTCGCCTTCTCCGGACGCGCCTCCGAGGCAACCCGAACCGCGATCCTGGCCCCCGCGCCCGCCGCCCACCGCGACCGGATCATCTTCCACGGCGTCGGCCAGACCGCCGATCTGCCCGCGCTCTATGCCGCCGCCACCGTCGTCGTGAACCCCGCGATCTGGGAGGCGCAGGGCATGGTCCTGGTGGAGGCGCTGGCCGCCGGCACCCCGGTCGTCGGCTGCGACCACGCCGGCACGCCCGACATCGTCGCCGATCCCGCTATCGGCCGCCTGTTCGCCCCCGGTCCCATGGGCATCGCCGCGACCAACGCCGCCGGCCTCGCCGACGCGATCGCCGCGACGATCCACCTCGCCGCCGACCCCGAAACCGAGGCACGCTGCCGCCGGCGGGCAGAGCTGTTCGCCTGGGACCGCGTTGGCCCATTGTATGAGGCTGCGCTTATGGGTATCGCCCCACCGACCGGGCCAGACGCCAACGCCCGCAGCGAGGAGCCCGCGTCTTGATCATGGTCCCGCGTCGCGTGCCGAAGGCCTGGGGCCGCATCCGGCGGGCCGCCCTGCTCGCGGCGGTCACGATGGCGCTGCTGGGTTGTGAGAGCAGCAACGACAAGCGCAGCTTCGATCTCGGCTACGGGGAAGACGCGCCGGTCTATCTGGACGAACTCTCCGCCGACCAGCGCGATGCCGCCGCCGCCTCGATCACCGCCGGCCTCCAGCGCGGCACCCAGTCCTATACGCTGCGCCCCGGCGACCATATCGAGGTGCTGTACAAGCTCAACAACCGCCAGCTTCGTCCCTATCGCGTCGCGGTGGGCGATGAGCTGGAACTCGATTTCCAGTTCGACCGCTCTCTCAACAAGACGGTCGTCGTGCGGCCTGACGGCGTCATCTCCCTGCCCGGCAAGGGCGAGTTGCGCGCGATCGACACCCGCCCGATGGACCTCGCGAAGGATATCGGCCGCCGCTACGTCGACATCGCGCAGGAACCGATCGTCACCGTCAGCGTCCGCAAGTTCACCACCCCGGCGGATGAATTGGTGGACGTCGTCCGTACCGGCACAGAGGGAAGGGCCCGCAATGCCATCGTCCGCCCGGACGGGCTGATCGACCTGCCGCTGGCCACCGGCATCAACGCCGCCGGCCTGACACCCGCCGACCTCCAGGCCCAGCTCGACGCCCGCTATGAACGCACTGTCGGTGGCGTCACCACGACCGTGCGGGTGACCGGCATCGCCGCCAACCAGATCTTCGTGTTCGGAGAAGTCAAGCAGCCCGGCGCCGTCCCCGCGACCTCGCCGCGCACCCTGATCCAGACCATCGCCCTGGCCGGCGGGCCGCTGACGACAGGGGCGCTCGATCAGGTGAGGGTGCTGTACTTCGACCCGATCGGCCGCCCGCGCCTCCGCCGGGTGAACCTGGAGCTTGTGATGAACGAGCTGAAGATCGACCAGGACATGATCGTGCCGCCGAACAGCACGGTCTATGTGCCGCCAACCGCCTTGGCCAAGGCCGGCCGCTTCGTCGACCAGGTCATGCGCCAGATCATCCAGTACAACGGCATCTCGATCGGCATCACGCCGTTCTATCCGAAATACTAGGACCGGCCCGGGCGATGGCACTGATGACAGTGACCATCCGCGGCGCGGGCCTCGTGCTGGCCGGCATCGTCTGCGCCACCGGCGTCGCCGTCCTGCCGGAACTCGGCCTCAAGGTCATGGTGGGGCTTGCCGCGATCGCAGGCGCGGTCGCGCTGGCGGTTGGCCTCGGCCGCCCGCGGGAGGTCCTGCTCGCCGCCTATATCGCCGCCCTGAGCTACAACCGGCAGTATTTCTCCTTCGACGCCATCCTCGGGGATTCGGGCACGCAGGGGCTTTACTGGATCGTCGCCGACCCGGTGCTGGCGATGCTGCTCCTGTCCTCCCTGGTCGCGCGCGACCAGACGGCGGGCGACCATGCCCCCCTGGGCACGATCCTGCTCCCCATCCTGCCGTTCCTGTTCGTCTGCTGCGTCTCTTCCCTGCTGGCCGACCGCCCTGACTGGGCGGCGAACGATACCTACCGGGTCATCAAGTTCGCCATCCTGCTGGCCTGGCTGCACTGGAACATGAACCGTTCCCTCTGGCTCACCGCGATCGTGACCCTCGCCGTGATCGGGCTGCTGCAATCCCTGCTGGGGCTGACGCAGGTCCTGCTGAAGGGAGAGGCGAGCCTGCTCGCCATGGCCGGGCTGGCGACCCAGACCGGCGGGATCGAGACCGAGATCGAGAATCGCGCCCGCGGCACGCTGGGCCACCCCAACATGTTCGCCCCCTATCTGCTGATGCTGGTCCCGGCGGCCTTCGGGATGGCGCTGTTCACCCGCCAGCGGCTGCTGTGCCTGGTGGGCCTGGGGCTGACCGTCATCGGGCTGGTCGGGGTCTTCGTCAGCAAATCCCGCGCCCCGATCGCCCTGCTGGGCCTCGCGCTCGTGCTGGTCGCCATCACGGCGGTCTATCTGCGTGCCCTGTCGATGCGGGTCTTCCTGGGGTCGGCCCTCGTCCTGACCGCGATCGGCGCCCTCGCGATCCTGCCATTGCTGCAACAGATCGTTGAACGGATCGAGGGCGACCTCGTCAGTTCCGTGACCTTCCGCACCGACTTCAACACCGCGGCCACGCTGATCTGGAACGACCATCCGATCTGGGGGATCGGGCCCAACAACCTCAATCTGGAACTGCGCCGCCACTTCCCCCTGCTGGCCGACCTGGTGCGCGACACCGAGCAGTTCCGCGATGTCGGCAATGTGCGAAGCCCCACCGTCCACAACGTCTACTTCCTGATGCTAGCCGAGACCGGCCTGGTCGGGCTGGCCGCCTTCCTCTTCCTGGCAGCCTGCTCCCTGACCCGCGCCATCGGCGCCGCCGCCCGGACCGAGGACGCGGTGCGCGGCCTCTGCATCGGCATCGGCATCGGGCTGTTCGCGCAGTTCCTTCAGCAGATGGTCGATTTCTCGCTGTGGTACGATGTCTGCTGGTTCACCTTCGCGATCCTGCTGGCGATCGTCGGCACCGCTCCGCGCCATGCCCCGCACATCCGCTAGCGCGCCTTCCTTGACTTGCGCCGCCGCGCCGGTACTGTCACCGGCTCGGACGTCCTGAAGGAGCCGCGCCCATGTCATCCTCCCCCAGCCTGGTGATCCGCAACGGCACCATCGTCGACGGCACGGGCGGTGAGCCCTACCAGGCCGACCTCGCCATCACCGGGGATCGCATCACCGCGATCGGCGGCACGATCCCCAAGGGCGCGCAGGAGATCGACGCAACCGGCAAGCTGGTCACCCCCGGCTTCGTCGATGTCCATACCCACTACGACGCCCAGGTTACCTGGTCCTCCCGCCTGTCGCCGTCATCGTGGAACGGGGTCACCACCGTCCTGCTGGGCAATTGCGGCGTCGGCTTCGCCCCCTGCCATCCCGACCAGCACGACATGCTGGTCAAGCTGATGGAGGGCGTGGAAGACATCCCCGAGGTCGTCCTGACCGAGGGCCTCCCCTGGACCTGGCACTCCTTCCCCGATTTCCTCGATACGCTCGGCCGCAACGAATACGACGTGGACGTGGCCGCCCAGGTGCCGCACGCCGCGCTGCGGGTCTATGTCATGGGTCAGCGCGGCGCCGACCGTGAACCCGCGACCGAGGCCGATCGCGCCCGCATGGCGGAACTGACGGCCGAGGGGCTGCGCGCCGGCGCGCTCGGGTTCTCGACGTCGCGCACGCTCAATCACCGCACGTTGGACGGCAAGCACATCCCGACGCTGCGGGCCGAGGAAGCGGAACTGACCGCCATCGCCCATGCCATGCGCCAGGAAGGCGCCGGCTGGATGCAGATCGTCTCCGACTTCGAGGACCAGGACGGCGAGTTCGGCCTGTTCCGCCGCCTGGCCGAGGAATCGACCCGGCCCGTGACCCTGACCCTGCTGCAATCGGATGTCCGGCCCGAGGGCTGGCGCGAACTCCTGGGCCAGATCGCCGAGGCCAACGACGCCGGCCTGCGCATCACCGGCCAGGTCCGCTCCCGCCCCACATCCGTGCTGCTGGGGTTTGAGCTGTCGCAGAACCCCTTCATGCGCTGCGAATCCTACATGCGGATCGCGCATCTGCCGTTCGAGGAGCGGATGAAGTCGCTGCGCGATCCCGCCTTTCGTGCCCGGGTGGTAACCGAACCGTTCCAGGGCGGGCGGCGGGCATCGCGGGTGCAGCGCTGGGATCGGATGTTCCCGCTGGGCGATCCGCCGAACTACGAACCCGCGCCCGAGGACAGCGTCGCCGCCCGCGCCGCCCGCGAAGGCCGCACGCCCGAGGAAGTCGCCTATGACCTGATGCTGGGCGATGACGGGCGGGCGATCCTTTACCTGCCCGTGACGAACTACGCGGCCGGCAACCTCGACATCGTGCGCGACATGATCGCCGATCCGAACACGCTGCTCGGCTTGGGCGATGGCGGGGCGCATGTCGGGATCATGTGCGACGCGACGGCAACGAGCTACACGCTGACGCATTGGACCAGGGACCGGCCGCGCGGCGGGCTGTTCCCCGTGGCCTGGGCGATCAAGCGCCTGTCGGCGGACAATGCCCACGCGATCGGCCTGCATGATCGAGGGGTGCTGGCGGCGGGCAAGAAGGCAGATATCAACATCATCGACTATGACCGGCTGCGTTTGCGCTCCCCCCGGATCGTCTACGACCTGCCCGCGGGGGGGAAGCGGCTGGTGCAGGTCACCGAGGGGTTCGACGCGACGATCGTTTCGGGTGCCGTGGTCTACCGGAATGGAGAGGCGACGGGCGCCCTGCCCGGACGGTTGGTCCGGGGGCAGCAGGGGTAGCCCCCTGCCCCCCGCTCTCTTGCCACGTCATGGTCGGGCCCCGACCCGACCATCGCCACGAAACCATCTCCGTCATGGCCGCGCACCGACCCGACCACCACACCTCCCCATCCGTCATGGCCGGGCTTGACCCGGCCACCCGCCCCCAGTCCGCACAACCGCCTGAAAAACGTGAAATTTCCGCCATCGAGTGGGTGGCCGGGTCAAGTCCGGCCTTGACGGAGAGGGGAGTGGAGGAGAGAGCAGCCCCTGCCCACACCCTCCCCCCCTCCCGCGCCGACAACCTCGAAAAACCAACCAGGGACGAAACGATCGCATGACCGACGTGGCCAGCCAGACCATCGCCCTCCCCGGCCTTGAACAACCGGCCGAGATCATCGTCGACCGCTGGGGCATCCCGCATATCCGCGCCGCCACCTTCCGCGACATCTTCTTCGTCCAGGGCTTCAACATCGCCCGGGACCGGCTGTTCCAGATCGACCTCTGGCGCAAGCGCGGCCTCGGACTGATGGCCGGTGACTACGGCCCGGGCTTCCTCGCCCAGGACCGCGCCGCCCGCCTGTTTCTCTATCGCGGCGGCATGGCCGCCGAATGGGCCGCCTATGGCCATCCCCAAGCCGAGGCGATCTGCCAGGCCTTCGCCGACGGCATCAACGCCTACATCACGATGGCCGTGGCCGATCCTGCTCTCCTCCCCCCCGAATTCGCCGCCATGGGCATCACCCCCGCCCGCTGGGACGCCGCCGACGTGGTGCGCGTCCGCACCCACGCCCTGACCCGCAACGTCGATTCCGAGGTCCTGCGCGCCCGCATCGCCGCCCGCGCGTCCCTGGCCACCGACCTCGCCCGCCGGTCGCTCGAACCGGCCTGGGAAACCACGATCCCCGAAGGTCTCGACCCCGTCGACATCCCCGAGGAAGTGCTGGATGTCTACTGGCTCGCCACCGTCGATCCCGACATCTCCCCGGAGCGCCTGGCCGCGAAACCCGAGGACGCCTGGGCCTGGACCAAGGTCGACGACTTCGACCAGGTGCACCAGGACGCCGCCGCGCAGGGATCGAACAACTGGGTCGTGGGGGGAGACCGCACCGCCACCGGCCGCCCCATCCTGGCCAGCGACCCGCATCGCGAATACCGCCTGCCGTCCGTCCGCTATGTCGTCCATCTGACCGGCCCGGGCATCAACATCATCGGCGCGACCGAGCCGCCGACCCCGGGCGTCTTCATCGGCCACAACGACCACATGGCCTTCGGCCTGACCATCTTCCCGATGGATCAGGAGGATCTGTACGTCTACGAAACCGACCCCGCCAACCCCGACCGCTATCGCTACGGCGACGGCTGGGAAACCATGGCCTCCCTGACTGAAACCATTCCCGTGCGCGGCGCCCCCGCCCAGGACGTCGTACTGAAATTCACCCGCCACGGCGCCGTCGTCCACCAGGACCCCAAGTCCAACCGCGCCTATGTCGTCCGCACCGTGTGGTCCGAGCCCGGGACCTCCGCCTACATGGGCCGGCTGGCCTACATGGACGCGACCTCGGCCTTTGAGTTCGGCATGGCGTTGAAGCACTGGGCCGCCCCCACGGTGAACCAGATCTGCGCCGACCTGAACGGCGACATCGCCTGGTTCGCCGTCGGCAAGACCCCGCGCCGGCCGAACTGGGACGGGCTGATGCCGGTCCCCGGCGATGGGCGTTACGAGTGGGCCGGCTTCCACCCGCCCGCCGCGCTGCCCAGCGAGATCAACCCGGAGAAGGGGTATTTTGCAACGGCGAATGAAATGAACCTGCCCAGCAACTACCCCTACCAGGACCGCAAGATCGGGTTCGAGTGGTCCGAGCGCTCCCGCTCCACCCGCATCCACGCGGTGCTGGATGGCCAGCCCGCCCATACGCTGGATGACTCGATGGCGCTGCAATGCGACATCGTCTCGATCCCCGCGCTGCGTATCCAGGCCCTGATGGGCGACGTGCCGGGAGAACCCGCCGCCCAACTCCGCGCCTGGGACGGGGTGCTCCACGCCAACAGCCCCGCCGCGGCGTTGTTCGAGGTGTGGTGGACCAAGTACCTCAAACCCGCCTTGCTGACCCGCGTGTCGTCAGTCCCCACCGTCCGCCCCCTGCTCGCCCCCGGCGACAACGAATCCCTGCTGGCGATGCTGGAGGCGATGGAGGCCCCCACCCAACTGCTGGCCAAGACCCTCGACGGCGCCCACGCGGCCTGCGTCAAGCTGCTCGGTCCGGATGCCGCCGCGTGGCAATGGGGCGCGCTGCATCACGGGTATTTCGCCCATCCCCTGACGCGGGTCAGCCGCGTCGGCCGGGACGTGGGGAAGCTGCCGATCGGCGGATCGGGCTCGACGCCGATGAACACCATGTATCGTGGCACGGATTTCCGCCTGACGGTCGGTGCCTCGTTCCGGATGGTCGTCGATGTCGGGGACTGGGACAACAGCCGAGTCATCAACACACCCGGCCAGTCCGGCGACCCCGGATCACCGCACTACGACGACATGGCCCCGCTCTGGGTCAGCGGCGCCTACGTGCCGATGGTCTTCACCCGCCCGGCCGTCGAAGCCGCCGCCGCGCTGCGGATCACCCTGAATCCCGGGTAGCCGATCCGCCACCATCCCCGGAATAATCCCGGCGTGCCACGCATGGCACGCCCCCAACCCCTTGATTCCTCCCGGTCCCTGCCCCCATAGACAGGGCCTTGTTGTCAAAAGGACCCACCGCCCATGCCCGCGATCACCCTGCCCGACGGTTCCGTGCGCCAGTTCGATGCGCCGGTGACGGGCACTACGGTGGCCGAGGCGATCGGTCCTGGCCTCGCCCGCGCCGCCTTGGCCATGAAGCTCGACGGCAAGCTCGTGGACATGTCGACCCCGATCGAGGCCGATGCCAACGTCGCCTTCATCACCCGCCGGGATGAGGACGCGCTGGAACTGATCCGCCACGACTGCGCCCATGTGCTGGCCGAGGCGGTGCAGGAACTGTTTCCCGGCACCCAGGTCACCATCGGCCCGTCGATCGAGAACGGGTTCTACTACGACTTCGCCCGCAACGACCCCTTCACCCCGGAAGACTTCGCCCCGATCGAGGCGAAGATGAAGGAGATCATCGCCCGCGGCGCGAAGTTCGAACGCCAGGTGATGGACCGCCAGGACGCGATCGGCTTCTTCCAGGCCAAGGGAGAGAAGTACAAGGCCGAGATCATCCAGGACCTGCCGCGTGACCAGGCGATCTCGCTCTATAGCCAGGGCGGCTGGGTCGATCTGTGCCGCGGGCCGCATCTGCGCGCGACCTCCGACGTCGGCACCGCCTTCAAGCTGATGAAGGTGGCCGGCGCGTATTGGCGTGGCGATCACCGCAACGCCATGCTATCGCGCATCTACGGCACCGCCTGGCGCGACCAGAAGGAACTCGACGCCTACCTGCACCAGTTGGAGGAAGCCGAACGGCGCGACCACCGCCGCATCGGCAAGGACATGGGCCTGTTCCATATCCAGGAAGAAGCCACTGGTTCAATCTTCTGGCACCCCAAGGGCTGGCGGCTGTACCGCATCGCGGAAATGTACATGCGCCGCCGCCTCGATGCGTCGGGCTACCAGGAGGTGAAGACCCCCCAGTTGGTCGACCGCGTGCTGTGGGAGAAGTCCGGCCACTGGGAAAACTACCGCCAGAACATGTTCATCGCGCATGTGGAGGACGAGGATAAGTCACTCGCCCTGAAGCCGATGAACTGCCCCTGCCATGTGCAGATCTTCCGCCAGGGCATCCGCTCCTACCGCGAACTGCCGCTGCGGATGGCCGAGTTCGGTGCCTGCCACCGCTATGAACCGTCGGGCGCCCTGCACGGCATCATGCGCGTCCGCGCCTTCACCCAGGACGACGCCCATATCTTCTGCACGGAAGCGCAGATCGCGGCGGAAACCGTGAAGTTCGTCGCCCTCCTGTCCTCCATCTACAAGGACTTCGGGTTCGAGTCGTTCCGCGTGAAATTCTCCGACCGCCCCGACACCCGCGCCGGCTCGGACGATGTCTGGGATCGGGCGGAGGGCGCGCTGAAGGAAGCCTGCGACACCGCCGGCGTCAATTACGAATTGAATCCCGGCGAGGGCGCGTTCTACGGGCCGAAACTGGAATTCGTCCTGCGCGACGCGATCGGGCGGGACTGGCAGTGCGGCACGCTGCAGGTCGACTTCGTGCTGCCGGAACGGCTCGACGCGGAATACGTGGCCGAGGACGGCACCCGCCGCCGCCCGGTCATGCTGCACCGGGCGATCCTGGGCAGCTTCGAACGCTTCCTCGGCATCCTGATCGAGCAGTACGCCGGCCGCTTCCCGATGTGGCTCGCCCCGGTGCAGGCCGTGGTGGCGACCATCGTGTCCGACGCCGACGAATATGCGCGGGAAGTCGCCGCCGCCTTCGCCAAGGCCGGGCTGACGGTGGAAACCGACCTGTCGAACCAGAAGATCAACGCCAAGGTGCGCGAACACAGCTTGGCCCATGTCCCGGTCCTGGCCGTGGTCGGGCGCAAGGAAGCCGAAAACCGCACCGTCGCGCTCCGCCGCCTCGGCGGTAACGCGCAGGAAGTGATTTCCCTGGAAGAAGCCGTCGCGCGCCTGTCGGCCGAAGCGACCCCGCCCGACCTGCGCGCCTGACCGATCCCGCGGGCGGGGATTCTTGCCCCGCCCGCGGATCACCCCGTGAATCCCCCCGCGCGAGCCCCCACTTCACTTGATATGAGGGGGCAATAGCGGCACACTGCCATCGTGCGGAACCATCACGCGCGATTTGCCTTCAAGACCCTTGCCACATCCACAGGAGAGAACCATAGCCCGAGGACCAATGCCCGCTCCGCCGACCCGCGACGGGCCCCGCGTGAACGAGGAAATTCGCTCCGCCCAGGTACGCCTGATTGACCAGGAAGGAGAGATGCTCGGCGTCATGAGCGCGCGCGATGCCGTGCTGCGCGCCTACGCCGTGGGTTTGGACCTGCTTGAGATCAGCCCCAACGCCGATCCGCCGGTCTGCAAGATCCTGGACTACGGGAAGTACAAATACGAACTTCAGAAAAAGAGAAACGAAGCCAAGAAGAAGCAGAAGGTCATCGAGATCAAGGAGATCAAGGTGCGCCCGAACATCGATGAAAACGACTATCAGGTGAAGATGCGCGCCATGAAGAGTTTCATCGATGAAGGTGACAAGGTGAAGGTGACCCTCCGCTTCCGCGGGCGCGAAATGGCGCACCAGGAAATCGGTATCCGCGTGCTGGAACGCATCCGGGGCGAACTCGAAGCCGTGACCAAGGTCGAGCAGATGCCGCGCATGGAAAACCGCCAGATGGTGATGGTCCTCTCACCACGCTGACAGGGTGTTCCGATCGGACGACGGGATAACAGCCGTCGTCCGATCCGCTCAGCCGGCTTTGGCTCGCCTGGCCTGCACTTCCGCCAGTTGCCGCGCCAGCGCGGCGTTCCCCTGTTCCAACGCAACCGCCTGGGCCAGCGCAGCTTCCGCCTGATCCAGCCTGCCCACCGTCGCCGCCAGCCGAGCAAGCTGGGCAAGCGTGCGGATGTTGTTGGGTTGCAGGGCAAGGGCGGTGTTTGCTTCCTCGATCGCCGCCTGGACCTGCCCACCACGCGCCAGCAAACCACTCAGCGTCAAACGCAACCCGACATTCACCCCATCCAGCCCGACGGCTCGGCGTTGCGCTGACTCGGCTTCGGCCAGGTCGCCCGTCAGCGCCAGGACATTGGCAAGCTGGGCATGCCGCTGCGCGTTGGCGGGGTCCAGTTCGGCGGCACGGCGCGCGACCGGCAGTGCTTCCTCATGGCGGCCACAGCGGGTCAGGGCGGTGACGAACTGCCCCAGCAGGCCGACATTGTCCGGAGTCAGCGCGGCGGCCTGGCGGTAGCTGGTGACCGCGTCCTCGAACCGCTCGACCCTGAGTTGGAGGGCGCCAAGCTGTGACAGCCGCCCGACATTACCGGGATCAAGGGCATCGGCGGCGGTGCGGGCCTCGATCGCCTCAGGCAAGCGGTCGTGTAGGGTCAGCAGACGCCCCAGCAGGTCATGCGGACGCGGGACATTCGGCGTCAGGTCAATGGCCTTGCGGAACGCCACCTCGGCGGACTCGGCATCATCCATGGCTTGCAGCAACTCTCCCAGGGCCGCGAAGGCCTGGGGATTCACCGTCGCCCTTGTCAGAGCCAGCCGAGCGGTCGCGAGCGCATCCTGGGGACGGCCAGCGTTGGTGAGGGCGGTGCAGAGGGACAGCCAATGGGCGGCCGCCTGCGGATGGCTTGCGACCAGCGCACGGGCTTCCTCGATCCCCGACGGCGTGATCGCGGGGGCGGCGACGGGTTGCTGGAGCGGCGGGTCAACGACCTCCCGCACCTTGGCGCACAGCGCGCCCCAGGCCTGGAGATCGGGGCTGGCGGGATCGGCGGGCGGCGGCAGGGTGCCGATCAACAATGTCTCTCCCCGTGCCTGGATCGTTCCGGGCGGGTGGGCGGCGTCGGGCGGGCAGACATACAGAAGACGGGCTGATCCATGGCGCTGGACGGCGGCGGCCAGCCGGTCCAGCAGGGCATCCGCCGCGGCGCCCCGCGCGTTGCGATAGACGAAGATCCGATCGTCGGCCGACAGGTCATCCAGCAGCCGCTCCCGCAGGAACTGCATGCGCCGGCGGACCCGAGGGGTCATCGCGGTCAGCGGGACATCGGCAATCCTGACACCGGAGCGGATGGACAATTCATGGCGGGGATCGCGGGTCCACCATTCGTCGCTGCCGTCGCGCAGTCCGACCGCGACATTGGCCCGTTCTCCGAACCCCTCGAAATCCTGGTCGAGCAGGGTGATCAGCGTCGCCTCATCCAGTTCGGCCCAGCGGAGCAGGCCGTTCGGGTCGAGGCCGGCGACCTGCTGAACCTGACCGAATTCGCCATGGTCGCCGATGCCGCCGAGGCTTTCGAAACCATCCAGCAGCACCGCGACGGGATCAGGTTGGGTCTGTGACAGGCTGAGGGCCGTATCCATGGGGCTGCACGCTGCTTCCGAAAGGGGGTGGCCGAAGGCTGGCAGGCCGTTGGATACACGCCCGGGAGAGGCCGATACAAGGATCACGTCGGTCCCCGCCTAGCCAGCATCCGGGCAGGCCGCTAGAACCGCCGGCATGAGCACGGGCGCGCCTTTCTGGCAGACCAAGACATTGGACGAAATGACCAAGGCGGAGTGGGAGTCGGTCTGCGACGGCTGCGGCCGCTGCTGCCTGCACAAGCTCCGCTATGAGGAGACGGAGGCGCTGGCGTTCACCAACGTGGCCTGCCGCCTGCTCGACCTTGGGTCCTGCCAGTGTTCCGACTATGTCCGCCGCCGGCGCAAGGTGCCCGACTGCGTGCAGCTGACCCCCGCGACGGTGCGGGAGGTCGACTGGCTGCCGCCCTCCTGCGGGTATCGCCTTTTGAATGAGGGCAAGCCCCTGGAATGGTGGCACCCGCTGGTGTCGGGCGATCCCGACACGGTGCATCAGGCCGGCGTGTCGGTGCGCGGGCGGGCGATCTCGGAACGCGGCGCGGGGCTGCTGGAACATCATATTGTCGAATGGCCGGGCCAGATGCCCAAGACCGAGATGCCCAAGACGGTAAAACCCAGGAAGGAGACCGGGCGATGATGAAGGACGCGATCTATGGTGGCGTGAACGCCGCGGTGGTGACGGCGATGAATGACGACCTGTCGATCGACCTGGATCGCATGGCCGCCCATTCCCGCTGGCTGCTGGCCAATGGCTGCAACGGCCTGGGCGTGCTGGGCACGACCGGGGAAGCAGCCAGCCTGGGTGTGCAGGAGCGGATGACGGTCCTGGATGGCCTGGTCGCGCGCGGCATTCCGGCGGCGCGTATGATGCCCGGCACCGGGACGGCGGCGCTGACCGACACCGTCCTGCTCACCCGCCATGCCGAGGCCGCTGGTTGCCCTGGCGCCCTGCTGCTGCCGCCGTTCTACTACAAGAACCCCTCCGAGGACGGGCTGTTCGCCTATTTCAGTGAGGTGATTCAGCGGGTTGGCGGTAACATCAAGCTGTATCTGTACAATTTCCCGCAGCAATCGGCGATCCCGTTCAGCGTCGACCTGATCGGGCGCCTGCTGAAGGCCTATCCGGGCAAGGTGAAGGGGCTGAAGGACAGCTCCGGCGACTATGAGAACGGGGTGTCCTATGTGCGGGCCTTCGCCCGCGATGGGTTCGAGGTCTATGCGGGTGACGACACCCTGCTGAAGCCGCTGCTGGAAAAGGGCAGCGCCGGGTGCATCACGGCGGCGTCGAACGTGAACTGCGCGACGGGGCAGATCGTCTATTCGAACTGGAACAATGAGACCGGGGCGGCGGCGCATGAAATCCTGGCTGCGACGCGCAAGGCGGTGATTTCGGTGCCGTTGATCTCGGGGCTGAAGGCGCTGGTGGCGCGGAACACCGGCAATCCGGCTTGGGAGAATATCCGGCCGCCGCATCTGAAGCTGACTGGGGCGCAGAAGGCTTCGCTGTTTACGGTGTTTGATGCTTCGGGGGTTGTGTTGCCGAAGGCGGCTTGATGGGCGGGGGGTTGCTACCCCTCCCCCGGCCCCTCCCTCAAGGGGAGGGGAGTCGTTGGAGGGCCGTCCCCCTCTCCGCCCACGCGCTGGCGACCTTGCCCGGCCACACCCTGGCCGTCGGCGACTTCGCCTTCCCTTGCCAACCAGTCCGGGATGGTACGGCGGAACTTTGGGTGGCCGTGCCCCCCGGACGCAGCCAACGTCTCCACAGGCCCCATGCTGCCGACCGGGCGTTCGGCGAAGCGGCCGTGTTGCAGGAGCCGGTCGTACAGCACGATCGCCCCCGCCACCGCCAGGTTCAGCGAAAACCGAGTCGGGATCTGGATGACGTGCCGGCATCTCGCCTGCAAGGCCGGGGACAGGCCCGACCGCTCGGGCCCCAGCACATAGGCGGCGCTCAGCGGATGGCGGAAGGACGGCAACTCCACCGCGTCGTCCAGCCGTTCCACCCCCACCAGCACGCAGCCTTTGGGCAAACGCAGCGACTCGACATCATCGAATCCCCACATCGGCACATGCGCGGGCGTATCGGCGGTATCCGCGAGGCGTGACGCCCGCGAATCCCAGCCCCGCCCGATTGTGAAACAGAACGACGCCCCAAAGGCATGCGCCGTGCGCAGCAAGGCCCCGGCGTTCGCCGATTTCGACACGCCCTCCACCCCGATGCCGAAATATCCGCGAACCCTGGCTTCAACCATCCAACCGGTCTATGGCCGAACCCATGTCCGACGCAACCGATGCCCGTCTCGCCGACCAGTACGAGACCTACCCCTATCCCCGCCGCGACCCGAAGGATGAGGCCAAGCGCCTGATCGTCGGCAGCCCGAGCCACCTGGTCGAAATCGACCACTGGATCTTCGGCGCGACCCGTCCCGCCGACCGCCCGCTGCGCGCCTTGTTCGCCGGCGGCGGCACCGGGGACGGCACGATCATGCTGGCCCAGCAGATGGCGCAGCGGAACCGGCCGGGCACGGTGACGTGGCTCGACCGCTCCTCGGCGTCCCTCGCCATCGCCAGGTCGCGCGTGGAGGCGCGCAAGTTGACCAACGTGATCTGGGAACAGCGCTCGATCCTGGACCTGGCCAGTTCCGGCCTGGAACCCTTCGACTACATCGATTGCTGCGGCGTGCTGCACCATCTGCCCGACCCGGCCGCGGGGCTGCGGGCGTTGACCTCGGTGCTGGCTCCGGGAGGCGGCATGGGGCTAATGGTCTATGCCCCGCATGGCCGCACCGGCGTCTACATGATCCAGGAGGCGCTCCGCCTGCTCGCCCCGCCCGACCGCCCGCCGGCCGAAAGGCTCGACGTCGCGCGCCGGGTGATGAAGCATCTGCCGGACACCGCCTGGCTCCGGAACAACCGCAACTTCGACGACCACGTGAACGGGGGCGACGCGGGGCTGTATGACCTGCTGCTGAACCCGCGCGACCGGGCCTTCACCGTGCCCGACTTCCACGCGCTGCTGACGGACGCCGGCCTGTCCGTCGCCTGCTGGGTGGAGCCGATCCGCTACGACCCGATCCCCCTGCTGCCCGATCCCCGCCTGCGCGCCCGGGTCGAGACGCTGGACCCTCTGGCCCGCGCCGCCCTGGCCGAGGCGCTGGCCGGCAACATGTCCGTCCATATCGTCTACGTCACCCGCGCCGGACAGGAACCGACGCGCGCCGATCCGCTGGCCGATGACGCCGTGCCAATCTGCCGGGAGGTGACGGGCGAAACCCTGGCCCGCAGCATCGGCGCCGATGGAACCATGATCCTGGGCGTCGACGGCCTCCGCATCCCCGTCCCCGTCCCGCCGCAGGCCGGGGCGATCATGCGCCTGATCGACGGACAGCGGACGGTGCGCCAGATCGGCGCCGAACTAGCCGGCCGCGGGATCAAGGAGGAGGTGTTCCGACGCGCCTGGCAGGCCACGTTCACGGCGATGGAGCGGGTGAACCGGGTGCTGCTCGCGCCGCCGCCCAACGCAGGATAGCATATACCCCGATGCGCGCCCCCCTGCCCCCCAGCCTGTATGCGGAGACCGCCCTGCCCGCCCCGGAGACCCCGGCGCTGGATGGCGACCGCCGCGTCTCGGTCGCGGTCATCGGCGGGGGCTATACCGGCCTGTCCACCGCGCTGCACCTGGCCGAGCGTGGCATCGATACGGTGGTGCTGGAGGCGCATGAGCCGGGCTGGGGCGCCTCGGGCCGTAATGGCGGGCAGGTCAATCCCGGGCTGAAACACGACCCCGACCGGATCGAGAAGGATTTCGGCACCGACCTCGGCAGCCGGATGATCGCGCTGTCCGGCGGGGCGCCCGATTTCGTCTTCACCCTGGTCCGCCAGCAGCAGATCGCCTGCGAGGCGATCCAGTCCGGCACCCTGCGCGTTGCCATGGAACCCCGCACCATCGCCGGCCTGCGCGCCACGGGCGAACAATGGAACCGCAGGGGCGCCGGCCTCGTGCCGCTGCGGGACGAGGGGGCGGAGGCCTTCACCGGCACTCGGCGCTATGTCGCCGGCCTGCTTGATCCGCGCGGGGGGCAGTTGAACCCGCTCAGCTATGCCCGCGGTCTCGCCCGCGCCGCCATCGCCGCCGACGCCCGGGTGCATGGCGGAACCAGGGTCACCCGCGCCCAGCGGGACGGGACGACCTGGCGGCTCGACACGCCCACCGGGACGGTCAGGGCCGAGAAGATCGTGCTGGCCACCAACGGCTATACCGACGACCTCTGGACCGGGCTGCGGCGCGGCCATGTCCCGGTCTACTCGGCCATCGTGGCGACCGAGCCGCTGCCCGAGGCTCTGGCCCGACGGATCACGCCGCACCGTGCCTCGGTTTACGAAATGGGGGAGATCACGGTCTACTACCGGCTCGACCAGCAGGGCCGGCTGCTGATGGGCGGGCGCAGCGTGCAGCGGGAGGTCGGGCGACCCGAGGACCTGCGCTATCTGATCGACTACGCGATCGAACTCTGGCCCGAACTGGCGAGGGTGGGCTGGACACATGGATGGAGCGGCCAGATCGCCGCGACGACCGACCATTACCCCCATGTCCACGAACCGCACGAAACGGTCCTGGCCTGCCTCGGCTATAACGGGCGCGGTGTGGCGATGAGTTCGGCCATGGGCCCGGAACTCGCCCGCCGGGTGGCCGAGGGTCCGACGGCCCGCTTCGACATGCCGGTCACGGGGATCAGGGAAATCCCGTTCCACGGGCTGTGGCGGCAGGCCGTCCAGGCGCGGGTGCTGTATGGCCGGATCAGGGACGCGTTCCGGCTTTAGGAACCGCCGGGCAAGCGCACTTTACGATCGGACGGTGCCTTCCGTCCTGGCCGTGCCTGACCCGGCCATCACCAAGGGCGCCGTTGATGGTGTCTTCGCATGATTTCAACCAACTGCGTGCCCGGCGATAGCCGGGTCAAGCCCGCCCATGACGCAAAGCGGACCAGCGCGACTACCCCTGTCAGGAACCGCCACCACCGAACGCATTGAACGTGATCATCGTATAGGTGTCCCGCACGCCAGGGATCGTCTGGATCCGGCTGGTCACGAACAGGCCGGTATCCTGCCCGTCCTCCAGATAGAATTTCCCGAGCAGGTCGTACTGGCCGGAGGTCGAAAACAGCTCCGACATCTCCTCCACCGAATCCCCCACCATCCGCGCGACATCATACGCTCGGCCCATCTCGCACTTGATCTGCACAAAGACCGCTCGCATCCGTCCCTCCTGTCCGCCGGCGCAGGTTACCACCGACGGACGAAGGCTGGAACTACCAGGCGCCGAACTCCACCGGCAGCGGGTCAGGCTCCAGCAGCACCGCGATGCCATAGATGGCGACCGCGACACGGGAAAGCATGTCCGGCAGACGCGGCCAGGACGGCAGCGGCCCATCGCGGAGGAAGCGGTTCCAGGCCCTCAGGTCCGGCTCGGACAGCGCCAGCAGACGGCATTGGTCGTCGACCGTCAGGTGGCATTGGGACCCCATGGCGCCAAACAACTGAAGCTGGTCGCGCGCCAGGGTGTCTTCGCATCCGAGTGTCAGGCCAGGTACCATTCAAGCCCTCCCGCCCCGCAAGGGGTCGTCACAGCCACGACCAGGAAAAGACCCCAGTCGTTTCCAGATACGGGACGCTTCGTGATCCGGATCATTCCCCGGATCGATACGTCCGCATCGGCTATACTTCGATGATGGGGATTCTGATCGGCGGTGTGAAGCCCTAACCCACATTTAACAGACACT
>DIUL01000076.1 GCA_002422345.1 Acetobacteraceae bacterium UBA6159
GGCTTGGTGTCGATGCCGGCGAGTTCTTCCTCACCGACCGAGAAGGCAACGACCGGGATATCGGTCGCCTTGATGCCCTGATTGCCGAGTTCCTTGTAGAAGGGAACGTTGGCATCGCCGTTGATGGTGGAAACGACGGCGGTCTTCTTGCCGGCGCTGCCGAACTTCTTGATCGAGGCCACGATGTTCTGCCAGTCGGAGTGGCCGAACGGCGTGTAGTTGATCATGATGTCGTCCTTGGCGACACCCTTCGCGATCAGGTAGGCCTCCAGGATCTGGTTGGTCGTGCGCGGATAGACATAGTCGGTGCCGGCCAGGACCCAGCGCTGCACCTTGTTTTCCTTCATCAGGTAATCCACCGCCGGGATCGCCTGCTGGTTCGGCGCCGCGCCGGTGTAGAACACGTTACGGCTGCATTCCTGGCCCTCATACTGGACCGGGTAGAACAGGATGGAGTTCAGTTCCTCGAACACCGGCAGGACGGATTTGCGGGACACGGACGTCCAGCAGCCGAAGGTGGCGGCGCATTTGTCGACGGAAATGAGCTGCCGAGCCTTTTCGGCGAAGAGCGGCCAGTTGGAGGCCGGATCGACGACGACGGCTTCGAGCTTGCGGCCCAGCAACCCGCCCTTGGCGTTCTGCTGCTCGATCAGCATCAGCATGACGTCCTTCAGCGTGGTCTCGCTGATGGCCATGGTGCCGGAGAGGGAGTGGAGGATGCCGACCTTGATGGGGCCGGCGGCCGCGGCCGCCTGTGCTTGCGCCGGGGTCGTGGCTGCCTTGACGGCGCCGATGGCGGCAATGGTGGCAGCGGCGGCACCGAGGCGGCCCAGGCCGCGGCGCGAAAGCTTCGGTTCGACCGGTATCATGCGTTGATGGTCCCTGTGTCTCGTGTGGTTGGTTTCCCCGCCGGGCGGAGCCCACGACACACAAAGCAACCTTCGTGCCAAAACCCGATCATGTTCGATGGGGTCGTTTTTCCCACGGGATGATACGTCCGGCCTGCCGTGGCATGTGCGCTACCCGTGATTTGGTTAAATATTGTGCAAATTTCGGGCCTTCGGGCCGTGAAACCCGATCCGGACGGGTCCCGCGGGGGTGATCGGCGGGAAGGGCGGTCGCGGCATGCCTGCCGCATGTGCCAGAAATAGGCGCTGTTCGCCTCTATCCGCCCCAACTGGACTTTCCGACGGGCAATCGCGCGCCATGCGGTCGCGTGCCCCAAAGGCGGTCGGGTGGGATGAAGGGGAGGGGGCGGCCGAACCCGGGGAAGGGTGGTGCCGACGCGGAGGGTCGAACTCCGGACCTACTGATTACGAATCAGTTGCTCTACCACTGAGCTACGTCGGCCTGCCAAGGCAGCCGGCGGCGATATACGCCCCAAGCGCGCGCACCGCAACCGCCAGATGCGCGGCCCGGATACCATCCCGACCGGCCAGACGCCAATGGCTTCCGTTCTCCCCAGCAGATATAGTGTCCACCCCATCCGCGACCTGTCCGCATCATGGCCCTCGCTTCCTCCACCGCCACGGCACACGCCGTCGCGCATACCCAGCCGCACCTGATCGAGTGTCGCGACTGCGGCAAGGTCCAGCACGTCCCAGCCCTGGCGCCGGGCGACCGCGCCACCTGCTTGCGCTGCGACGCCGTCCTCCGCGCCACGCGCGTGGACCCGTTCGGCCTCCCGCTCGCCCTGAGCCTGACCGGGCTGATCCTGTTCGGCCTCGCCTCCTCCATGACCCTCATGTCACTCTCCAGCACCGGCCAGCACACCGCGGCGTCCCTATTCAGCGGACCGCTGGGCTTGGAGCGGTACGGCATGAAGGCCCTGGCCATCGTGGTCGTCATCACGACCGTGGCCATCCCGCTCGCCCGGGTCATGGGCATGATCGCCGTGCTGCTGGCCCTGCGGATGCTGACCCCGCCCGCCTGGACCAAGGGCATCTACGCCATCGTCGAGCATCTGCGCCCCTGGTCGATGATCGAGATCTATCTGCTGGGCGTGTTCGTCGCCTACGTGAAACTGATCTCGATGGCCCATATCGATCTGGGTCCCGCGCTCTTTGCGCTGGGGGCGCTGACGGTGACCATGGTCGCCGCCGACGCCGTCGTGGACGACCACGCGGTGTGGGAGGCCATCGGCCGCTCCCGCGGCCCAGGCCGCAAACGGGTGCGTTCGGCGGGAATCCTGGGCGCGACGCTCACGCGGATCGGCTGCCACACCTGCGGCCTGGTCAGCCGCGGTCGCGACGGCGCCCATTGCCCGCGCTGCGGCTTCCGGCTGCATCACCGCAAGAGCCAGTCCATCGCCCGGGCCTGGGCGCTGCTGATCGCCGCCGTCATTCTGTATATCCCCGCCAACCTTTACCCCGTCCTGATCATCAACCAACTCGGGTCGTCGCAGCCCAGCACCATTGTGGGTGGGGTGCTCGAGCTGGTGTTGGCGGGGATGTGGCCGCTGGCGCTGCTGGTCTTTGTCGCCAGCGTCGTCGTCCCGATCCTGAAGATCATCTGCATGGCGTTGCTGCTGTTCAGCACCCAGGCCGGCGCGACCTGGGGCCTGAAAGAGCGTACCGTGCTGTATCGTATCGTGGAGTTCGTCGGCCGATGGTCGATGATTGACGTATTCATGGTCTCCCTGCTGGTGGCCCTGGTGCAGTTCGGGGCCATCACCTCGATCGCACCCGGACACGGCGCCACCGCCTTCGCAGCGGTCGTCATCCTGACCATGTTCGCGGCCGAGTGCTTTGATCCGCGCCTGATGTGGGACGCGGCGGAAACGAAGGCGGAAACCGACGCATGAGTGACCACCCACCCGCCGCCGTCGTGCATGCCCGCGGCCACCGCCGCCGCCGCCTCTCCATCATCTGGGCCATTCCCCTCGTGACCGCGCTGCTCGGTGCCTGGCTGGTCTGGCACACGCTGGACGACCGCGGCCCGCAGATCACGATCAGCTTCCAGACGGCCGAGGGCCTGGTCGCGAACCAGTCCAAGGTCCGCCACAAGGATGTCGAGATGGGCACGGTGGAGCGGGTGGCGCTGTCGCCGAAGCTCAATCGCGTCATCGTGACCATCCGCATGAACAAGGAAGCGACCCCGCTGCTGACCGAGAAGACCCGGTTCTGGGTGGTCAAGCCACGCTTCTTCGCGGGTTCCGTGTCTGGGTTGGAGACGATCCTGTCGGGCGCCTATATCGAGCTGAGGCCTTCCCCCGACGAGGCGCCCGAGCAACGGGAGTTCACGGGGCTGGAGGACCCGCCGGTCCTGCAGGCCGACGTGCCCGGGACGGAGTACCGGCTGAAGGCCAAGCGCATCGGCTCGATCAGCCTGGGGTCTCCGATCTTCTTCCGCGACCAGCAGGTGGGCGAAGTCCTGGGCTGGGACGTGTCCGAAATGGCGGAGAGCGTTGATATTCACGCCTTCGTCCGCGCCCCCTTCGACCAGTATGTGCGCGACGCGACGCGTTTCTGGAATGCCTCGGGCCTGTCGGTGGAACTGGGCGCGCAGGGCATCCAGGTGCAGCTTGAATCGATCCGCGCGTTGATCCTGGGCGGCATCGCCTTTGATACCCCGCCCGAGGGGCTCACGGCAGGCCGCAGTCCGCCGCGGCAGGAATTCACCCTGCATCCGAACAAGGACTCCGCGGACGCCGCCCTTTACCTCCGCAGCCCGCCGCTTCTGGCGGTGTTCCGGGGCTCGGTCGCCGGGCTGGCCAAGGGCGCGCAGGTGCGGATGCGCGGCCTGAAGATCGGAGAGGTCGACGCGGTCAACCTGGAATACGACGCAAGCCAGGACTCGGTCGTCGCCGTGGCGCGGTTTTTTATCGAGCCGAGCCGGATCAGCAATATGGTGTTTCCGGATGAGATGGATATCGAGGGACGGCTGTCGGGCCTGATCCAGCGCGGCCTGCGGGTTAAGCTGGAGTCGGGAAGCCTGCTCACCGGCTCGAAGGTCCTGACCTTCGATCTGTTTCCGGGGTCGGAGCCGGCGAAGCTGACGACCCGGCATGACACGCTGGTGGTGCCGGTGCTGGAGAGTGGCGGTGACCTGATGGCCTCCGCGTCCGGGCTGATGGACAAGCTGGCGGGCATTCCGTTCGAGGAAATCGGCCGCAACCTGAATGAGACTCTGGCCGGCACCAACGCGCTGGCGAATGACCCCGACCTGAAGCAGGTGGCGGCGTTGCTGAAGACCGCGCTGGCGTCCACGCAGTCGTTCATCCAGAACCTGAACAAAGGGATCGAGCCGGTGACGCAGAAGCTGCCGGCCATCGCGACCAATCTGGACAACGCGATCAAGCGGACCGACCGGCTGATAGCCTCGATCGAGACCGGCTATGGCAGCAATTCCCAACTGAACCGCGACGCGAACCGGCTGATGGTGCAGTTGGCCGACGCGGCGCGGTCGATCCGCGTGCTGGCCGACCTGCTTTCCCGTCATCCGGAGGCCCTGATCCGGGGCCGCACCAGCCAAGGGCAATGAGACCAATGCGCCTTTCAGTTTCCCGTCGTGCGGCCTTGTGCTTGTCCCTGGCCTCCTTCGCCGCCGCCTGCGCGTCGCCGAACCCGCTGCTGTACACGCTGGCGACGACGCCGGGGGCGGAGCGGCGCGGGGCGCCTAAGGTGATCGAACTGCGGACGATCGGCCTGGCGCGGTATCTGGAGCGGTCTCAGATCGTGCGGTCTTCCGAGGATTTCCGCCTGGATGTGCTGGGCAATGAGTGGTGGGGGGAGCCGCTGGACGCGATGCTGTCTCGCGTGCTGTCGCAGAACCTGTCGCAGCGCCTGCCGGGGACGACGATCTTCGCCGAGAACGGGGCGGTGACGGCGGTGCCCGACGCGATGCTGGGGGTCAACATCCAACGGATGGACCAGGCGCGGAACGGGGCCGTGATGCTGATCGCCCAGGTCTCGGTCACACGGCGGGAGACGACGGCGCGCACGATCACGATCCAGGTAACCCCGGGGGGGACCGGGACGCCGTCCCTGGTGGCGGCCATGAGCGAGGCGGTCGGGCAGTTGGCGGACCAGGTGGCGGGGATGCTGGGGGGGAACTGACGGAGGATCGGGGGTAGTTTTGGCCCTGGGGCACTGACGGATCGACAACGCCCCTCCTCCCCTTGAGGGAGGGGGTTGGGGGGAGGGGTAGCCACCCCCCAGCCTCGTGCCGCGAGACCCCCCACCCCAACCCTCCCCCTCAAGGGGGGAGGGGGCGTGGTGCTGGGGTCCCTGCCTCTCTACGACCAGCTTGCCCAGGCCTGCGGCCCAGCTTGCCCTGACCTTCGGTCCCGCTTCGCCCTGCTTCGCGGCCGCCCAACCTGCCGCTACCGCCCATCCTCGTACCACGACCGCCCATCCCGCTCGATCAGCGCGATCGACGCCGTCGGACCCCAGCTTCCCGCTGGATAGGCACGCGGAGGCTCCGGCCGGGTCGCCCAGCTTTCCAGGATCGGTTCGACCCAGGCCCAGGCGGCCTCCACCTCATCATGGCGCATGAACAGCGTCGGGTTCCCGCGCACCGCGTCCATCAGCAGGCGTTCATATGCATCCGGGAAACGCAGCCCGAACGCGGTGTCGAACCGGATGTCCAACCCGGTCGGCGACAGATGCATCCCATCCGCGCCCGGGTCCTTGGTCATCATCTCCAGCCGCATCCCCTCCTCGGGCTGCAACCGGATCACCAGGCGGTTCGGCAGACGCTCACCCGCCTCGGTCGGGAAGATGGAGAACGGCTGCCCCTTGAACTGGATCACGATCTCCGAAACCTTGTTTGGCAGCCGTTTCCCGGTCCTCAGGTAGAACGGGACATTCGCCCAGCGCCAGGTCATCACCTCGGCCTTCAGCGCGACAAAGGTCTCGGTCGCGCTGGCCTCCTGGTGGCCGAGGTCGGTCTGGTAGCCAGGCACCGGCTTGCCATCGATCGCGCCCGCCGTGTACTGCCCGCGCACCGTCTGTGACACGACCTCATGCGGGGCCATCGGCTTCAGCGCCCGCAGCACCTTCAGCTTTTCATCCCGCACCCGATCGGCGTCCAGCGACACCGGCGGCTCCATCGCAATCAGGCACAGCAACTGCAGCATGTGGTTCTGCAGCATGTCCCGCATCGCGCCGGAGCCATCGTAATACCCCGCGCGCCCCTCCAGCCCCACCGTCTCGGCCACCGTGATCTGCACATGGTCGATGACGTCCGAGGTCCAGACACGCTCGAAAATCGTGTTGGCGAAGCGCAGCGCCATCAGGTTCTGCACCGTTTCCTTGCCCAGGAAATGGTCGATGCGGAAGGTCTGGGATTCGGCAAACACCTCCGACACGTCCCGGATGATCGCCCGTGCCGAGGCCAGGTCGCGGCCGATCGGCTTTTCCAGCACCACCCGCGCCTTGTCCCCCACCAACCCCGCCGCCCCAAGCGCTCGGCTGACCGGGCCATACAGGTCGGGGGAGGTCGCGAGGTAGAACACCCGTACCCGATCGGGATCGAGCCGGGAGCCCAGCCGCGTCCAGTCCGCCGCCGCGTCGGTGACGTCGAGGGAGACATAGGACACGCCGGCCAGGAACCGCTCCAGCACCGCCCGGTCCAGGTCGTTGGGGGCCACGTGCTGCTCCAGCGCAGCCGAGGCGCGCTGCCGGTAGTCATCGTCCGACAGGGCGGACCGGGCGACGCCGATGATCCGCGCCCCATCGGGCACCTGGCCGTCCCGGAACCGGTAATACAGCGCCGGCAACAGCTTCCGCAGTGTCAGGTCACCGGTCGCGCCGAACACCACACAGTCGAACAGCCCGACCGGCGCGGCGCGGGTCATCAGCTTCCAACCTTCAAGGACGACACCAGCCCGCGCAGGCACGCCAGCACGGACAGTGCCGTCAGCTTGCCCGTCTTCGGGTTCTCCTCACTGGGCACATTCTCGATCGTCATGGTGAAGCGCGCGGCTGCGGCTTCCACCCGGATCGTGTGGATGTTGCGGGTCACGGTCGGGTCCGCCCAGATCGTCACCCGGGTCCGCGCCGGACCGATCCCGGCCAGAGCCAGCGCCGCCGCGACGTTCACGTTGGCGGGGAAGCCGGCGGCGGCATCGAAGGCGTTGCCCTCGAACACCACGGTCGGCTCGGTCATCGCCATTACGTCGATCCCGTTCTTTTCCAGATAGGGCGCGCCGGCCAGACCGTTCAGAGGCTTCCGTGTTTCGATCGATACACTGTCGACCGGGCCTTCCGCCGCCGCCCGCACCGCATCTAGGCCCAGCAGGGCGCCGGTGGGGATGACGATCCGGGCGCCGCTCTGCCGAGCGAGGCGAACCAGATGCATGCGGGGCAGCAGGGCACCGACGGAGGATGGGATGAAGACCCGCCCCGCCTCCAGCGCCGGCACGGCAATCCGCTCGAACACCGAAGCGGGCGCGGCTTCCACCACGATATCGGCCTCGGCGAGTTCAGGCAGTTCCACCAAAGCGGGCGGTGCGCGGAAGGTGACCAGATTCGCCGCTGCCTTGGCCTGGTCGCGTGCCGAGACCGCCACCAGCCGCAGACCGTCCACGCCGTTGTCCAGCGCGCGCGCCAGCGGCAGGCCGATGGCTCCCAGACCCGCGATCGCCACTGTCCTGGTCATGCCGCCCCCTCCGTCCCGTCATCGCCAACCGCGCCGCGGATACGAGCCAGATCCTCGGGCGTGTTCACGTTCGCAAACGGGTCCCATGTCCCGGCCTTGAAATCAACCATCCGCATGCCGATTGAGGCCGAGAACCGCATGACATGGCGCGAACCAGGGGTGGAAAGGAAGGCACGGAGCGCAAACCGGCACCCTACGGGCCATAGCGCGATCAGATGATGGCCCTGCTGATGGGTCGCCGCGCAGGCGGGTGGGGGCGACAGGGCCTGCGCCAGCCCTGGCTGAATCAGGGGGGTATCGCCCGGCACTGTCAGCAACGCCTGCGCCCCCAGGGCGGCGGCCCAGTCCAGGCCCGCCAGCACGCCGGCGAGCGGCCCTTGGTCCTGGAACGGCCCATCTGGCAGCACCAGTAGGCCAAACACGGCAAAGCGGGCGGGATCGCCATTGGCGCTGATCGCGACGGGCAGCGGATGCAGGGCGTTCAGGATATGGGCCAGCAGCGGCTGGCCACCCAGCGGCAGCAGCGTCTTGTCGCCGCCACCCATGCGGCGCGCCTGACCGCCCGCGAGGATCAGGGCGGCAATCATAAGGGAAGTTGAATGGGGCGAACGATGGGACTCGAACCCACGGCATCCAAGACCACAACCTGGCGCTCTACCAACTGAGCTACGCCCGCCATCCAGGGTGCGCAGTGTAGGACGGGACGGGGGGGCGCGTCAATATTCCCCGCGTATGGATAGGCGATGACTCTCATCAAACCGCGCGAGCCGCACCGCCGTATGCCCCCGCCCGGGCCGCAGGCTGGGCAGGACCAGCAGGCAATCGTCATAGGGCGTGCGGATTTCCGCCTCCCCATCGATCGCGATCAGGGTGTTTCGTTCCGGCAGTACCGCGCAGCCGCGGAAGGGCTGCACGAAGGCGAAATGCGACGTCGCGGCCGTGATCACATCCGTCACCCGGGCAAACCGCCCCGGCCTGGTGGGGCCTTTCGGCAGATCGAGGCCCGGCGCCACGCTGTCGACCCGCGCCAGCACCCCGGCCACGCTTTCCATAGCGACATCGACGGTGACCGGCTCCCAGTGCTCCCCCGCCTCGATCAGATTGGCGACATGGGGCGTCCCCGCCTCGGCGAAGCGCGGATGGTCGATCAGCCGCCTGCCATTGCCATGCCCCCGATCGGCGACAATCAGGCTCGGCCCACCAAGGCCGAGCGCGAGGTCGCGTCCCTTGTCGGCGGGACCGCAGAGGATGACCGGATCGGACGGCCAGAGCATCGAATGCAGGTCCAGCAGGACATCCACGGACTCAAGCCAGGGCCGCAGTTCCCGCGCGCGATCCAGCTCAACCGACCGACGCGGCCCGTCCAGCACCTGGTCGTCCCACAGGCGGTTCATGTCCTCGTCAATGAAGCGGGACACGGTCGGGCGGCGCGGGTCGAAGCGACTGAAGGCCTCCACGTTCAGGAAGGCCAGGGACAGCCGGCCGCGGGTCGGGCGGACGCCGGCGCGCAGCAGGCGGTCCAGCACGATGGCGCCGGAATACTCATTGCCATGCATCAGGGCGGAGATCGCGACATGCGGCCCCGGTGCCCCCGAGTCGAATGACGTCACGCCGAGGATGCCAGTATTGCCCGGCAGCCAGTCGGTGATGTCCGGAGGGTCCAGCCGCACCTCGAAATCGGGCAGCGGATGGGTTGGGGGGATGGCCTCATGCATCGGGGGAGTCGTCACACCAGCAAACGGTCAACAAGGCGGCGAATGAACGCGTCGCAGGCGTCCAGCTCACTCCGCGCGATGAATTCATCCGGCTGGTGGGCCTGGGCGATATGACCTGGACCACAGATGATCGTGGGAATACCGGCTTCCTGGTAGAAACCGCCCTCGGTCCCGTAGCTGACCTTGCCGGTGCTGTTCGATCCCGTGAGCTGCTTGACGACCGAGGTCAGCTCATGGTCGCCGGCCAGGGACATGCCGGGCATTTCGACCATGAGCTCGTAGTCGAAGCCCGTCGAGGGATCGACGGCCTTCATCGCGGGCTCGATGTTCTCGGCCACGAAGGCCTTAAGCCGAGCGACGTGGCGGAGAGGGTCGTCGCCGGGGATCTGACGCCATTCCATGATGAACTCCGCCCGCTCGGGGATGATGTTCAGGATCGTGCCGCCGGACATGGTGCCGACATGGATGGTGGTGTGGGGCGGGTCGAACCCATCTTCGAACGGGCCTTCGACGGGGAAGCGCCGAGCCTCCGCAGCGACCCAGGCGACGGCTTCGGCGGCGGCCTGGATGGCATTGACGCCCTTGGCCGGTTCGCTGGAATGGCCGGGCTTGCCGCGCACGCTGACCTTGAGGTTGAGCTTCCCCTTATGCGCCAGGATGGGCTTCATGCCGGATGGTTCGCCCACCACGCACAAGGCGGGCTTGCGGCCCGATTCCGTCAGGTCCCGGATTAGCCGCTGGGCGCCCATGCAGCCCACTTCCTCATCATAGCTGATGAACAGATGCAGCGGACGGGCGGGCTTGCGGGCGAGGAAATCGGGGACGGCGGAAAGGCAGGAGGCGACGAAGCCCTTCATGTCGCAGGCCCCGCGCGCATACAGTAGCCCGTCCTTCTGGCGGAGGCTGAACGGATCGGTCGACCACGCCTGCCCATCGACGGGCACGGTGTCGACATGACCGGACAGCGCCACGCCTCCGGCCGCCTGCGGGCCGATGATGGCGTGGATATTGGCCTTCTGGCCGGTTTCATCCAGGCTGACCCGATACGGCACGCCATGCGCGTCCAGATACGCCCGGACAAAGCCGATCAGCGGCAGGTTGGAGTTGCGACTCGTGGTATCGAAGGACACCAGCCGGTCCAGCAGCTCGACCGTTGTCATCCGTGGGGCGGAGGATTGCTCATGCATCCGCACACTCTGATACCTGTCCGCTCGGCCGGCAACCGGAGGGGGAGAATTTCATGGGCACACCACGCATCGCGATCCTGGGCATCCACCTGGAGGCAAACGCCTTCGCACCCGTAACGGTCGAAGCCGACTTCCGCCAGCAGTGCTGGGAGGAAGGGGAGGCGATCACGGCCCTCGCCCGTGTCGTCAGCCACCTGCCGTCAGAAGTGCCCGGCTTCTATGCTCGCATGGACGAAACCGGCCCTTGGACCCCGGTGCCGATCCTGGTCGCCGGCGCCCCGCCGGGCGGGCCGATCGCGCAGGATCTGTTTCATGAGTTCCTCGACCGTATCCGGGCCGGTCTGGCGGCCGCCCTGCCGCTGGACGCCGTCTATATCCCCAGCCACGGCGCGTCGTCGGCCACGGGGGATGAGGATAGCGAGGGCACGCTGGTCACCATGGTCCGCCGCATCGTAGGCCCCGCCGTGCCGATCGTCGTGTCGCACGACCTGCACTGCAATGTCTCCGAGCGGATGGTCGATGCCTGCGACGCGCTGGTGGTCTACCGTACCAACCCGCATGTGGACCAACGCGAGCGTGCCGCCGAGTCCGCCGATCTGGTCCGGGAGTTGCTGGCGGGAACGCGGATGGTCCGCGCCTTCATCCGGCTGCCTCTGACGCCGCCCTCGGTCACGCTGCTGACCGCCGCTGGTCCCTATGCCGACCTGATTGATTACGGGCAGACGCTGGTGGGTGGGGCGATCGCCAATGTCTCGATCGCCGGGGGGTTCGTGTTCGGGGATATGCCGAAATGCGGGCTGACGATCACGGTCACCGCCCGAGGTGATCTGACCGCCGCGCGTCGTGTGGCATTGGCCATCGCGCGCCGAGGTTGGGCGGATCGGGAACGCTATCGGCGGGTGCTGATGTCCGTCGAGCGGGGGGTAGAGGTGGCTCGGGCCGCCGCGGCCTCCGGGTCGGTGATCCTGGCCGATACCGCCGACAACCCCGGCGGCGGCGGGCGCGGGAACACGGCCTGGCTGCTGGAGGCTCTGCACAAGGCCGCTATCCCCGGCGTGGTGCTGGGTGTGTTCGTTGATCCGGCTTTGGCCCAGGATGCCCATTCGGCGGGAGTCGGTGGGCGGTTCCGGGCAGTGTTCAATCGGGAGGAGAGCGCGTTCTCCCACCGGATGGAGGCTGACGCGGTGGTGGAGGCTGTGTCCGACGGCGTCGGCATTGGGCGCCGAGGTGTTTCCGCCGGACGGCGCTTCAATCTGGGGCCATCGGCGCTGCTGCGGCTGGAGGGATCAGGCCTGCGCGTTGTCGTCGGCAGCCTGCGCCGGCAGTTGGCGGAACCGATGATGCTGGAGATGCACGGGATCGATATCGGCGCCGTGACATGCCTGGTGGTGAAAAGCCGTGGTCACTTCCGGGCGGGATTTGACGAGTTCTTTCCGGATGACCGCATCCACGAGATTGACGCGCCGGGATTGACCAGTCCGATTCTGGATAATTTCACCTGGAAGCGATTGCCGCGGCCGGTGTTTCCGTTGGATGTGGGCGCGGAATGGAAGGAGCCGGATTGGGCGGTGGGGGTGTAGTCCCGCCGCATCCCCAACGCCCGTCATCCCGGGCTTGTCCCGGGACCATTGGCGGCACGGTGCTGCAAGTGGTCCCGGGACAAGCCCGGGATGACGTTCGTATGGGCGGTGGACATCAACCCACCATCAAAACGAAAGCGCCGTCGCCTGCACCACTAGCGGCAAAGTCCGCACCATCTCCAGTACGTCCTCCGGCACCCGCTCATCCACCGAGACCAGGCAGATCGCATCACCACCCTGTTCCGCCCGACCCAGATGGAACGTTGCGATGTTGATGCCCGCGCCCGACAATGTCGCCCCGAAACGACCGATGAATCCCGGGCGGTCCTGGTTCGTCACGTACAGCATATGCGGCGCGAAGTCGGCCTCGACCTTGATGCCCTTGATCTCGACAATCCGAGGCCGCGAACCCGCGAACAGCGTTCCCGACACGGAACGGGAAAGCCCATCCGCATCCACCGTCACCCGCACCAACGTCAGATACTCGCTCGGCCGGTCATGCACCGTTTCCGCCACATCGATCCCGTGATCCCGCGCCGCGACCGACGCGTTGACCATGTTCACGCCTTCCATCAGCGGTGACATCAGCCCCGCCAGCACGGCCGCGGTCAACGGGCGCGTGTTCAGCGCGGCAACCTGCCCCTCGAACTCGATCGATACCCGGCGCAATACCCCATCCCGCGCATGGATCATCTGGCCGGCAAAGCCACCCAGGCTGCGGCAGAGTTCCATATAGGGCTTCAGGCGCGGTGCATCCTCAGCCGAGACGGACGCCATGTTGATCGCGTTCGATACAGCACCCGAGAGCAGGAAATCGCACATCTGTTCGGCGACCTGGCGCGCCACGTTCTCCTGCGCTTCCTCCGTCGCGGCGCCCAGATGCGGGGTGCAGACGACGTTCTCCAGCTCAAACAACGGGTTCTGCTTGGCCGGCTCTACCTCGAACACGTCCAGCGCCGCGCCGGCGACATGGCCCGACTTGATGGCATCGGCCAAGGCGGCCTCATCCAGCAAACCGCCACGCGCGCAGTTGATGATGCGCACGTCCTTCTTGGTCTTCGCCAAAGCCTCCCGCGACAGCAGGTTCTTCGTCGCATCCGTCAGCGGCGTGTGGAGCGTGATGAAATCCGCCCGCGCCAGCATGGTTTCAAGATCAACCTTCTCCACACCCAGATCGAGCGCCCGCTTCTCCGACAAGTACGGGTCATAGGCGAGGACACGCATCTTCAGCCCGACCGCGCGATCGGCGACGATCGATCCGATGTTGCCGCAGCCGACCAGGCCCAGCGCCTTGCCGGAAAGCTCGACGCCCATGAAGCGGTTCTTTTCCCACTTGCCGGCCTTGGTGGAAGCAGAGGCCTCGGGGATCTGCCGAGCCAGTGCGAACATCATGGCGATGGCATGTTCGGCGGTGGTGATGGTGTTGCCGTGCGGTGTGTTCATCACGACCACGCCGCGCGCGGTGGCCGACCGGACATCGACGTTGTCCACACCGATCCCAGCGCGCCCGACAACCTTCAGGTTGGTGGCTGCGTCAAGCAATTCACGCGTCACCTTGGTGGCGGACCGGATGGCCAACCCGTCGTACTCTGCAATGATCGCGCGCAGGTCGGCCGGCGAAAGGCCGGGTTTCAGATCGACCTCGACCCCGCGAGACCGGAAAATCTCAACAGCAAACGGCGACAGATTGTCGCTGATCAGAACCTTGGGCATGGAAAGCTCCTAAGCGGAGGATATCAGGGCGCGACTTGCTGGTAGGCCCAGTCGAGCCAGGGCAGCAGCTTCTCGACATCCGATGTCTCGATCGTGGCACCGGTCCAGACGCGGATGCCAGGAGGCGCGTCACGATAGGACCCGATATCGAAGGCCACGCCTTCCCTTTCCAGCAGGCCGACCAACTGCTTGGCGGTCTTGGCGCGGACATCTTCTGGAAGCGCCGTGAACCACGGTGCAACGATCTTCAGACAGATCGAGGTGCAGGAGCGCGTGTCCACCCGCTCCGGCAGGAAATCGACCCAGTCGGTCTGGTCGACCCAGCGCGCGACGGCGGCGAGGTTCCCCTCACACCGCCCGATCAGGGCTGGCAGGCCGCCGACGCTTTCGGCCCAGCGCAGGCTGTCCAACGCATCCTCGGCGCACAGCATCGACGGTGTGTTGATCGTTTCGCCCTTGAAAATGCCCTCGGCGATCTTGCCCTTGGACGTCAGGCGGAACAGCTTCGGCAGCGGCCAGGCCGGGGTATAGGTTTCCAGCCGTTCCACCGCGCGGGGCGACAAGGCCAGCATCCCGTGCGCGGCTTCCCCGCCCAGCACCTTCTGCCAGGACCAGGTCACGACATCGAGCTTGTTCCACGGCAGGTCCATGGCAAAGGCCGCGGACGTCGCGTCGCAGATCATCAGCCCCTGGCGGTCGTCGGGGATCCAATCCCCGTTTGGAACCCGCACGCCCGAGGCTGTGCCGTTCCAGGTGAAAACAACATCATGCGACGGATCAACCGCGCTCAGGTCGGGCAACTGTCCATACGGGGCCGTCATGGCGCGCGTATTGGCAAGTTTCAGGTGCTGCGTGATGTCCGAAGCCCAGGTCTTGCCGAAATTCTCCCACGCCAGCACGTCCACGGGGCGGGCGCCGAGCAGGGACCAGAGGGCCATTTCGACCGCGCCGGTGTCGGACGCGGGGACGATGCCCAAGCGCCAATCAGCGGGCATGCCCAGCAGGGCTGCCGAACGCTGGATGATTTCATTGAGTCGGGCCTTGGGGGCGGCGGCGCGATGGCTGCGGCCAAGGAAGGCACCCGACAGCGCTTCCAGGGAGTAACCTGGACGCTTGGCACAAGGGCCCGAAGAAAAATGGGGATTGGCCGGCCGCAATGCGGGCTTCGGCGTAGTGACGCCAGTCGTGTTCATGTTCCGCTCTCCCTTCCAGAAGAGAAGCACCCCGGTGGGGGGGTGTGACCCGGGCCGGGGTCTAGCCGCGCTGGTCCGGTCGCGTCAATCACAATCTGGCGGGAGAGAAAAAGTCGTCGGTGCTAACCGTTCGTTAAGGACTTCCGCGTATCCGGTCGGGCATCAATCGCAGTGAGCCATGATCCAGATGTCCCTCATCTCGAAACTATCCATCCGTTCCAAGGTGCTCGGCGCTTTCTCGGTCATGACGATCATCGTCGCCGCCCTTGGCATTTTTTCGATCGAACGGCTGGCACGCGTCAATCACGCTGCGGCCGAGATCCAGACCAACTGGCTGCCCGCCATCAGCGCCCTTGCCGTGATAGGGCAGGCGGCTGAACAGTACCGCGTGCTGGAAGCGATCCACCTGATGGCCCCGGATGAAGCCCGCAAGAAATCGGCCGAGGCAGGGATGGCCGCGGCGGCTGACCGCTTCGGAAGCGGCTTCGCGGAGTACCTGCCGACCGTCTCCGTGCCGGAGGAGAAGGCGCTCGCCGATAGTATCATCCGGTTCTGGAAGGCCTATCAACAGGATAGCAAGGTCTTCATTGAGCTGTCGCGCCGACGGGACCCGGAGGCGGCGGAGCCGATGTATCTCGGCCCGATGGCAGACACATTCGTCAAGCTGCGGGAGGCGCTGCTGAAGGACATCACGTTCAACACCGATGCGGGCGAAGCCGCGGCGGACAAGGGGCGGGCGACGTATGAAACGGCCCGGACCTTCATCCTCATTGGCATCGTGATCGCCTTGCTCGCCGCGATCGGCGCCACGGTCATGACCGTTCGGAACGTATCCCGCCCCATCCTGGCGATGACCGGCGCGATGCAGGCTCTGTCGGCCGGTGACAAGTCGGTCGTGATCCCGGGCGCCGACCGCGCCGACGAAATCGGCACCATGGCCGCCGCCGTGACGGTCTTCCGCGACAACATGATCGAGGCCGACCGGATGGCCGAGGCCGAACGGGCCGAACGCGCCAGCAAGGAAGCCCGCGTCGCGACATTGGATCAGTTGACGCGGACCTTCGAAACCAGGGTCGGCGCGCTGACGACCTCTCTGTCGGAGGCCGCGGCCGGCCTGCAGGAAACCGCCCGCGCGATGAACGGCACGGCGGAGGAAACCAGCCGCCAGTCGACCGCGGCGGCATCCGCCGCCGAACAGACCTCGGCCAACGTGCAGACCGTCGCCGCGGCGGCCGAGGAGCTCGCGTCCTCCATCACCGAAATCGGGCGGCAGGTCGCGCAATCCACCGCCGTCGCCACCAAGGCGATCGACGATGCGCGCCGCACGGACCAGGTTGTGCAGAGCCTTGTCACTGGGGCACAGAAGGTGGGCGACGTGGTGCAGTTGATCACCGACATCGCGTCCCAGACCAACCTTCTGGCGTTGAACGCGACGATCGAGGCGGCGCGGGCAGGCGATGCCGGCAAGGGCTTCGCCGTGGTGGCGAGCGAGGTGAAGTCGCTGGCCAACCAGACGGCCAAGGCGACCGAGGACATCTCGGGCCAGATCAACCAGATCCAGCATGCGACCCAGCAGGCGGTCGGCGCGATCCGCGACATCGGCGCGACAATCGGGGAAATCGCCCAGATCGCGACGGCGATCGCCGCGGCGGTGGAGGAACAGCAATCCGCCACGCAGGAAATCGCTCGCACGGTGCAGGAAGCCGCCAGCGGCACGCAGATGGTGACCGAAAGCGTCGGCCATTTCAGCCAGGTTGCCCGCGACACCGGACGCTCCGCCGGGGACGTCCTGACCTCGGCCACCGACCTGGGCAAACAGTCGGAGGACCTGACCGGAGAGGTGCGCCGCTTCCTGTCGGGTGTCGCCGCCGCCTGATCCCCGGTTGGCCCTCTTTCGCCAAATCGTCTGTGGCGGAAGGGGGGCGGCTCGTGCGATGACGACCCCATGCATGATTCGGGACGCCCCACGGAGTCAGCGGCGATTGCGGCTGAACTGATCGCGGTCATCGTTGCGGTGACCGATGGGCAGCCGCGCGTGCTGACGATCGGGGACGGGTTCCGGCTGCCGTCCGGTCCCTTCGTGTCCGGCCACCGTTCGTTGCAGGCCGGCATGCGATCCTGGGTCGAGGAGCAGACCCATCATCCGGTTGGCTATGTCGAACAGCTCTACACCTTCGCCGACCGCGACCGCACCGACGCGGCGACCAGGCGGATCGTTTCAATCTCATACCTGGGGCTGACGCGGGAAATCCGCGCGGCCGGCAACCTGGGGGCAAGCTGGCAAAGCTGGTACCGGTTTTTCCCCTGGGAAGATCGCCGCAGCCCCGGCCCGCCGATGGCCGAGGAACGGCTCGCCCCGCCGCTGCGCGCCTGGGCCGACGCCGCGGACACCGAAGCGGAACGGCGTGACCGGCGCCAACGGCTGGCGATCAATTTCGGCCTGGACGGGGAGCGCTGGAACGAGGACCTGGTGCTTCAGCGTTACGAAACGCTGTGGGAAGCCCAGTTGGTGGCCGAGGCGGGCGTCGACGGCGGCGGCATCCCCGGCCAGCGCATGCTCCACGATCACCGCCGCATCCTTGCCACCGGAATCGCTCGGCTGCGCGCCAAGATCAAGTACAGGCCTGTGGTTTTTGAATTGATGCCGCCGGCGTTCACATTGTTGCAATTGCAACGGACGGTGGAGGCGCTGGCCGGACGGCTGTTGCACAAGCAGAACTTCCGCCGCCTGATCGACCAGCAGGACCTGGTGGAGGAAACCGGAGAGGTCACCAGCGAAACCGGCGGCCGCCCCGCCAAGCTGTTCCGCTTCCGCGGAGAGGTCCTGGCCGAACGCGCCGTCGCCGGATCGAAGCTGCCGGTCGTAAGGGCCGTCTGACCGCCAAATCCGGCAGGCTTGACTTTCTTATGCTCAGCCCTAGCATAACCTCCAGAAATGCTCATATAGAGCATATCAAAGGAGGAACCCATGTCGGCATCCACCGTCCTGGAACGCACCGCGCCCCTGTATCAACGGGTCAAGCAGTTCATCCCGCCCATCGAGTGGCCGGTGTTCGCTGACGACATCGACGCGATCCTGAGGCTCAAGAAGGAACGCAACGCGGTCATCCTCGCGCACAACTACCAGACGCCGGAAATCTTCCACTGCGTGTCCGACATCGTCGGCGACAGCCTGGCCCTGGCGCGGGAAGCGATGACGGTCGACGCTGATGTGATCGTGCTGGCGGGCGTCCACTTCATGGCGGAAACCGCCAAGATGCTGAACCCGGAGAAGACGATCCTGATCCCGGACCTGCGCGCCGGATGCTCCCTGGCCGAGTCCATCACCGCCGAAGACGTGCGCCTGATGCGCGCCCGCTACCCCGGTCTGCCGGTGGTGACCTATGTGAATTCCTCGGCCGCGGTGAAGGCGGAGTCCGACATCTGCTGCACGTCCGGCAATGCCAAGAAGGTCGTGGAATCACTCGGTGTCGAGTCGGTCATCATGCTGCCAGACGAGTACCTCGCGCAGAACATCGCCGCCCAGACGCATGTGAAGATCATCGCCTGGAAGGGCCATTGCGAGGTACATGAGCGCTTCACCCCGGCCGAAGTCCGCCAGTTGCGCGCGGAAAACCCGGGCGTAATCATCCTCGCGCACCCCGAATGCCCGCCCGACGTGATCGCGGAAGCGGACTACACGGGGTCCACTGCCGACATGAACAACTATGTCGGGCGGGAGAAGCCGGCGCGGGTCGTGCTGCTGACCGAATGCTCGATGGCCGACAACGTGTCGGTGAACCATCCCGAGGTGTCCTTCGTGCGGCCCTGCAACCTGTGCCCGCACATGAAGCGGATCACGCTGCCCGGCATCCGGCGCGCGCTGGAAACCATGACCCACGAGGTCACCATCGATCCCGCCCTGATGGACCGCGCTCGGCTGTCCGTCGAACGCATGCTGGCGGTGCGATGAGCGTCCCCCCTCTCCCCCTGATCATGATCGAGCCGTCCGTCCGGGCGGCTCTTCTGGAGGATCTGGGGCGCGCCGGCGATCTGACGACCGACTCGATCGTGCCGGCCAGCGCGCGGACCGAATGCGCGATAGTGGCGCGTCAGCCAGGCGTGGTGGCAGGGTTGGATTACGCGATGACCGCGTTCCGGCTGATCGATCCGTCGATCGAGGTGCATGTGGAGCGGCCGGATGGGTCTCGGCTGACGCCCGGGGACCTGATCGCGACGGTGACCGGATCGGCGCGCGGCATCCTGACGGCCGAGCGCGTGGCGCTGAACTTCCTGGGGCATCTGAGCGGGGTGGCCTCGGCCACGCGCGGCATCGCGGATGCCATCGCGCATACTAAGGCGAGCATCTGCTGCACGCGGAAGACGATGCCGGGGCTGCGGATCGCGCAGAAATACGCGGTGCGGGTGGGCGGTGGCTCGAACCATCGCTTCGGGCTGGATGACGCGGTGCTGATCAAGGACAACCACGTGGCCATCGCCGGCGGCGTGCGCAACGCGGTCCAGCGCGCCAAGGCGGGCGTTGGGCATCTGGTAAAGATCGAGTTGGAGGTCGACACGCTCGATCAGTTGCGGGAGGCGATGGACCTCGGCGTGGACGCGGTGCTGCTGGACAATATGGGTCCGGACACGCTGCGCGAGGCGGTGGCGATTGTCGCTGGGCGTGCGATCACCGAGGCTTCGGGACGGATCCGGCCGGACACGGCGCCGGCGATCGCCGAGGCGGGGGTGGATCTGCTGTCAGCCGGGTGGCTGACGCATAGCGCGACGGTGTTGGATATCGGGCTGGATCACCGGGGGTAGGGCAGCGCGCTAGCACCGCACCTACAACCGTCATCCCGGGCTTGTCCCGGGACCATTCGCGGCAGAGTGCTGGGGATGGTCCCCGGCACAAGGCCGGGGATGACGAGGGGGGACTGCCCAGCGCTTCCCTCAACCCGGCAGATGCAGCTTCGCGTCCGTCCGGGCCTGCAGATTCTCCAGCGTCAACCCGGGCGCCATGCCGAGCACGACAAACCCACGCTCGGTCACGTCGATCGTCGCCAGGTTCGTATAGACCCGCTTGACGCAGGCCTGCGCGGTCAGCGGATACGAGCACGTCTTCACCAGCTTGGCCTGGCCGTCCTTGGTCGTGTGCTCCATCAGCACCCAAAGCCGCTTGGCGCCGGCCGCGAGGTCCATCGCGCCACCAACGGCCGGAGCGGTATCGTTCTCGGACGTCGCCCAGTTCGCGATATCGCCGTTATCGGCAACCTGGAACGCGCCCAGCACGCACAGGTCCAGATGCCCGCCGCGGATCATCGCGAAGCTGTCGGCATGGTGGCAGATCGATCCGCCCGGACGCAGGGTCACGTATTGCTTGCCGGCGTTGATCAGCCAGGGCTCGATATCTTCCTTGGTCGGCGCCGGGCCCATGCCCAGCACGCCGTTTTCTGAGTGGAAGATCACTTCCCGTTCCATCGGCACATGGTCCGCGATAGCGGTCGGGATGCCGATGCCGAGGTTCACGTACCAGCCTTCCGGAATGTCGGAGGCAGCGCGCTGCGCCATCTGGACGCGGCTGAAAGGCTTGAAGTCGGACAGGGTGGCGGACATCGCTTCGTCTCCTGTGATCAAAAACCGCCGGGATCGCCGTACGGCACATGCAGGACCCGGTCCACGAAGATGCCGGGGGTGTGGATGTTGTCGGGGTGGATCTCGCCAAGCTCCCGGATATGCTGAGTTTGCACGATCGCCAGATCGGACGCCATCGCGCAGATCGGGTTGAAGTTCCGCCCCGCCAGCTTGTAGGTCAGGTTGCCCCAGCGATCGGCTTCCCACGCCTCGACCAGGCCGACATCGCCTTTCAGCGCGTCTTCCAGGATATAAGTGCGGCCGTTGATTTCGCGGTGTTCCTTGCCCACCGCCATCTTCGTGCCCACGCCCGTCGCGGTGAAGAACGCCGGCACGCCCGCGCCCGCGGCCCGGATGCGTTCGGCCAGCGTGCCCTGGGGCACGATTTCCAGCTCGATCTTGCCGGCGCGATACAGCGTCTCGAACACCACCGGATCAGAGCTGCGGGGGAAGGAGCAGATGATTTTCCGCACCCGTCCCAGTTCCATCAGCCGAGCCAGGCCGACATGACCGGCGCCGGCGTTGTTGGCGGCGACCACGAGGTCCTTGGCCCCTTGCTCGATCAGCCCGTCGATCAGGGCATTGGGCTGCCCGACTGAGCCGAATCCGGCCAGCAGCACGGTGGAGCCGTCCTTGATGCCCGCCATGGCGTCGGCCATGGACTGGACGATCTTGTTGATCATGCGTCTCGCTTCCTCATTCCGCCCGTCCCGCGCCGTCAGGGCGCGCGCGGTCCGCACAAAGATTTAGCGCCGCCGGCCGGGGGTGCCAAGGCTTCATGCCCGGACTCCCCTGGCCGGCGGCGCCATTTCAGCACCGTCCGGTTGGGATGGTTACCGCAGCGCGCGCGGCAGCCACAGGACGATGTCGGGGAAGAACAGGACGATGGCCAAGCAGATGCACTGCAGCACCATGAAGTCGCCCATGCCCCGGTAGATCATCCCCAGGCTCCACTGTGGAACGACGTTGCGTAGGTAATACGCCGACATTGCCACGGGTGGACTGAGGAAGGCCGTTTGCAGGTTCACCGCGATCAGGGCACCGAACCAAATCAGCAGTTCCAGCTTGCTCAGGCCGAGTTGCAGGTTCTCGACCACCGGCATCACGATCGGCAGGAAGACCAGCACGATCGCGGGCCACTCGAACGGCCAGCCCAGGATGAAGACGGCGACCATGATGACGATCAGCTTGCCGAAGTCGGGCAGCGGGATCGCGGCCAGGGCCTGCGTGATGACCTGCGCCGTGCCCAGCTTGGTGAAGACCGCGCCGAACACGTTGGACGCGACGGCCAGGAACAGCACCATGCCGGCCGTCATCATCGTCATGACAGCGGCGTTCTTCAGCGCTGTGAAGGTCAGCTTGCCGTAGCACAAGGCTAGCAGCGTGGCGCCGGTGGCACCGCAGGCCGCGGCCTCGGACGGGGTCGCGAGACCACCCAGGATGGTGCCGAGGGTGAACCCGATCAGCGCGGCGAGAGGCACGACGCCGACGATGAATTCCTTGATCAGAACCCAAACGTCGGTGATGCGGTCTTCCTTGGGCACCGGCGGCCCGAGCTTCGGGTTAATGAAGCTGCGGCCCATCGTGTAGATGATGTAGAGCAGCGCCAGCAGGAACCCGGGGCCGAAGGCCGCCGAGTAAAGCAGGTTCACCGGCACGCCCAGCGTCGGCCCCATCACCACCAGCATGACGCTCGGCGGGATGAGCACGCCGAGGGTGCCGCCGGCGGCGATCGCGCCCGCGGACAGGCGGGCGTCGTAGCCGGCCTTGATCATCATCGGCGCTGCCATGATGCCCAGCACCGTCACCGCCGCGCCGACGATGCCCGTCGCCATGGCGAAGATGGTCGCTGTCAGGATGACCGCGAGATAGAGGGAGCCACGGACCGGGGCGAGGACGTTGCGGAGGGCGGCGAACAGCCGCTCCATCAAGCCTGCCTGTTCGGTCATGAAGCCCATGAAGATGAACAGCGGGACCGCAGGGAACACCTCATCCTTCATCGTGCCCCAGATCTGGAGATACGAGAGGTTGAAGGTGAGTTCGATGCCCAGGCCAATCCAGCCGAAGACCAGCGCGAGGAAGAGCAGGGTGAAGGAAATGGGGAAGCCGATGAAGATGGTCGTGACCATGCCGAACAGCATGGCCAGACCAAGCATTTGATCGCCGGTCATATTTCGATCTTCTCGTTATGCACGAGGAACTCGCCCGTGCGGGCCGCCCACAGGCTTTTCAGGAACTCGGAGATGCCTTGGATGAACAGCAGCGCGCAGGCCAGGGGGATCACGGCGCGCAGCGGCCAGATGATCGGCTGCCAAGAGGTGGTGTTCGACCGTTCGCCGATGTCCATCGAATACAGGAAGTCGTCGTAGCTGATATAGATCAGCACCAGCATGGTGGGCATGAACAACACGAGATAGGCAATCGCGTCGATCGTGCCCTTCTTCCGGTCGGAGAATTTTTCCCAAAGCATGTCCGTGCGGACATGCGCGCCCTTGGCCAGCGCATAGGCGGCGCCGAGCATGAACATCGCGCCAAAGGACTGGGTGGTGACGTCCAGCGCCCACTCGGTCGGCTGATTGAACACATAACGAGAGATCACTTCGTATGTGTTCGAGCCGATCAACGGGATGTTGAGCAGGCAGAACAAATACGAAGTGTACTCGGTAAATTTGTCTATCCCGCGTATCGTCGCGAGATAGGCGGGTGGCGGCGTGGCCATTTTCTTCCCCCAGTCTTTATCAAGAAACACGCCCAATCCAAAGCAAGACCCGCGACGGTGAACCGTCGCGGGTCAGGTGGTTGGGCCGAGAGTCTTACTTCTTGTCGGGCCAGTAGTGTTCGGCCGCGATCCCGTAGGGCGGGAAGTAGAACTTCTTCATCGGCACCGTCACGGACGCCCACTTGCGCTGGGCCTCATAGACTTCCTTGAAGACCGGGTTCTTCTCGGATTCCTTGGCCGCGACGCGGTCCCAGGCCTTGAGGAATTCCTGGAGGATTTCCGGCGGCGTCATCACGATGTTCACGCCGTGCTTGGTCTTGAACTCCTCGACCGCCTCGGCGTTCTGGCGCTGCCACTTGGCCCAATGCCAGAACAGCATCTCGTTCGCGACGGACTTGATGAGTTCCTGGTTCTCGGTGCCGAGTTCCTTCCACACGTCACCATTGATCATCAGCTCGCCGATCGAGACGGGCTCATGCAAAGACGGCGCGTAGTGCCACTTCCAGATGGTGTGGAAGCCGAACTTGAGATCGTCGACGCCGCCAACCCATTCGGCGCAGTCGATGACGCCGCGTTCGGCGGCCGGCATGATTTCGCCACCCGGCATGTTGACGGTGCGCATGCCCATTTCGTTGAAGACTTCCTGGGCGATGCCGGTTTCACGGCAGCGCATGCCCTTGAAGTCCTGCACGTTCTCGATCTTGCGCTTGAACCAGCCCAGGGCCTGGGGGCTCTGCGTGTGCATCGGGATCGACACGACGTTCATCTTCAGGGTCTTCTGGTAGAAGTCCTGGAACATCTGGAAGCCGCCGCCGTGCCACATCCAGCTCATGAAGTCGATGTGGTCCATCCCGAACGGACCGCCGGGCCCGCCGGTGAACAGAACAGCGGCCTTGTTGCGGCCGACCCAGTAGCCGGGCCAGGTGTGGGCGCCGTCGACGACGCGCTTGTTCGTGGCGTCCAGCACCTCGAACGCCGGAACGATCTGGCCGGCCGGCATGGCTTCCATCTTCAGGCGGCCGCCCGAGACGAGTTCCAGCCGCTTGGCGAACAGCGTGACCTGGTCATAGGCCGCCGCCGAGGTCGGCCAGCTTGTCTGGATCTTCAGCGTCTTTGACGGCGCTGGCTGTGCGAAGGCCGAGAGAGCGAACGTGGCCGACACGGCCAGCGCCCCCAGGCCCATTAGGAACCTCTTCATGCATGTACCTCCCTGTTGCATCGCCCTGGAGCTAACCACGACAATCCACGAACCGGTCACCAACATTGCAGCCCATGCAAACAGCACGTCCGGGCGATGTTGCCCCCCGTTCGTACGGGTGGCGCCGCGCCCTGGTTCGGACTGCTTGCTTGGGATTAACCGTCTCGTAACCTTTATATGCCCTGGATCGTGAGCCATGCAAAGCGGGGTTGGCTGTCCTGCCGCAATTTCGTCTCTCGGGGTTGATACAAATTTAACGAATCAGGGATGTACGCCTTTGAGCCTGCCTGCACCGGCATGCGGGCCGGGCGAGACCGGGGCGCGAGTCCCCGGTCCGGGAGCAGAAATAGCCTCAGGCGGCGCGCCACATCTCTCCATCGCGGGCCACCTTGTGCTCGATCTCCATCTTCAGCAGATGGGCCAGCACGTTCCGTTCGGCCGCCTTGCGGAGCCGCGGGTTCACCTGTGAATACAGCGTATCCATCAATGTGTAGGTCGACGCCGGACCTTCCGCGAGCTTCTTGGCGATCGCGTTCTCCCGCGCCATGCGGTGGGTCAGCATTTCCCGGACCAGGGCCCGAGGATCGCGCAGTTCCGGGCCGTGGCCGGGCAGGAAGACGTCGTCCTCCCGCTTCAGCAGCAGTTCGAGGCTGTTGAAGTAGTCCTTCATGTCGCCGTTCGGCGGGCTGACGATGCTGGTGGACCAGGACATCACGTGATCGGCGCTGAACAGGACGCGATCGCCGTTCGGGGCCTTGACCGCGAAGCACAGATGGTCGGCCGCGTGACCCGGCGTGTGGACAGCGGTCAGGCCGGCGAACACATCCCCGCCCTTCAGCTTGATGTCGGCCTCGAACCGCTCATCGATGCTGGTCGTGAAGCCGACGGTCGGGACGTTGGTGCGCGCCTGGAGTTCGGCGACCGCGCCGAAATGGTCGTGATGCGCGTGGCTGAGCAGGATGAACGCGATCTGCCCGCCGGTGTGGCGGATGATGTTGTCCACATGCTCCGGATGGTCTTCCGGGCCAGGGTCCAGGACGACCAGTCCCTCGTTTGTCTCAATGAGATAGGTGTTGGTGCCGAAATAGGTCATCGGGCCGGGGTTCGCGGCGACGATCCGGCTGATGCCGGGCATGATGGGAAGGTTGGCGCCGCGTTCCGGCTCCGGTTCGGTCAGGAAAGGCATGGCATCCTCGCTTGGTTTTCCAAGGTCATGCCGCAATCCCGCGGGACTCGCAACGCCGTCACCTGCGTGGCAGGATCGCTTCAACCACGAAACCCGGAGGAAAACGCCATGGCCAAGGGCCTGCTGCTCGCGTCGTTCGACTTCTCGACCGCCCACGCCGATGAGTTCCATGACTGGTACGACAAGGAACACATCCCCGAGCGCATGGCCGTGCCGGGCTTCATCAACGCCGAACGCTGGATCGGGGACGACAACCCGACGCTAGCCGTCGCGACCTATGATCTGGAAAGCCACGGGGTCCTGTACACGCCGCCCTACCTGGCCGTGGGTGGGGCCAACGGATCGCCCTGGACCAAGCGGGTGACCAAGAAGGCCACCCGCATCCTGCGATTCGAGGGGTCTCAGCTTGTGCCAGGCGAGGCGACCGCGCCGGAGGGTGCTGGGGGGTTGCTGGTCGCCTCGATGAACGTCGATCCCGCGGCCGAGGCCGAGTTCCAGGAATGGTACAACACCGAGCATCTTCCGTTCCTGTCGGCCGTGCCCGGCGTCCTGTGCGCCCGCCGGTTCCAGGCCGGGGGTGAAGGCGTGGAGCGGAAATACGTCGCGCTGTACCATCTGACGGACGCGTCGGTGTCACGCTCCGACGCCTGGACCAAGGCGGCGCGCACGCCATGGTCGGCGCGGATGAACCGGTTCTTCAGCGGCCTACTGGTGATGCGCTGCAAGCGGTATCAGCGGGCGGGATAGGCCGCCGGGTCGTCCGGCAGCAACTCCAACAACGACCGGATGATCCGATCCGGTTTCGCCTGCGTGTCCTGGGGCAAGCCCCGCCCCAGGGCGTCGTGCCAGATCGCGTGGATGCCTAAACGCTGCGGCGCCACGACCTCCCATTCCAGGTTGTCGCCGACCATCCACGCCTCATGCGGTGCCGCGCCCAGGCTGGCGAGGGCGTGGCGGTAGGCGCGCTCCTCGGGCTTGCCGAAGCCGTGCTCGCCCTCGATCTGGATATGGTGAAACCGGTGCTCCAGGTCGAACCGCTCGATCTTGGCGCGCTGCGCGGCCGAGGTCCCGTTCGTCACCAGCGCCAGCTTGACGCCACGCGCGCGGAACCAGTCCACGACATCATGCGCGCCGTCGAACAGGAACATGTTCTCCTCGCGATACGTCCCATACCGCGCCGACATCAGGTGCGTCAGCGTCGGATCGGGCGTCGCGTGGCCTGCCTCGGTAAGGGCCCCGAACGCTTCGGCCACGATGGAGGCCCGGGCGTCAACCAGTTGCAGCCGGCCCCAGCGATGCCGTTCCGGGTCCGACCAGAACGCGTCGGAGACCCGGTTCACCGCCTCCGCCACTACCAGTGGGGGCAAAGGGTGCAGCGCCTCGGCGAATTCATGGGCGATGGCGTGCCAGGCTTTCTCCGGCTGCGCGTAGGCCGAGATCAGCGTGTCGTCCATGTCGAACAGGATGGCGCGGGGCAGCATCTCAGATGTCCAGACGGGAAGGATCGAAGGTGACCGCATGGTTCAGCGGCCCATGCCCGCCGCCGAAGCCGGGCGCCGCCGCGATCGCCGCCCGGACATAGGCCCGCGCGCGAATCACCGCATCCCGCAGGCTCAGCCCCTGCGCCAGGCCAGCGGCGACGGCCGAGGCCGTGGTGCAGCCGGTCCCATGCGTGTGCCGGGTCTGGATGCGCGGGGCCGAGAATGCCTCGATCCCGTCCGTCGTCACCAACAGGTCGGTCAGCATGTCGCCTTCCAGGTGTCCGCCTTTCAGCAGGACGGCCGGCACGCCGAGCGACAACAGCAGGCGGGCGGCCACGCGCATGTCCTCGACAGAACGGATCGGCATGCCCGTCAGGGCCTCGGCTTCCGGCAGATTGGGCGTGATCACGGACGCACGCGGCAGCAGGCGTTGGCGGAGGGTCGCGACGGCCTCCACCGCCAGCAGGTTGTGCCCACCCTTGGCCACCATCACCGGGTCCAGCACCAGCGGCACCTTGGGCGCGAGATCGGCCAACGCATCGCACACCGCGCCGATCGTCCCGCTGTCGCCCAGCATCCCCGTCTTGATCACGTCGGCGCCGAGGTCATTCATCACGACCTCGATCTGCTGGCGCACGAAGTCGAGCGGCACCGGATGCACCCCGAACACGCCCTGGGTGTTCTGCGCCGTCAGCGCGGTGATCGCCGTCATGGCGAACCCATCCAGCGCCGTCACGGTCTTGATATCGGCCTGGATGCCAGCGCCGCCGCCGGAATCCGAACCGGCGATGATCAGAACCCGCCCGCGCATCAGCCGGCCCGTTCCGGCACGCGCGCGGCCTCGGCGATGATGCCGCACAGGTCGTCGACCACGCGGGTGACCAGCGCCTCGTCCTCGCCTTCGGCCATCACCCGGACCAGGGGTTCGGTGCCGCTTTCCCGGATCAGCACACGGCCGGAGCCGTTCAGCCGCTGCTCCGCCGCCTTGATGTCACGCTGCACCTTTTCATTGCGCAGGGGCGATGGGCCGGAGAAGCGGACATTCTTCAGCACCTGCGGCAAGGGTTCGAACACGCGGCAGACCTCGGCCGCCGAACGCCCCTGCTGCACCAGGACCGCGAGGACCTGCAACGCCGCCAGGATGCCGTCCCCGGTCGTCGCGAAGTCGGACAGGATGACGTGGCCCGACTGCTCGCCGCCTACGTTGATCCCGCTCTCGCGCATGCGGGCGGCAACGTAGCGGTCACCGACCTGGGTCCGGTGCAGGGTCACGCCGAGCGCGCCCAGAAAACGCTCCAGCCCCAGGTTCGACATCACGGTCGCCACGACCGCGCCACCGCGCAACTGGCCGGACTTGGCCCAGGAATGGCCGATCAGGCCCAGGATCTGGTCGCCATCGATCAGGTCCCCGTTCTGGTCGGCGATGACCACCCGGTCCGCGTCGCCATCCAGCGCGATGCCGATATCGGCGCCCTGGGCCTGCACCTCGGCGCACAGAAGGTCGGGGACGGTCGAGCCGCAGTCCTTGTTGATGTTGAACCCGTCCGGGCTGACTCCGATCTGGGTGACGCTCGCCCCCAGCTCCCACAGGATCTTCGGCGCCACGCGATAGGCCGCGCCGTTCGCGCAATCCAGCACGATCTTCAGCCCGTCCAGCCGCAGGCCACGCGGGAAACTGGCCTTTGCTGCCTCGATATACCGCCCCGCCGCATCTTCCAGCCGGTAGGCTCGGCCCAGATCGGCGGACGCCGCCAGCCGGTCGGCCAGCGGCGAGTCCATCATCGCCTCGATCTCAAGCTCCATCTCATCGGACAGCTTGTTGCCATCCGGGGTGAACAGCTTGATCCCGTTGTCTTCGTAGGGGTTGTGGGAAGCGGAGATCATCACCCCGAGATCGGCGCGGAGCGAACGCGTCAGCATGGCCACCGCTGGCGTGGGCAGGGGCCCCAAAAGCGTCACATCCATGCCGGCGCCGATGAAGCCGGCGGTCAGGGCCGGCTCAATCATGTAGCCGGACAGCCTGGTGTCCTTGCCGATGACGACATGTGGGCGGTGCGGGCCGCGCGTGAACATCAACCCCGCGGCCTGGCCCAGGCGCAAAGCGGTTCCGGCGGTCATGGGATCGGAATTGGCCTTGCCACGAATGCCGTCCGTCCCAAAAAGGCGTCTGGTCCGAGACATTTTAGCTCCGTCATACTCCGCAAGCGTGTGTAGCGTGCCTCGACGGCCCTGCGAACGACAAACCTGCCCTATGCGCGCAGGGATTCCCATATGGCAATTGCCTGGGCTGTCTCCCGCACGTCATGCACACGCAGGATCGCCGCCCCGCGGGAGGCCGCGAACAGAGCCGCGGCGAGCGATCCGCCCAACCGGCGGGAGGCATCCGGTTCGTTGGTCATGCGACCGATGAAGGATTTGCGGGACACGCCGACCAGCACCGGGAAGCCCAGCGCCACGAAGGCATCCAGCCGCCTCAGGATGGCGACCGACTGCTCCCCCGTCTTGGCGAAGCCGATGCCGGGATCGAGGGCGATCAGGTCCCGCCCGATGCCGGCGGCCATGGCCAGGACGAGCCTGGCCTGCAATTCCCGCGTCACATCGCGGATCAGGTCATCATACTGCGTCAGGCTGTTCATCGTAGCCGGCGTGCCGCGCATGTGCATCAGCACGACGGGGCAGCCTCGATGCGCGACCAGGGGACGGGACTGCGGATCGAAGGTCAGGCCGGACACATCGTTGACGATGGCCGCTCCGGCATCCAACGCGGCGGCCATGGTGGCGGCATTGCGGGTGTCGATGGAAACCGTCAGCCCGGCATCGGCCAGCGCGCGGATCACCGGAATGACGCGGGCTTGTTCAACCTCGGGCGGAACAACGGGCGCGCCAGGACGGGTGCTTTCCCCGCCGACATCGATGATATCGGCCCCATCGGCTGCCATGGCCAAGCCAGCGGCAATGGCAACACCCGGATCAAGATGCGTGCCGCCGTCACTGAAACTGTCGGGGGTGGCATTCAAGATGCCCATGATCCGAGGCCGGTCCAGGCTGATCCCGGCCCAGACACTCCCTCCCCCCTGGAGGGGGAGGGCCGGGGTGGGGGGTAATCCACCCCCCTCCCTCTCCGAAGCGGAGAGAGAGGAGTCGGAAGTCACGCCCTAACCCGGCTGCGGCGCCGGGGCCGGTCCGCCGGCCGGCGGCGTCGGCGAAGAAGGCCGTCCCGCCACGGGCACGGAGGCCCGACGGCTTTCCGGCGCGGGTTCGTCGACGACCTTCCGGATCACCGGCTCGCCCCGCAGGACCGTGCGGATTTCGTCACCGGACAGCGTCTCGTGCTCCAGCAGGCCACGGGCGACGCGGTGCAGTTCCTCGATGTTCTCGGTCAGCAGGCGGCGGGCCTTGCCATAGGCGCGATCGATGATCTCCTTGATCTCGCGATCGATCTCGCGCGCAGTTTCCTCGGACACGTTCTTGGTCTGCGTCACGGAGTGACCCAGGAACACTTCCTGGCTGTTGTCGCCGTAGGAGATCATGCCGAGCTTCTCGGACATACCCCATTCTGTGATCATGCGGCGGACCTGGTCGGTGGCCATCTTGATGTCGCCGGCCGCGCCGTTGGAGACCTTGTCGGGTCCGAAGATGATTTCCTCGGCCGCGCGACCGCCCATCGCCATGGTGAGCTCGGACAGCAGCTTGGACTTGGACTTCGAATAACGGTCGCCTTCCGGCAGGCTCATGACCAGGCCCAGCGCGCGGCCGCGCGGGATGATCGTCGCCTTGTGGACGGGATCGCATTCGGGTTCGTGCAGGGCGCACAGCGCATGGCCGGCTTCGTGATAGGCGGTCATGCGCTTCTCAGCCTCGGACATGACCAGCGAGCGCCGTTCGGTGCCCATCATGACCTTGTCCTTGGCGGCCTCGAACTCGGCCATCGCCACCACGCGCTTGCCCAGGCGGGCGGCGAGCAGGGCGGCCTCGTTCACCAGGTTGGCCAGATCGGCGCCGGAGAACCCAGGCGTGCCGCGGGCGATCGTCTTCGGATCGACGTCGGAAGCCAGCGGCACCTTCTTCATGTGGACGCGCAGGATCTTCTCCCGCCCGTTCACGTCCGGGTTCGGAACGACGACCTGACGGTCGAAGCGGCCGGGACGCAGCAGCGCGGGGTCCAGCACGTCGGGACGGTTGGTGGCGGCGATCAGGATCACGCCCTCATTCGCCTCGAACCCGTCCATTTCCACGAGCATCTGGTTCAGGGTCTGCTCACGCTCATCGTTGCCACCGCCGAGGCCAGCACCACGATGGCGGCCGACCGCGTCGATTTCGTCGATGAAGATGATGCAGGGGGCGTTCTTCTTGCCCTGCTCGAACATGTCACGCACGCGGGACGCGCCGACACCCACGAACATCTCGACGAAGTCGGAGCCCGAGATGGTGAAGAATGGCACGTTCGCCTCACCGGCGATGGCGCGGGCGAGCAACGTCTTGCCGGTGCCCGGAGGCCCGACGAGCAGGCAGCCCTTGGGGATCTTGCCGCCGAGGCGCTGGAACTTCTGCGGGTCCTTCAGGAAGTCGACGATTTCCTGCAGTTCGCCCTTGGCTTCGTCGATACCGGCCACGTCTTCAAACGTGACCCGGCCCTGCTTCTCGGTCAGCAGGCGGGCGCGGGACTTGCCGAAGCCCATGGCGCGACCGCCGCCCGACTGCATCTGGCGCATGAAGAACACCCAGACGCCGATCAGCAGCAGCATCGGAAACCAGGAGAGGAGATAGTGCAGCAGCGGGTTGACGTCGCTGTCCTCGGGCTTCGCGATCACGCGCACGCCCTTGTCGGTCAACCTCTGCACCAGCGAGGGGTCCTCCGGCGCGTACGTCTGATACGCTCGGCCGTCCGTCATCTGGCCCGAGACGATCCGGCCCTGGATCACGGAATCCCGCACCCGGCCGTTGTTGACGTCGGCGATGAAGTCCGAATACGCGACCTGCGCGGCGTTGTTCTGCGTTGTGCCCGGCTGGAATAGGTTGAACAGCACCACCAGCAGCAATGCGATGATGACCCAAAGCGCCAGATTACGGCCAAAATTGCTCATATGACTTTGCTCGTGTCCACTCGCTGTATCGCGAGGCATCCGGGTCGGACCCGCCACCGCGCGAGGGTAACATAGGGTGTCCTCAGCCCTCCCGCATCCCCGGCGGTTCCGATGGAACCTCAGATCGGCGCGAACGGCGCCCCGGCGAGGGGGACCGGAGGATGGAGGACCACCCGCGGTTCCAGACCGAATGCGGGCGCACGATAAAGCAGATGGGGCACCGCCGCCAGCACATTGCCGTACCGCAGGGCGGGCAATGTGCGGAGGACGGCGGATGGGAGGGCGGAATGGCGGCGCAGGGGGGCGGCGTCGCCGGCCAGTGCGCCGATGGAACAGCCCGGCGCGTCGTCCAGGACCCTGAACCTTCCGTCCCAGATTGCGCCCCGTTCGGCGGGGATCGCGGGAGCAATCGATCGTTCCTCCCGGATCAACAGCCAACCCGGTCCCAGGCGGCCCGCTGCCATTACCCGTACACCGGCGAGCGTCATCGGCCGCAACGACCGGGCCAGGGCGGCGACTGGACCGGGGGAGGGGGGATAGGCCGCGCCACCAATTGTGCGGATGATCGCAGACAGGGCGTCGGGGTCGATCATGCCGGGGGTCAACAGGACAAACCCCTCCGGCCGGATGGTGACTCGTTCGGCGAGGATATCCGCGATCCGGAGGTCCTGGACCGCTCGGCGGTGCCCCGCGTCGGACGCGGCGGCGACCAGGGCGATCGTCCCGGGGCCATCGCCCTCCGGATCGCCCTGGCGCAGCCGCAGGCGAGAGCGGCGGGCGGCGGGGCTGGCGTTCGATGGGTCCTCCACCCATGCCACGCCCCGATCCATCAGGAACGCGCGCAGAACGGCCGGCGGTTCGGCGAGCAGGGGGCGCAGCAGGCGGGGGCCGGCGCCCTCGGTGATCGCCGGCATCCCGGCCAGGCCCCGGGAGCCACTGCCGCCCAAGGCGCGCATCATCACCGTCTCCGCCTGGTCCAGCGCGTGGTGCCCCAGCAGCAGGTGCGGGATGCCGGCCTGTTCGCAGGCGGTGCGGAGGAGGCCATAGCGCGCGATCCGGGCCCGTTCGGCCAAAGCGGGACCTCGGGCCAGGCCATCCACCGTCAGGATGCGGGCCCCGATGCCCAGGGCGGCCAGGCGGTCATGGGTCAGGCGCGCCTCGGCGGCCGATTCCGCGCGCAGGCCGTGGTCGACGATCAGGGCCAGCAGCTGGCCGCCTTGGGCACGCGCCCAGTCATTGCCGAGGATCGCCAGCGCGGTGCTGTCCGCCCCTCCCGAAACTCCGGCGGTGAGGAGGGGCGCGGTTTCCCACGGGCCGAGGCGGGCCATGGCGGCGGCAAAACGGATGGGAAGGGGCTGGTCCATGACGTCCGGCCATCATGCCCCGGCGTGATCCCGCCGACCAAACGTGATCTGCGTCGCAGCCGGATGCCGAACGTTCCGGTACGGTTGACGCCGGAACGATGCCGTGGCCCCGTCAGCCACGCCCAAGACCGGAGAATGAACCATGGCAAACCCGATCGTCCTGATCCACGGCTACTCCGACACGGGATTTTCATTCGAGCCATGGCGGGATGCCCTGGTGGCCCGCGGCTATGACAGGGACAACATCCATATCTGCAACTACCGGTCCCTGACCAATGAGATCACGATCAAGGACATCGCCGAGGGGCTGGATCGCGCGCTCCGCGCCAACCCGAAGGTCGGCGCTGAACAGCCCTTCGATGCGATCGTCCACTCCACTGGCATGCTCGTGATCCGCCAATGGCTTTCCACCTATCCGGCTCGGCGTGGTCGGTTGAAGCGGCTGATCGCGCTGGCGCCGGCTACCTTCGGTTCCCCGCTCGCGCATCAGGGGCGCGGGGTGATGGGCGCGCTGTTCAAGGGCGACAAGCGGGTCGGGCCGGATTTCCTGGAAGTCGGCGACCTGGTGCTGGACGGGCTGGAGCTTGGCAGCCGCTTCACCTGGGAGCTGACCCATCAGGACCTGCTGTGTGAGACGCCGCAGTTCGGGCTCGACGAAACCTCCCCCTATGTCTTCATCTTCTGCGGGACCGAGGCCTATGGCGGCTTCCGCCGCCTGATCAATGAACCCGGGACGGATGGCACGGTGCGTTGGGCGGGCTGCGGACTGACGACGCAGAAGCTCATCATCGACCTGACCCGCGACGGAGCGCATGACCCGGCGAAAAGCCGGTTCCGGAGCGACAACATCGCCTCCCGCGACACGCTGCCGATGCCGTTCTGGCCGATCGCCGGGCTGAACCACGGCACGATCGTCAGTGAGCCGACCCCGGAACTGGTCAGCATGGTCGCCGATGCCCTGAGGGTCGAGAACGCGGACCAGTTCGGCACCTGGCAGGCGCAGGCGAAACAGACCACCACCGAGACGATGAAGAACCTGCCCGCCTGGCAGCAATTCGTTGTGCGAGGGGTTGATGAGCGGGGCGATCCGATCAGCGACTACTTCATCGAACTCTACTGGCGCGACACGCAGGGCGCCTTGCGGCCGATCCCCTTCGATTTCGAGGTCCATGCCTATCGCGCCGACCCCAGCCTGCGCTGCTTCCACGTCAATCTGACGGGCCTGACGCGTGAACTCAGCCATGAGACGGGAAAGGACCTGGAGAAGGAGCCGGATGCGTTCCCCCCTCTATGGGTCCGCGTGATCGCGCGGTCCGGGTCGGCGCTGGTCGGCTATCACGGCGTGAACAGTGAGCGGTTGCCCGATCCGGCCGGTGCCATGAACAAGGAGGGTGTGTGGGATGCCGAAATCTCCCTGCCGGAGACCTTTGGCAAGCAGGGCGTGCGGCTGTTCTTCCCCTTCACCACGACGTTCATCGAGTTGCGGCTGAACCGCGATCCGACGCCCTTCGGAGCAGAGCTTTGCGACATCATCACGTTTCTCTGAGAGGTCGATCTGGCGCCTGGCCGGTATATCGGGTGTTGTGCGGGAGGTCCGTACAGTGAGCGTCGCGCATGGCAAAACAGCTTCATCTTGGCGCCGTCATGCGTCCGGTTGCCATCCATACAGCCTGGTGGCGTGACCCGGGCGCCTATCCCGACGCCAACTTCAACCTGAAGCACCTGGTCCGGTTCATCCAGACGCTGGAACGGGCCTGCTTCGACGCCTTCTTCATGGCCGACCATCTGGCGGTGCTGAACATGCCCGTCCAGGCGCTGCGGCGCAGCGCGACCGTGACCTCGTTCGAGCCGATGACGCTGCTCTCGGCTCTCGCGATGGTGACGGAACGCATTGGCCTGGTCGCGACGGCGTCGACCACGTTCGACGAACCCTACCATGTCGCCCGCCGGTTCGCCTCGCTGGACCACATCAGCAACGGCCGAGCGGGGTGGAATGTGGTGACGACGGCGAACCCGGACGCGGCGCTGAATTTCGGGCTGACCGAGCATGTCGAGCACGACGAACGCTATCGCCGCGCGCGGGAATTCCATGCCGTCGTGACCGGGCTTTGGGACAGTTGGGCGGATGATGCCTGGCTGCGCGACCAGGCGAGCGGCATCTTCTTCGATCCGGACAGGATGCATGTGCTGGATCACAAGGGGGAGCATCTGTCGGTGCGCGGTCCCCTGAATATCGCGCGGCCCGTCCAGGGCTGGCCGGTGATCGTCCAGGCCGGCGCGTCGGAGGCGGGGCGGCAGTTCGCCGCCGAGACCGCCGAGGTGGTGTTTGGCAGCAGCCGGACGATCGAGGACGCGCGGGCGTTCTATCGGGATGTGAAGGCGCGCGTCACCGCGGCCGGGCGTTCCGCGGATCACTGCAAGATCCTGCCCGGCGCCCTGGTCATCGTCGGTCGCACCAGCGCCGAAGCCCAGGAAAAGAAGGTTCGGCTTGACAGCCTGGTGCATCCCGAGAGCGGCATTCCCAACCTGTCGATCCGCCTGGGCATCGATGCCTCCGCGTTCGATCTGGATGCGCCGTTGCCGGATATTCCGCCATCCAATCAGAGCCAGAGCCAGCGCGACACCCTGGTGGCCCTGGCCCGCCGTGAAAATCTGACTGTCCGCCAGCTTGCCCAACTGGCGGGCGGTTTCGGCGGCCTGGAGTTCGTCGGAACGGCCGCCGACATCGCCGACACGATGCAGTCGTGGCTGGAAACGGGCGCCGCCGACGGATTCAACATCATGTTCCCGACGGTGCCCGCCGGCCTGGATGACTTCGTGGCGCATGTCATCCCGGAACTGCGTCGCCGCGGCCTTTTCCGCGAAGACTATGAGGGAACGACCCTGCGGGAGCATCTCGGGTTGCCGCGGCCGGAGAACCAGTTTTTTCCGACCGGGAGCGGACGCGGTTCGAAACCGCCTCCGTCCCGCTGAACCCGGAAACGCCAGCGCGATCGGCCGGGCCGGCCGCTCAGAATTGACCGATCATTCGTGAATCGGAACGTCATCCAATGTCATGAGGATTGTCATCCTTTTTGACATCCTGTCGCTAATGCATCGTAATGAAGGCCGAGCCTGGTAAGGAACGTGTTCATGGCCCTGACACCGATCGACCTGACCATCATTGCCGCCGGCACGGGTGGGTTCGCCATCCTTGGGCAGGATACCTCTGATGAGTCCGGGTTTTCCGTTGCCTCGGCGGGGGACATCAACGGCGACGGGTTCGACGACCTGATCATCGGTGCGCGCTACGGCGACGCGGCGGGGAATGCCAAGGCCAACGCCGGTGAGAGCTACGTCATTTTCGGCAGGGCCGCCGGGTTCGGGGCGAGCATCGACCTGACCACGGTCGCCGGCGGCAGCCAGGGCTTCGTCATCTACGGGCAGGACGCGGGCGATCGGTCCGGTTTCTCGGTGGCTTCGGCCGGCGATCTCAACGGTGACGGGTTCGATGACCTGATCATCGGCGCCCGCTACGGCGACGCGGCCAGCAACGCGAAGACCGACGCGGGCGACAGCTATGTCGTGTTCGGCAAGGCCTCGGGCTTCGGGGCGAGCCTGGATCTGGCCACGATCGCCGCGGGGTCTGGCGGCTTTGTCATCCACGGGCGTGACGCGGGTGATACCGCGGGCGCATCCGTCGCATCCGCCGGGGATTTCAACGGAGACGGGTTCGACGACCTGATCATCGGCGCGCGCTACGGCGACGCGGCGGGGAATGCCAAGGTCAACGCCGGTGAGAGCTACGTCATTTTCGGCAAGGCCACCGGGTTCGGCGCCAGCATCGACCTGACGACCATCGCCAACGGGAGCGGAGGCTTCGTCCTTTACGGTCAGGATCCCTTCGATCTGTCGGGCGCGGCTGTGGCCTCGGCCGGGGACGTCAACGGTGATGGGTTGGACGACCTGATCATCGGTGCCCATGCGGCCGACTCCGCGGGTAATGCCACGAGCGACGCGGGCGAGAGCTACGTCGTCTTCGGCACGACCGCCGGGATCGGCGCCAGCCTCAGCCTGGCGACCGTCGCCGCGGGCACGGGCGGCTTCGTCATCCACGGGCGCAATACTGTCGACCTTTCCGGTTTCTCGGTTGCTTCGGCGGGGGACATCAACGGCGATGGCTTCGCCGACCTGGTCATTGGCGCGCCCTTCAGCGCCGCTTCCAAACAATTCGGCCTGCAGATTGGCGAAGCCTATGTCGTGTACGGCAAGGCGTCCGGCTTTGGCGCCAGTGTCGATCTGGCGACCATCGCCGCCGGGACCGGCGGTTTCGTCATCCGTGGACTGAACACCCAAGACCAGGTCGGGATCTCGGTCGCCGCGGCGGGCGACATCAACGCCGATGGCTACGACGACATCATCATCGGCGCGGACCGCGCCGCCTCGGCGGGGGATCTGAGGGCCGGCGCCGGTGAGACCTATGTCGTGCTGGGCAGGAGGTCCGGCTTCGGCGCCAGCGTCGATCTCACCGCCATCTTCGCCGGCACGGGTGGTTTCGTGATCGACGGCCAGGATGCCGGGGACAGGTCCGGCCGGTCCGTCGCCTCGGCGGGGGATATCGACGGGGATGGCTACGACGATCTCCTGATCGGCGCACACGCCGCGGATGGCGTGGGGAACCTGGAGACATCCGCCGGCGACAGCTATGTCATGTTCGGCAAGGACTTCACCGGCACGGTGACCCATGCGGGCACCGCCGGGGCCGACACGCTGGTCGGCACGAACGGCAAGGACACCATCGTTGGTGGCCAGGGCAACGACACGCTGTTCGGCAACGGCGGGGCCGATGTCATATTCGGCGGAGCGGGCGCTGACTTCTTCAGCGTTCCCGACCTGACCTTCCGCCGGATCGATGGCGGGACAGGTATCGACACGCTGGTGCTGGAAGGGTCCCAGATGGTCCTGGACCTGACCACGCTGCCCGCCTCGACCATCAGCGACATCGAGGTCATCGACCTGACCGGCACCGGCCCGAACACCTTGAAGGTCTCGGCGCGGGCCGTGCTGAACCTGTCCTCGACCACGAGCACCCTGCGGGTGGAGGGCAACAAGGGGGATTTGCTGAACTTCGGTTCGGAATCCTGGACCAATGTCGGGACATTCCGTGGCTACACGACGTACACGCGCGGCGAAGCGACGCTGGAGGTCGATACGGATCTCGCCCTCGGCTATCCGGCGATCGACCTGACTGACGTGGCGAACGGCATGGGTGGCTTTGTCATCCAGGGGCAGGATGCGGAGGATCGTTCCGGCACCTCCGTTGCCTCGGCGGGGGATATCAATGGCGATGGGTTCGACGATCTCATCATCGGGGCCGACCGCGCCGACGGGGCGGGGAACGTCAAGTCCGGTGCCGGCGACAGCTATGTTGTGTTCGGCAAGTCCGGGGGCTTCGGCGCCAGCCTCGATCTGACCACCATCGCGGGCGGCACCGGCGGGTTCGTCATCTTCGGACAGGATGAACTTGACCTGTCGGGCGACTCCGTTGCCTCGGCGGGGGATCTTAACGGCGACGGGTTCGACGATCTCATCGTCGGGGCATCCGGCGCCTACGGGGAGGGGAACGCCAAGAGATTTGCCGGTGAGAGCTATGTTTTGTTCGGCAAGGCCGGCGGCTTCGGCGCCAGCCTCGATCTGGCCACCATCGCGGGCGGCACCGGCGGGTTCGTCGTCTTCGGACAGGACGCCAATGACCTATCGGGCCGCTCGGTCGCCTCAGCGGGCGATGTCAACGGGGACGGGTTCGACGATCTCATCATCGGGGCTCCCTATGCCCAAGCGGCGGGGAACGTGAACGGCAGAGCCGGTGAGAGCTATGTGGTGTTCGGCAAGGCGGGCGGCTTCGGCGCCAGCATCGCTCTGGCCACGATCGCGGCCGGCACCGGAGGGTTCGTCATCTCCGGGCAGGATGTGACCGACCTGTTCGGCTACTCCGTTGCCTCGGCGGGGGATGTCAACGGCGACGGGTTCGACGATCTTGTTGTCGGAGCGTATCTGGCCGACGCGGCGGGGAACGCCCGGTCCGCCGCCGGCGACAGCTACGTCATCTTCGGCAAGGCCGGGGACTTCGGCGCCAGCATCGACCTGAGCACGATTGCCGCCGGCACTGGTGGCTTCGCCATCTACGGGCAGGATGGGAGCGACAGATCCGGCTTCTCCGTAGCCTCGGCGGGTGATGTCAACGGCGATGGGTTCGACGATCTTGTTATCGGGGCGCATCTAGCCGACGCGGCGGGGAACGCCAAGCCCAGTGCCGGTGACAGCTATGTCGTGTTCGGCAAGGCGGGGGGCTTCGGCCCCAGCATCGATCTGGCCACCATCGCAGCTGGTACCGGCGGGTTCGTCATCTATGGCCAGGATGCCTTTGACCAATCCGGCCGCTCGGTCGCCTCGGCGGGGGATGTAAACGGGGACGGGTTCGACGATCTCTTCATCGGGGCTCCCTACGCCGACGCGGGGGGGAATGCCAAAGGCAACGCCGGTGAAAGCTACGTCATCTTCGGCGGTGATTTTTCCGCCACCGTTACCCATCTCGGCGGCGCCGAATCGGAAACCCTGACCGGCACCACCGGCGCCGACAACATCGTCGCGGGCCTCGGCAACGACATGCTGGACGGCCGCGGTGGCGTCGATGTCCTGCTGGGCGCGGGCTGCAACGACACGATCAAGGTCCCCGACCTGACGTTCCAGCGCATTGATGGCGGGACCGGCGTCGACACCCTGGCGCTGGATGGCGGCGGCATGACGTTCGACCTGACCACCATCGCCAGCAACAGGCTGCGGAACATCGAGGTCATCGACATCACCGGCAGCGGTGACAACATTCTTAAGCTGTCGGCACTGAGGATCCTGAACCTCTCCTCGACCACCAACACCCTCACCATCGACGGCAACCTAGGCGACACCGTCCTGCTCGGCTCCGGGGCCTGGGTGCAGGGCGGCACCACGGGTGGCTATACAACCTACACGTCGGGCCAAGCCGTCGCGCGTGTGTCCACCGCCGTTACGCTCGCCGGGTTCAACGTGACCAGGCCCGACATGGACGCCGCGTCAGACACCGGGGTATCGAGCGGCGACAACATCACGAAGGACGCGACACCGACCTTCTCGGGCGTGGCCGCCGCCAACGCGACCGTCACGCTGCTGGCGGGCACGACCGTCCTGGGCTCGGGCATGGCCGATGCCAACGGCGCCTGGTCGATCACCGCCGCGCCGCTGGCGGATGGGCGACATGCCATTCGGGCACGGGCCACCGATCCTTCCGGCACCACCGGGCCTGATTCGCCGGCCCTGTTGGTGACCATCGACACCACGCTGTCGCCAACGCCGAGCACACCGGACCTGGTGGGGGTGAGTGATGACGGGGTGTCGAGTGTCGATGATATCACCCGCAACGACAAACCCGTCTTCCAGGGCGTGGCCGAGGCGGGCGCGACCGTCATGCTGTATGATGGCGCGACATTGCTGGGGACTGGCAAGGCGAACGTGGCAGGCGCCTGGGCGATCCGCGCCAGCACGTTGGCCGAGGGCGCGCATGTCATCACCGCCACCGCGTCCGACGCCGCGGGCAACAGCGCCGGGCCCTCGGCCGGCCTGACGGTCACCATCGACCGCACCGCGCCCGACCGCCCCTCCAGGCCCGACCTGGCCGCTGGCTCCGACACCGGTCGGTTCGACAACGATAACGTTACGAATGTCTCGACACCAGTGTTTACGGGGATGGCGGAGGCGGGCAGCGCCATCTCGTTGCTGGTCGGTGCCACCGTGATCGGCTCGGGGACCGCCGACGGCACCGGCGCGTGGTCGATCATGTCAACGCCGCTGTCCGAGGGAAAACACGCAGTCCAGGCGCGGGCGACGGATGCCGCCGGCAACAAGGGCCTCGCGTCGCCAGGGCAGTTCGTCACGGTCGACACGACGCCCGAGGTCGCGCCCGTCCTGCTGAAAGCGACCGCAACCGCGATCAGCGGCACCGCGCCCACCGGCACCACGATCCGGCTGTTCGAAGGGGTCACGGAAATCGGGTCCGCCATCGTGTCCGCGGTCGGGACCTGGGTCGCTCCGATCGCGCTGGCCGCCGGGAACCATATTGTCACCGGCAAGACGATCGACCGGGCCGGCAATGTCAGCGCGGCGTCGGACCCGCTGTCCCTGGTTCTGGGCGGAGCGGCGGATGACGACCTGGTCGGGACGGCGGGCGCCGACTGGATGGTGGGGCGGGCGGGCAACGACACCTATCACGTCAATCACGTGGGCGACGTCGTCAGCGAAGCGAGCGGCGGGGGCGGCGGAACGGCCGACACGATCCTGGCCAGTGTCGGGGTGACACTGGGAGCAACCAGTGGCATCGAGTTCCTGGCAGCGGCCACGGGTGCGGGTGGCCGGGCGCTGACCGGCAATGAGTTTGCCAATACCATCACCGGTGGCGACGGAAAGGATGTGATCGCGGGAGCAGGTGGCGCCGATTTCGTGGTGGGTGGCCTTGGGGCCGATATTTTCGTTCTCCTGGCGTTGAGCGACTCGACGGTGGATTTGTCCGGTCAGGACACGATCGACGATTTCTCCGCGTTGGCGGGAGATCTGATCGGACTGAAGACGCTTGACGCTGATACCGGCGAGATCGGCAATCAGGCTTTCACCTTCATCGGAGCCGCCGCGTTCTCGGGTACGGCGGGGGAAGTGCGCGCCGAGGTGGTCGGCGGGGCAACCTTTGTATCGGGCGACGTGAACGGTGACAGCGCCGCGGACTTCGCGATCAGGCTGACCGGGTCACATGCTTTGATCGAGGCGAACTTTACCTTGTGACAGGGGGCTATCACGTCGGGCGTCGGTCTTGGCTCGTTTGATTGTAACAATGTCGTCCGGATCTGACGCTTGGGCTGCGATCGGCGGCACCATCACCGGCCGTTGTTCCGACACGTCCGCCGTTGCGAAGGTAGTCGGACGGTGGGTAGCATGCCCCAGATCGCCCGAGGGGTTGCTCCTCTGGGCTCAAATCGAGCACAAGCAACGCTACCGCGGAGACCTGAGCGTATGACCAAGCAGACGATATCTTCACGGCCGGAACTGCTGGAAGCGAGCGACGCGGTGATCGAGGATGCGATCACCCATGCCGATCCCATGGTCCTCCGTGGCTTGGTCTACCAGCTCACCGGTGACCCCGAAGTGGCGGCGACACGCGTAAAGACGGTGCTGGCCGGCTACTTCGATGTCCCGGCGCCAGCGACCGACGCGGATGAGGCCCTGCTCCGCCGCAAGGCCGCCGACTTCCTGAAGGCCTATCGCGACAGCGGCGCGGGCGAGATCGCGATCGGTTCCCCGGAACGGCTCGCCGTCAGCCTGGGCCTGATGCTGGGGCGGACGATGGAGGGCGAGGACCTGCACCATCACGTGGAGGAACTGGCGATCGACCCGGCGGCGCGGTCCCTGCACTGGCAGCAGAAACCCGATCCGGCGCGCCTGAAGGACTTCACCGTGACGGTGATCGGCGCCGGCATGGGCGGGCTGAACGCTGCGCTGCAACTGCGCGAGGCCGGGTTCCCGTTCACCGTCATCGAGAAGAACGACGGCGTCGGCGGCACCTGGTGGGAGAACCGCTACCCGGGCGCCCGGGTCGATACCCCCAGCCGCTCCTACACCCATCTGCTCGGCGTCGACTTCCCCTATCCGAACCCGTTCTGCGAGTGGCGGGAGAACGTGAAGTATTTCGACTGGGTCGCCGACAATTTCGACCTGCGCCGGCACATCCAGTTCAACACCGAGGTCAAGACAATGACCTGGGACGAGACCGCGGGCGAGTGGAAGATCGACATTGAGGGGCCGGACGGTGCACGGACCATCCGTTCTCGCGCGGTGATCACAGCGGTCGGTTTTCTCAGCCGGCCGAACATCCCGGTGATCCCGGGCGCCGAAACTTTCGCCGGCGCGTCGTGGCACACGGCGCGGTGGCCGCAGGACTTCGATATGAAGGGCAAGCGGGTGGCGGTGATCGGCACCGGCTGCACCGGCTACCAGATGATCCCCGAGCTGGCGCTGGAGGCCGCCCACGTCACCGCGTTCCAGCGGACGCCGCAGTGGCTGTTTCCGGTGCCCGGCTACCGCTCGCCGTTCCCGCCTCAGGTCAACTGGCTCGACCGCAACCTGCCGTTCCATACCAACTTCATGCGTGCGCGGACCTGCTCGCTGGACCGCATCGCGAATGTCGCGGAGATCGATCGGGACTTCGACGATCCCTACGCCTGCAACCCGCTCAACAAGCGGGCTCGCGAGGGGTGCATCGGCTTCCTGGAGCGCAAGCTGGGCGATCCAGCGCTCGTGGCCGCCATGACCCCGCCGCATCCGGTCTGGTCGGCCCGCGCGGTTGTCGTTGACCCCGACTATTCCATTCTTGACGCCCTGCGGCGCGACAATGTCTCCCTTGTCACCAGCGGGGTCGAGCGGATCGAGCCGAACGGCATCGTGGCCAAGGACGGCACGCTGCACGAGGTTGACGTGATCGTCTACGCGACCGGCTTCCATGCGACGGAATACCTGTACCCCATGACCATCACCGGCCGCGGTGGTCAGACGCTGGATGCGTTCTGGGCGAAGGATGGGGCGCGCGCCTACATGGGGTGCATGATGCCGGGCTTTCCCAATCTCTGGTCGATCTATGGCCCAAACACCAACGGCGGCCTGACCGTGGCTTCGTTCCACGAAAAGGTCGCCCATTACGCACTTCAGTGCATGGAGGCGCTGGTCCTGGGCAATGGCGGGGCGATGGAGGTCCGGCCGGACGCGTTCTGGCGCTACAACCACCTGGTGGACGAACGCAACCGCGCCAAGGTCTGGAGCGACAAGCGCGCCCATAACTACTATTGGACCGAACACGGTCGCTCGGCCACGATGAACCCGTTCTACACCGCCGAGATGTCCGGCTTCCTGCGCAAACCCGATCTTGCCGACCTGATGATCGCCTGACGGACGGCGGCGGGGGCGGCTTCGACGCCATGTGGTCTAACCAAGCCTGTATGGTGCGCTCGGCCACAGCAACGCGCAGGCTTGGGTCGTGATGTTGAAGCAGGCGGGCAGTGACCTGTCGCGCGAGAACACAGCGAAGGCGGCAACGAAATTAACCAGTACGACCAAACTCGCCATGGTGGTGCTCAGCATTGAGGTTTCCCGGTAGTGGGTCCGATTGTAAAGTCGGGTATTGACCCATTGCGGACGTTCCCTCAGCAGTGCCAAGGCGCCACGCCGCCAGGATGCATCGACCAGTGCGCACCAGTTTTATGCAGCGGGAAAGCACGTTGATTTTAAGCCTCTGGCTTCGGTGCAGAATTCTTGTGATGCGGCCATTACATCGATACTGCGACCTCACGTTGAATAGCGGACTGTGATACCATCAGCCGTAGAAAGAAAGGATCGAATTCTATAGGGGGCAAGACTTTTATGACCCCGTTTCAATTGTATTACTCAGCGTTGGCGCCGTAATTTCCATGTGGGCAACCGCACTTATTAAAGAGGGTCACTACTGTCCGGTTGACGGC
>DIUL01000099.1 GCA_002422345.1 Acetobacteraceae bacterium UBA6159
GACACCGGGTCGGACTGCATCGGCACCTCCGCGCGGCAGGGCGCGGCCTCGATCATGCAGATCGAGATCATGCCGAAGCCACCGGTGAAGGAAAACAAGGCCATGACCTGGCCGGACTGGCCGCTGAAGCTGCGGTCGTCCCACGCGCATGACGAAGGCACCGAACGCGACTGGGCCGTGCTGACCAAGACGGCCGAGGGCAAGGACGGCAAGGTCACCGCGCTGCATTGCGTCCGCGTCGAGTGGGCGACCGCTCCCGATGGCCGGATGCAGATGAAGGAAGTCCCGGGCAGCGAGTTCCAGTTGAAGGCGGACCTCGTGCTGCTGGCGATGGGCTTCATGGGCCCGCGCCGCGACGGCCTGCTGGAGAACGCGGCCGTGGAACTCGACCAGCGCGGCAACGTCGCCGCCAACATGGTGGACTATCGCACGTCGCGGGAGCGGGTGTTCTCGGCCGGCGACATGCGGCGTGGCCAGTNNGTGGTCTGGGCGATCCGCGAGGGGCGCCAATGCGCCCGCGCGGTGGATGAGTTCCTGATGGGTGCGACGACGCTGCCGCGCTGAAGCCTCAATCGTCATCCCCGGCCTTGTGTGTTCAGACCGGAGACCTCCCTGACAGGTGTTCGGAGACCCTCCTGACACTATCGTTCTGCGGTGAGAAGGAACACCGCGATGCCATGGAAGTCGGGAACCGTGATGGACAGTCGCCTGGAATTCGTGCGCCTGGTTGAGCAGGGGGATCTCTCGGTGGCGGAGTTGTGCCGCCGCTTCGGGATCAGCCGTCAGACCGGGCATCTGTATCTCCGCCGCTATCGGGAGGCGGGTGCGGAGGGGTTGGAGCCGCGCTCCAGCCGCCCGCACGTCAGCCCGCGGCGCACGCCCGAGGCGATGGAGACGCGGATCCTGGAGTTGCGGGAGGCGCATCCGCGTTGGGGCGGGCGGAAGCTGGCGCGCCGGCTTATCGATCTCGGGGTCACGGATGTGCCACGCGCATCGACGGTGACCGAGGTGCTGCGCCGGCACGACAAGCTGGACCCGACGGAGACGGCGCGTCGTCTGGCGCCCGTGCGGTTCGAACGCGAGGCGCCGAACGAGATGTGGCAGATGGACTTCAAGGGCCATTTCGCGCTGGACCGCGGCCGCTGCCACGCGCTGACCGTGCTGGATGACCATAGCCGCTATCTGATCGGTCTGTCGGCCTGCGCCAACGAGACGAGGGAGACGGTGCAGGCGCGCCTGATCGACCTGTTCCGCCGGCATGGCCTGCCGGAGCGGCTGCTGTGCGACAACGGCTCGCCCTGGGGTGCCAGCGGCGCGGACAGCTTCACTGAACTGGAGGTCTGGCTGCTGCGATGCGGCGTCAGGATGCGGCATGGACGGCCGTATCATCCCCAGACCCAGGGCAAGGACGAACGGTTCCATCGGACCTTGGATGTGGGGGGGCTGCAGGCTCGGCGCTTCGCCGACCTCGCGGCCTGCCAGCCCGCCTTCGATCAGTTCCGCCGGGTCTACAACGAGGAACGCCCGCACGAGGCCCTCGACCTGGCGGTGCCGACGAGCCGCTGGCGGCCAAGCCCGGTCAGCTTTCCCGAGCAACTGCCCGAGCCGGAATACTATACGACGGACCGGGTCCGCAGGGTCTACGACCATGGCGGCGTCAGCCTGGAAGGACGACGGATCAAACTGTCGAAGGCCTTCAAGGGCCTGGATGTCGCCTTTCGCCACACGCCGGTCGATGGCGTGTGGGATGTGTTCTTCATGCGCTTCCGGATCGCGGAAATTGACCTCCGCGACCCGAATGCGCACGGTGCATGTGTCAGGAGGGTCTCCGAACACCTGTCAGGAGGGTCTCCGGTCTGAACACCTCGTGCCGGGGACCATCCTCCGCACGGTTTCGGGGCCCAGCGCCCGCAACACGCGTGCCTCGCGCGCCCGACCGTGCTACGCTGCCCGCATGGAAGCAGCGCTGCAAATCCCGAGCGTCATGTCCGTGCGGGAGTTCCTGTCCTGGAACGCCCCGGCTGGAACACGCTGGCAGTTGATCGACGGCATTCCGACCGCCATGGCGCCCACAAGCCGGACCCATGGCGCGCTCCAGGCTGAACTCGGCGCGATGATCAGGGATCATCTCCGCCAGGGCGGCGGACCCTGCTCAATCATCTCCGCCCCGGGCATCGTCCCCCGCATCCGATCCTCGGAAAACTTCCGGATCCCCGATCTCGCCGTCACCTGCACCCCGTACCAGGCCGAGGAATACGACCTCTCGGACCCGGTGCTGATCGTCGAAATCCTCTCCCCCAGCAACAAGGCGGAGACCTGGGCCAATATCTGGGCCTATGCGACCATCCCCAGCGTGCGGGAAATCCTGATCGTCCACAGCACAGCCATCCTGGCCGAGGTCCTGCGGCGTGACGCCGACGGTGCCTGGCCGGATCGGACCACCCGGATCGAGGACGGGGACCTGACCCTAACCAGCATTGGTTTCCAGGCGCCCATCGCCTCGGTCTACGCGACCACGCGCCTGGCCCTGCCCTGATCACAGAAGCGGGGCTGGCAGGCGCCCGGGAAATTGCTAACCTCCCGTCCAACAGACGAGAGGAAAACGTCCCATGGCCGACAGCATGATTGATTACGGCAAGCTCTATCGCAACGGGCTGCCGGACCCGGCGGCAAAATGGGCGCCGTTCCCTCCGTACTATTTCGTCGGTGGCAACAACGACCCGGAGCAGATTCCGATCGAGGGCCTGGTCGACGCCGCGGCCTCCGTCCTGCGCCGCGAGGGTGCCAAGCTCGCGATCTATAATCTCGGCATGGGGCCGCAGGGCTATCCTGGCCTGCGCCAGTTCGTCGCCGACCGTTGCAACCGCATCCGCGGCACGAATATCGGCATTGATGACGTGATGATCACGACGGGATCGGGCCAGGGGCTCGACATGATCAGCGGCATGCTGGTCAACCCGGGCGACACCGTCCTGTGCGAGGAATTCTGCTACCAGGGCGCGATGAACCGCTTCCGCAAGATCGGCGCGAAGCTGGAAGCGATGAAGCTGGACGAAGACGGCATCGTCATTGACGCGCTGGAACAGCAGCTCAAGGACCTGAAGGCGCGCGGCATCACGCCCAAGTTCATCTACACGATCCCGACGATCCAGAACCCGACGGCCAGCATCCTGCCGCTCGGCCGCCGTCACGCGCTGATCAAGCTGGCCCGCGAGTATAACGTCTGCATCTTCGAGGACGAGTGCTACGCCGACCTGCTGTGGGACGGGGTGGAGGCGCCGCCGGCGCTTTATGCGCTTGATCCCGGCGCGGTGATCCATCTCGGGTCGTTCTCCAAGTCGCTCGCCCCCGCGCTGCGGCTGGGCTACATCGTGGCCCCGTGGGAGATCATGCGCCGGCTGCTCCCGCTGAAGGGTGACAGCGGCACCGGCGCGCTCGACCAGATGGTGGTCGCGGAATACTTCTCGAAGAATTTCGACAAGCATTTGAACCACCTGAACGGCGTCCTGCACGACAAGCTGAAATGCATGGTGGAGGCGGTGGAGCGCGAATTCGGCACCTCCGCTGAATGCTGGGCGCCCAAGGGCGGCATCTTCCTGTGGATCAAGCTGCCCGACAGCGTCGATGTGCGGAAGCTGCTGAAGCCGGCGGCGGAGCGGGGCATCATCTTCAACGAAGGCCCGGCCTGGGCGGTCAGCCCGGACAATTCCAGCTCCCATCTGCGGCTTTGCTTTGCCATGCCGAGCAAGCAGGTGATCGAGGAGGGGGTTAAGGCGTTTGCGCAGGTTTGCTATGAGCAGACCGGCATTCCGGTGCGGAGCGACAACGTCCAGCGCTGAGAGGGAGCAACCATCATGAGTGCGCTGCGTGGCAACAACGGACCCCGGTATCGGCACAACCCCGATGAGTCCGCGCCGTACGAAACGATCACGATCGACAAGCTGACGCCGATCATCGGGGCGGAGATCAGCGGCGTGGACCTCTCCGCGCCGCTGTCCAACCACCAGATGTCGGAGATTCACCGCGCTTTGGCCGAAAACGCGGTGATTTTCTTCCGTGACCAGGACATGACGCCCGAACAGCATCTGTCGTTCGGGCGCAACTTCGGGGAGCTGCACAGCCATCCGGCCGCGCCGCATGTCGCGGGCCATCCGGAGCTGATGATCATCCGCGCCGACAAGGACAGCCCGCGCGCCAACGGCGAAGCCTGGCACAGCGATGTGTCCTGCGATCCGGAGCCGCCGATGGGCAGCATCCTGTACATCAAGCAATGTCCGCCCAAGGGCGGCGACACGCTGTTCGCCAGCATGTACGCGGCCTATGAGGCTCTGTCCGACCGGATGAAGGTCTATCTGGACGGGCTGACGGCCGTGCATGACGGCGAACCCGTGTATCGCGGGATGTATGCCAACCTCGGCGTGCAGGACAAACCCGTCTATCCGCGCGCTGAACATCCGATCATCCGCGTCCATCCGGTGACCGGGCGGAAGGCGCTGTATGTGAACCGGGGCTTCACCACGAGCATCGTCGGCGTGCCGCGGGACGAGAGCGCGGGCATCCTGGCCTATCTGTTCGACCTGAGCGAGGACCCGTTGTTCCAGTGCCGGTTCCGCTGGCGGGAGAACTCGGTGGCGTTCTGGGACAATCGCTGCACCCAGCACCGGGCGATGTGGGATTACTGGCCTCACACGCGCTCGGGTTTCCGGGTGACGGTGGCGGGGGACAAGCCTTACTGAGTCAGCTTTCCTCGCCCAGGTAGACCGCCTGGACCAGGCGGTTGGCGCGGATCGCGGCCGGGTCGCCCTCGGCGATCAGCTTGCCGCGATCCATCACCATGATCCGGTCGGCAACGGCGAAGACGATGTCCATGTCGTGCTCGGTGAACAGCACGGCGCAGTTCCGTTCCCGGGCCAGCCGGCGAACCAGGTCCATCAGCACGCGCCGGTCGGCGGGGGCGAGGCCCGCCGCGGGCTCATCCATCAGCAGCAGACGCGGGTCGTTGGCCAAAGCGAGTGCCAGTTCCAGCCGTTTCAGCGCCCCATAGGCCAGCGCGCCGCAGCCCTGGTCCGCCTGGTCCGTCAATCCGGCCTGGGCCAGCAGGGCATCGGCCTCGGCGCGGAACAGGCGGTGGGCGGGGCGGAGAAAGCGCCAGACCAGCCCGTGGCGGGCGATCAGCGCCATCTGGACATTCTCCCGCACGGTCATCGAGGCGAAGGTGGCCGCGACCTGGAAGCTGCGCCCGACCCCCAGGCGCCAGACGCGGCGGGGCGGCCAGCCGGTGATGTCGGTGCCGTCCAGCATGACGGAACCAGAGTCGGGCGGGGTCTGGCCGTTCAGCAGGTTGAAGCAGGTGGATTTCCCGGCGCCGTTCGGGCCGATCAGGGCCAGGAGTTCCCCGGCGGCCAGGGTGAAGGAGACGCCGGCCACGGCCTCCACACCGCCGAAGTTCTTGCGGAGGTCGCTTGCGGTCAGCAGGCTCATGCCGGCCGCCTGATCGCGCCGGCAATGCCGTTGGGGAACAGCAGGACCAGGCCGATGATCGCCAGCCCCAGTGCGAGCCGCCACATCGTGGTAACCTGGAGCAGTATGTCATACAGCCCGGTATAGACGAGCGCCCCGACGATCGGTCCGCTGACGGTCTGCACGCCGCCCAGCAGCACCATCAGCAGCGCGTCGACCGAGTGCCCCACATGCACATAGGTCGGAAACACGCTCCCTTTCGCGTAGGCGAACAGCCCGCCCGAGAGGCCCGCCGCCGCCCCGGCGATGGTGAAGGCCGCCATCCGCAGGCGATCCGGGTCCAGGCCGATGGCGCCAGCTCGCAGTGTCGAATCCCTGGAAGCACGTAGGGCGAACCCGAAAGGCGCATGGATCACCTGCCGCAGCAGCCAGACGGTCCCGGCGCTGAGGCCGAGCACGGCCCAGTAGAAGGGGAAGGGAAGGGCGGGCCAGACACCGAGGACTCCGTCGTCGCCCCCCGTCAGCCAGGACCATTGGGTCGCGACGGCCCAGACGATCTGTGCGAAAGCGAGCGTCAGCATGGCCAGATACACGCCCGACAGCCGGACGATGAAGGCCCCGAACGCCGCCGCCGCCAGCCCGGCCACCAAAGGCGCGGCGAGCAACCCGATTGGTGTCGGCAACAGCAGGATTTTCGCGGCCAAAGCGGCACCGTAGGCACCGAGGCCAAACCAGGCGGCGTGCCCGAAGCTGACCATGCCGCCGGGGCCCATGGTCAGATGCAGGCTGGCGGCGAAGACCATGGCGATCAGGGCCTCGGTCAGCACGGCCTGCGGATAGGGGCCGAGGACGAAGGGGGCCACCACCGCCAGTCCCAACCCCGCCATTAGGACCGCCTGGGTCAGCTTGCTTGCGGGCCGGATCAGGGTGGGGACGCCGGCGGCGCCTCGGACCGGGGCGAGGGGTTGGCCCAGCAGCCCGTTCGGGCGGGCGATCAGGACGATCGCCATGACGACGAAGGCCAGGACCAGGGTGGCCTTGGGCAGCAGGGCGATCCCGAAGGATTGCAGGACCCCGATCAGCAGGGCCGCGACGAAGGCGCCGGTCACGCTGCCCATGCCGCCGACCACGACGACCACGAAGGCCTCCACGATCACCGCCAGGTCGATACCCGTGTTGGCCGAGGTGTTCGGCAGGATCAGCGCCCCGCCCAGGCCCGCCAACGCGGCGCCCAGGGCGAAGACCGCGGTAAACAGGATGCGCTGATCGATGCCGAGGGCGGCCGCCATCTCTCGGTCCTCGGTCGCCGCGCGGATCAGGATGCCGAAGCGGGTCCGGTGCAGCAGCAGCCAGAGCAGAAGCAGCACCACCGGGCCGATGGCGATCAGGATGAGGTCATAGAGGGGAAACCGCTCCCCCATGATGGTCACGAAGCTTCGCAGCCAGGGCGGGCGGGGCAGAGGCAGGTCCTGCGGTCCCCAGATCAGGGGCACCAGGTCCTGGATGACCAGCACCACGCCGAAGGTGGCCAGAAGCTGGAATAACTCCGGCGCGCGGTAGATGCGGCGCAGCAGGGTGGTTTCCAGCAGGGCGCCGATCAGGCCGGTGGCGAGGGCGGCGAGCAGGATGCCGAGCGCGAACCAGGCCGGATCGCGGGGGAGGCGGGTCAGAATGCTCCAGGCGAGGTAGCAGCCGATCATGTACAGGCTGCCGTGGGAGAAGTTGACGACTCGTGTGACGCCGAAGATCACCGTCAGGCCGGCGGCGATCAGGAACAGCGACGCCGCGCTGGCAAGGCCGGTCAGAAGCTGGATCACCACGAAGTCCATCAAGCCGTCCTGAACGCGGATCGCGCGGAGGCGATGAAGGCGCGCATGCGGGCGGGGTCCTTGGCGCCGGTTGGGTCCTCGACACCCGAGTTCACATCGACCCCGGCCGGGCGAACCTGTTCGATGGCCGCGGCGACGTTGTCCGGCGTCAGGCCACCGGCCAGGATCACCGGCACGGGCGCCACCGCGGCGACGATGCGGCGGCTGATGGTCCAGTCATGGGTCTTGCCGGTCCCGCCCAGGCGGTCGGCGGTGCGGGAGTCCAGCAGCAGGGCATCGGCGAGGGGCGCGAAAGCCTCGGCCCGCCCGACAGCATCCGGGCCGGTGACATGGATCGCCTTGATCAGGCAGGTGTCTGGGGCAAGGCCACGCACCGCGCGGAGGCCCTCGGGCGGCACGTCCCCATGCATCTGGATGGTCGTGACACCGATCCGTTGTGCCAGCGCCGCGATGGCCGCCGGATCAAGAAGATGGGTCACCAGCACCATGGTCGGCCAGGATGCCAGGGCGGAGACCAGGTGGCCGGCCTCCGCCTCGGACGCCTCATCTTCTGCCCGATGCGTCAGGCCGACCAGCATCCCGAGCGCCGTCGCCCCCGCGGCAACGGCCGCGCGCGCTTCATTCTCGGTCCGCAATCCGCAGATCTTGAGGAATGGGCCGCCATCCCACACCATCACGGTCTACCCGGCGGGGCGCAGCTTCCGAACTTCCTCATCCGTCGGCAGATAGTTGGCCCCGTCCGCATACCGCCAATCAACCATCACGCCCTTGCCACCCTTCAGCGCCGTCTTCCCGACATACGTGCCCAGCGTCCCCTGGTGGTCGATCGCCCGATAACTCGCCGCCCCAATCGGTGTGTCAAACGTCGCACCCCGGAACCCAGTAATCAGCTTATCCGTCTCCAGCGATCCCGCCCGCGCGATCCCCGCCGCGATCGACACGATCAGCGCATGCCCCACCACGGACCCCATCCCCGGCAACACCTTGAACCGAGCCTGATACGCCGCGATGAACGCCTTGTTGGCCGGAGTCTCAACCAACTCCCGAGGATACCCCGTCACCCACCAGCCAACCGGCGCCTCATCCCCCAACGGCTCCAGATACTCCGGCTCCCCCGTCAGCATCGACGCCACCGCTCGGCCTTCAAACAGCCCCCGCGTGTTGCCCTGGCGGACGAAATTGGTCAGATCAGGGCCGAAAGTGACGTTGAAGATCGCCTCCGGCTTGGCCTCGGCCAATGCGGCGACCGTGGCCCCCGCGTCGATCTTCCCCAAAGCCGGCCATTGTTCCGCAACGAATTGCACATCCGGGCGCTTGGCCGTCAGCAAGGCCTTGAACCACTTCACCGACGACGTGCCATATTCATAGTTCGGCGCGACCGTTACCCACCGCTTGGCCGGCAGCTTCGCCGCTTCCTCGGCCAGCATCGCAGCCTGCATGTAGGTGGACGGGCGGAGGCGGAAGCAGAACCGGTTGCCCTTCTCCCACACCATCGCATCAGACAAAGGCTCCCCGGCCACGAACAACCGCTGGCGCTGGGCCGCGAAATCCGACAGCGCGAGGCCCACGTTCGACAGGAACCCGCCGGACAGAACGTCCACCTTCTGCTCATCCAAAAGCTCACCCGCCAGGCGGATTGCGTCCTGCGGCTTGCCGGCGTCGTCGCGGCTGATCACCTCCAGCTTGCGGCCCAGCACACCACCGGCTTCGTTGATCTGCTCAACGGCCATCTGCCAGCCGTTGCGATAGGGCAGGGTGAACGACGGAATGGCCGAATAGGAGTTGATTTCCCCGATCCGGATAGGCGCCGCCTGGGCGCGGGAGATGGCGGGGGCGGCCAGAACGGCGGCGCCAGCTAGGACGGTGCGGCGTGTCAACATGCGGAAGGTTCCTGTTTCGGATGGACGCTGCCTGAGGCCCCACAGAATGCGCCGATCCACGCCGCCGGTCGATATCCGTTGATAGTTCTTGAAGCGCCCGATCGCATCTCTTAGGTTAGTCTGGTCTGGCCAAAAGGGCTGCCATCATGCGGACCATCAACATGCTTGAAGCCAAATCCAACCTCTCGCGCTTCGTAGAAGCCGTGGAAACCGGCTCGGAGGCCGAGATCATCATCGCCCGCAACGGCCGTCCCGTCGCGCGCCTGATGCCGTTGCCCTCCGTGAAGCCTGGCCGCCGCATTGGCGTCGCCAAGGGCCGCTTCACCGTGCCGGACTCGATCGACGCCGACAACGCGACCGTCGCGGCTCTGTTCGCTGGCTCCGCTGCTTGAGGCTGCTGCTCGACACGCATATCGCGCTCTGGGCCATCGCCGACGACCCGCGGCTGTCCGATCTCGCCCGCAGCCTGATTGACGACCCGGAGAATGCGGTGATGGTCAGCGCCGCCACGGTCTGGGAAATCTCGATCAAACACGCCTTGGCGCGCAGCAACATGCCGATCTCGGGCGAGGAGGCGCTGGGTTACTTCCGGTCGGCGGAGTTCGGGCTGCTGGACATAACGCCCATCCACGCGGCCGCGGTCGAAACCCTGCCGCCCCTGCACGGCGACCCGTTCGACCGCATCCTGGTCGCCCAGGCGATAACCGAGCCGTTACGCCTGCTCACCCGCGACGCCCAGGTGGCGGCCTATGGCGGCATGGTGCTGATCGTCTGATCAGCCGCCCGTGTTCCGGTTCCGCGTCGCGTGCTTCCCCAGCCACCCCATCGTCGCCGCGGGCTCCGCGTCCGTCGTCATCAGATAGGGCTTGATGTCCAGCAGCGGCGTGCCGTTCACGCAGTCCAGATACCGCACCAGCAGCCGCCCCGGGCCATCGAACCCGTCGAACGCCACCACGGACATCCCGATCGGGTTCGGCCGCCGAGGCCCCCGCGTCGCGAACACGCCCCGAGGCTCCGGGTCGAAGTGCGGCGTGAAGACCAATTGCGGCGTTTTCGCCTGGTCCAACCAGTAAAGCAGGATCAGGTGGGAGAAGCCGTCCAACCCCATCAGCCCATCCCGAAACGCTTCGTCGACGGTCACGGTGCAGACCGGCGCCGGATCGGGTTGTCGGCCATTCCGGGGACAATCGCCGATACTGGCCCAAGGCGTCGCGATCAGGCCGATCGGCTGCATGGCTATTGTAATTCCCATCATGTCCCTTCCTAACCCCTTTCGGTCCCGCCACGCCAGTACGATGAATTTGCGTGATTTCCTTCCCGTTTCGTGTAGGACAGCGGTAAGGACGAAACGGATCGTAAAACGCCAGAACAGCCTCGGGAGCCGAACCCATGCAGAAGGAGTCCGCCATCATCGACCTGCTGTCGGCACAGCAGAGAGCCTGGCGCGCGCGATTCCCAGCTTTGGCAAACCGGGTTCATCAGACGATCATCGGCTATCTCTGCACCCGTGGCCGCGGCGGCGTGCCGGTGCGCCAGATCTACGGCGTCACCAAGGAACTCTATCTGCTGGACGATGCCACCGTGCGGGAACGCGTGGAGGATATCGAACGCCTCGGCCTCTGCGTCGCGACCCCGCGAGAGGCCAAGCTGACCGGCCGCACGATCGTCACGCCGACCGAGGGCCTGCTCTCCACCTTCGACACGTTCCTGCTCGCCGTCGCGGATGAGATGCAGGGCGCCATGCGCCATATCGACCCGTCGCTGTCAGGCTCCGCCCCGGCGGCGTTGCAGGACCGGGACCGCGGGACGATCCTTCAGGTTTTCGACACCTATGCCCTCGCCTGGCTTGCCGGGGCCGACCAGTTCCTCACCGACCAGAACCTCTCTCCCGCCAGACGCACCGAGGCTCGGCGGCGCCTGACGTCCACCTCCTATTGGATCCTGATGCACCGTGCGATGGAGCACGCGGATCACCTGCGTCGCGGCATGGCCGGCGAGGACAGCCTGGTCGCCGATCAGCTTGCCGCGAGCGTGCTGGACCAGACCGGGCAGAGCTTCCAGACGATCCGGGACCATATCTCGTGGCTGATCAGCCAGGGCCTGCTGGACCGCGCGCCGGGCCGCGTGCTGCGGGTGTCTCTGGCACGGGCGGCCGCGGGCTATTTCGACGACACTCTGCGCCAGACAGCGGCCGAGGTCGCGGACGCGGCGCAACGGCTCGGGATGGGCCGGCTCGATGGCACCCGGGGTTGGCCGCGTGCGGCCGGGACGGATGCCGACGCGCTTGAACAGACGATCCGCATCTCCGCGCCGGGCGAGGACGCACCAGCCGAACCCCGTGTGTTTCACTGGCTGGAGGTTGTCAGCCCGGCCACCGCGGCGACCCGGGTTGCCTTGTCCGACTCCCCCCTGGTGATCGGCCGAGCGCGACCGGCGCAGGTGTTGTTGCCGGATGGGGCGGTGTCGCGCGCGCATTGCCAGGTGGCGGTGGTGGGGGACGATGTCGTTGTCACCGACCTCGGTTCCACCAACGGCACCTTCATCGACGGGCAGCGCATCGACGGCACGGTCCCGTTGACCGAGGGCGGGTCGCTGCGGGTCGGCCCTTATGGTCTGGCCTATAAGCGGGAGATCGTGCCTTAGCCTGAACAAGAACAAACGTGGAAATTCTGGATTTCTTCCCGCAATTTTTCTGAAATCGTCATGATAGATATTATCGGAAATGCACCCCAGAATTACCAAGATTTTCATGCAGAAATACATGAGCAAGCGCTGTAAATAGTAACTCTGTATTTCCTGGCGCAATCGAATACATTCTCTCTCGACGCCGGTCGTGACCTTCGCTTCTCCCCCACGAAGCCACGCCGGTCAGCCAGGGAGTGGTACGATGCTCACGGTTCGCATACGGAACAACAAGGGTCGGAATTGCACTGGGCATGGTGCATCTGACATCGGAGTCCGGGCGGAACGTGGGATTGGCGGTACGGGTTGGCCTGCCTGATCCCTGGCGATGAAGGGCGGGGGGAACGACCCTCCCCTGCGGTTCCCCCGCCCTTCACTCTTTTTCATGACGACCGGCTTGGGACCCTTCGGGGTCCCTTTCTCGTTTCCGGAGCCCGAAAAAAGAAAGGCGGCGCCAGAGGCACCGCCAAGTTTGGGGAGGAGTCCAAGAGAGGTGCGGTGAAGGTCACCGCCGCCTCGAGTGGAAACATGCCCCGATAGCCGGGTCCGGGCATTGATTTGGATCAAGCCGGCAGATTTTTCTTTTCTTCGACCGAATGGGGATGATTTTTCCCCATGCATCGTGCGCGGGAGATTATCGCGATGCGTCGGCGATCCGCGCGAGTGCTTCGTCCTTGCCCAGGGCGGCGAGCGTCGCGTCGATCCCCGGGCTGACCGTGCTGCCGGTCAGGGCGGCGCGCAGTGGCTGGGCGACCTGGCCCAGCTTCCGCCCCGTCCGTTCGGCGAAGGCCCGCAACGCCGCGTCCAGAGCCGGCACGGTGAAGTCGGTCGCCGCCAGGTCGGCCGCGACGTCGCGCAGCAGGAGCCTGGCCTCGGGCGTCAGGATCGCGGCGGCCTTCGGTTCCATCGGCAGCGGCACGACCCGCGCCAGGAACGCTGCCGCCTGTGCGAGCTCAAGCATCGACTTCGCCCGTTCCTTCAGATGCGGCATCAGGGTCCGGATTCGGTCCGCGGCGATCGAGCCGACGGACAGGTCATGCTGGTGGATCAGCCGCCGCAGCACGTCCTTTGTCAGACGATCGTCATCCGCCTTGCGGATATAGACGCCGTTGAGGTTCGTGAGCTTGGCATAGTCCATCCGCGACGCGCCGCGGTTCACGTCCACGATGTCGAAGAGGCGGATGGCTTCGTCCCGGTCCACCACTTCCAGGTCGCCATGCGACCAGCCCAGGCGCATCAGGTAGTTGCAGACGGCTTCGGGCAGATAGCCCTGGGCGTCGAACTCCATGACGGAAACCGCGCCGTGCCGCTTGGACAGCTTGGAGCCGTCGGCGCCGTGGATCAGCGGGATATGGGCGAAGCGGGGCAGGGGCCAGCCCATCGCCTGAAACACCTGTACCTGGCGAAACGTGTTGGTCAGGTGGTCATCGCCGCGGATCACATGGGTGATCGCCATGTCGTGGTCGTCGACCACGACCGCATGCAGATAGGTCGGAGTCCCGTCGCCGCGCAGGATGATCATGTCGTCCAGTTCGGCGTTGGCGACGCGGACCGGGCCCTGTACCAGGTCATCGACAACCGTTTCCCCATCCCGCGGAGCCTTCAGGCGGATCGACGGCTTGACCCCCGCGGGCGCCTCGGCGGGATCGCGGTCGCGCCAGCGCCCATCATAGCGGGGGGACCGGCCCTCGGCGACCGCCTGTTCGCGCATCTGCCGCAGTTCCTCGGGCGTGCAGTAGCAATAATAGGCCTTGCCGGCGGCCAGCATTTCATGCGCGACCTCGGCATGGCGGGCGGCGCGGGTGGATTGGAAGACCGGCGGCTCATCCGGGGTCAGGCCCAGCCAGGCGAGGCTGTCGAGAATGCCCTGGGTGAAGGCGTCGGTGGAGCGTTCGCGGTCGGTGTCTTCCACCCGCAACAGGAAGTCGCCGCCGGTGTGGCGGCTGTACAGGAAGTTGAACAGCGCGGTGCGGGCGCCGCCGATATGAAGCTGGCCGGTCGGGCTGGGCGCGAAGCGGGTGCGGACCCTGGCGGGGGCGACCTGGGGGGATATGTCGGACATGGGGGCGATGTAGAGCAGATCGCCGCCGAACGGAATCACCGCGCGCGCCAAAATGCCGGAAACGCCCCGCCGTTCACCGAATATTGAGGATTGGCGGGCCACATTGCGCCGATGCGATGGCTCGTCGGCGATGGCGGCATTTGGTCCAGCCTCCCCCCCAGGTGGCTGGTGTCGGCGCGCGCCCGCTTCCCGACCGCACTGGCCGACCGGCTGCGGGACGGGGTGGAGCGCCAGCGCGACCGGCTGGTCCTTTGGCTGCCGGTGTTCCTGGCGATCGGCGTGCTGGCCTATTACCAACCGCTCCAGGAGCCCTGGCCCTGGCTGGGCGCGGTCTGCGCCGCCTCGGTCGGCGTGCCGCTGCTGGCCTTGTGGCGCCATGACCTGATCCGGCTCGCGCTGACCCCGTTCCTGGCCACGACCATCGGCTTCACGGCCGCCCAGGTCGCCACCGCCCGGGCGCCCCCCTTGGCCACGACGTTGCCCTGGCAGGCCACCATCGTCACCGGGGCGATCCGCGCCATCGACATCCTGCCGGAGGGGCGGCGCCTGACCCTGGCCCATCCCGTCCTGGACAAGGCCGCCGAACCCTTGCCGAGGTCGGTCCGCGTCCGCCTCCGCCCCACCGACCAGACGGTCCTGGTGACCGGCGACACGGTGCGGGTTCGCGCGATGGTCCGCCCGATCGGCGCCCCCGTCCTGCCCGGCGGCTGGGACATGCAGCGGGAGACGTTCTACTCCGGCCTCGGCAGTTCCGGCTACGCGCTGGGTCCGGTGGAGGTCCTGTCGCACGACACGCCCTCCGGCCTGGCGGGCTGGCTGCGCCATCTGGCCGAGGCCGCGTCCGCCCGCATCGCCGCCGCAATCCCGGGCCCCTCGGGCCAGGTCGCGGTGGGCATCCTGATCGGCAGCCAGACCGGCATCGCGCGGGCCGACATGGCGGCGTTCCGGGACTCCGGGCTGGCGCATGTGCTGTCGGTGTCGGGCCTGCATCTGGCGATCGTGCTGGGCGTGACCATGATGGTTGCCCGGTTCCTGCTGGCGCTGAGCGAATACGCCACCCTGCACTGGCCCAGCCGCGCGGTCGCCGCCGTGATCGCCCTGGGGGTGGGCGGGTTCTACACGGGGCTGACCGGATCGCAGATCCCGACCGTGCGCTGCTTCCTGATGGCATGCCTGTTCACCGTCGCCCTGCTGGCCGGCCGCCGCGTCGTCTCCCTGCGCGGCCTGGCGGCCGCCGCGGCCCTGGTGGTGCTGGTGGAGCCGTGGCAGGTCCTCGGCGCCTCCCTGCAAATGAGCTTTTCCGCCGTGCTCGCCCTGATCGCGGGGTTCGAGGCACTGCGTCCCTGGCTGAACCAGGGCGGCCGCCAAGGCTGGCACCGCAAATCCGTCCTGTTCGTGCTCGGCCTGATGGCGAGCAGCCTGCTGGCCGGCACCGCGACCCTGCCGTTTGGCGCGTATCACTTCGGCCGCATCCAGCTTTACTACGCCCTGTCCAATATGGTCGGCGTGCCGCTGACCAGCGTCCTGGTGATGCCGGCCGGGATGCTCGCCCTGCTGCTGATGCCCCTGCATCTGGAGTGGATCGCCCTGATCCCGGTGCGCTGGGGGATCGAGGCCACGCTCTGGGTTGCCCATTTCACCGCCAGCCTGCCCGCCGCGACCGTTCTCGTTCCCCACATGGCGCCCTGGGGCCTCGCCGTCCTCGCATTCGGCATGGCCTGGCTGGGGCTGTGGGTCGGGCGAGGTCGTCTTCTGGGCGTGCCGCTCATGCTGCTGGGGCTGCTGACCCCGCTACTGGTCCGGCCGCCTGATATCCTGGTCTCGGGCGACGCCCGCCTGATCGCCGCACGGACCGCCCATGGCGTGTATCTCCAGCAGGTCCAGGGCGGTTCGGCGTTCCTGCGAGAGGCCTGGCTGCACCATTGGGGGGCGGATCAAGCGACGAAACTGCCCCCGGCGGGAGAGGTGGCCGTCGGCACCATCCGCTGCGAGAAACCCGGCTGCTTCCTGCGCCTCCGCCCCGATGCGCCCGCCGCCTATCTGGCGCGGGTGGCGGAGCCGATCAGGGACTGTGCGGGCATCGGCGTGATCGTCTCGGCCGAACCGGCCCGCGGTCTGTGTCCCCGCCCCTGGCCCGCTTTGGTCGACCGGTTCACCGTCTGGCGCGATGGTCCGACCGCGATCTGGCTGGAACCCGACGGCGCCCGGGTGCTGACCGACCGCGCCCATCGCGGCGCCCGGCCCTGGGTCCCGCCGCCGCCCACGCCCCGGGTGCGGCCGCCGCCGAAACTGCCCGTGGCTCCGACAGAGGCCGGGCCGGGCACCGAACGGAGAGAATCCTCGCACGAGAGCCCGCCCGAGGAGTAGAATACCATAGTGATCCTATGGCCGGGAGCCGATTATGATCTTTCGTCAGTTGTTCGACGCGACATCAGGCACCTACAGCTACCTGATCGCCTCCCGCCGCGGTGCCGAGGCGCTGATCATCGATCCGGTCCTGGAGAAGGTCGATCGCTATCTGCAACTGATGGCGGAACTGGACCTGCGGCTGGTCAAGGCGGTCGATACGCATCTCCACGCCGACCACATCACCGGCCTGGGCGCGCTGCGGGACCGGACGCAGTGCATCACCGTGATGGGGGAACAATCCGGCGTCGATGTCGTTTCGATGCGGGTTGCCGACGGCGATGTCATCCGGATCGAGGGGCTGGGGCTGAACGTCATGTATACGCCCGGCCATACGGACGATTCCTATAGTTTCCTTCTCGATGACCGGGTCTTCACCGGCGACACGCTGCTGATCCGCGGCACCGGGCGGACAGACTTCCAGAACGGCGATCCGCGGGCGCAGTATGATTCGATCTTCAACCGCCTGCTGCGCCTGCCGGAGGACACGCTGGTCTATCCCGCGCATGACTACAAAGGCGACACGGTCAGCACGATCGGAGAGGAAAAGCGCTTCAACCCTCGGCTGCGCGTCGGCTCGGTGGACGAATACGTGGCGCTGATGAACGGGTTGAACCTGTCCAATCCGAAGATGATGGACGTGGCTGTGCCCGCCAACATGCGCCAGGGCCTGGCGCAGGTGGAGATCGCCCGCCGCGGCTGGGCCGTCACCGCCCGCGACGCGCTGGATTTCCCGACCCGTCCCGACGTCACGCTGATCGACCTGCGGGAGGCCGCGGAACGCGCCCGCCACGGGAATATCCCCGGCGCCCTGCATGTGCCCTATCCCGAGTTGCAGGAAAGCATCGGCCCCGGTGGCGTGCTGCACGGCCTGGCCGACGCGACCGGCCGGCGGCTGGTGTTTTTCTGCGCGTTCGGGGAACGGTCCGCGATGGCGGTCCAGGCAGCGCGCGATGCGGGGCTTGCGACGGCGGTTCATATCCATGGCGGGATCGGTGCCTGGAAGGAAGCGGGTGGGCCTGTCGTGATGTGATCGGGGCTGCTTGGGGGGCCAAGGGCTGGGTGTTCGATCCCAGACCGTCATGGTCGCGCTTGACGCGACCATCGCCAGGCACGATGGCGGTTGAAATCATGCCCGGGTCCGCGGACCGGAGTCCTTGGCGATGGTCGCGTCAAGCGCGACCATGACGGTCTGGGCGCGCCCTGTGCTCCTTCCAGTTTACCGCGCTTGCTACGAGATGCCCGTAGATGAAACCGGCCCGCCCCCATGTGGCCATGCTCGGCGGCCCGGGATAGGATCGGATCGTGTTCCAAGGGGAAACGACCCAATGAAACTCGGCGTGTTCGATCACATGGATCGCGGCCAGGTGCCGCTCGACCAGTTCTTCGAGGAACGGCTGACCCTCCTCGAAGCCTATGATCGCGCCGGGTTCTACGGCTACCACGTAGCCGAACACCATGCGACGCCGCTGGGCGTGGCACCCTCGCCGGGCGTCTGGCTCTCGGCCGCCGCGCAACGGACCAAGCAGCTTCGCCTCGGCGCGCTGGTCTACCTCCTGCCGCTGTATCACCCGATCAAGCTGCTGGAAGAAATCTGCATGCTCGATCACCTCAGCAAAGGCCGCCTCATGCTCGGCGTCGGGCGCGGCATTTCCCCCATCGAGCTGCGCTATTACGGCCTGGACCCGGAACAAACCCCGTCGATGTACGCCGAGGCGCTGGAGGTCATCCTGCGTGGCATGCAAGGCGGGATGCTGAACTTCGAAGGCAAGCACTACCAGTATCGCGATGTCCCGATCGAGATCGAACCCTTGCAGCGCCCCCATCCGCCGCTTTGGTACGGCGTCGGCCGCCCCGACCAGGTGACCTGGGCCGCGAAGAACCGGGTCAACATCGTCAGCAACCTGTTCTCGTCCGGTATGAAATCACCGACCGCTATCGCCAGGAATGGGCCCAACAGGGCGGCGCGCCCGAGGACATGCCCCTGATGGGCACCAGCCGCCACGTCGTCGTCGCGGAAACGGAGCGCGAGGCCCTGGAAATCGCTCGCCGCGGCTATGACAAATGGCGATCGAGTTTCCTCAAGCTATGGAAGCAGCACAACATGATGCCCTCGGCCCACGCGATCTTCCCGGAACGGTTTGAGGATGCCGAAAGGGAAGGCCGAGCGGTGGCGGGAACGGCGGACAAGGTGGCGGGGTTTCTGTTGGGGGAGGTGAAGGCGGGTGGCCTGAACTACCTGCTGTGCCGCTTTGCCTTTGGTGACATCACCGGCGCCGAATCCCTCCATTCCCTCGATCTTTTCACCCGGCATGTGATGCCGCATCTGGCCGCTTATGAAGGAAACGCCTGAGCCATGACCGATACGTATGAACTCTTTGCCCTGCGCTATGCCGGCCGTCCGGCCCATCGCGCCGAACATTTCATCGGCGGCGATCCGCATGACGGCCCGATGCCGATGGACTACTTCGTCTGGGTCGCGAAGAACGCCGATCGCGCGGTCGTGATCGATATCGGCTTCACCGAGGAAAGTGGCGGCAAGCGTGGGCGCAAGCTGGATCGTTGCCCGATCGACTCCTTGTCGCTGCTGGGCGTCGATCCCGCCAAGGTCGAGGACGTGATTCTGACCCACATGCACTACGACCACGTCGGCAATTTCCATAAATTCCCGATCGCGAAGTTTCATCTGCAAGAACCGGAGATGCACTACGCGGTCGGCAAATACATGAAATACAAGCAGCTCGCGAAAAGCTTCGAGCCCGATGACGTCTGCGGCGTCGTCCGCCTGAACTTCGACGGCCGCGTCGTCTACCACACCGGTCCCGCCGACGTGCTGCCCGGCATCAGCATCGTCCCGACCGGCGGACACTCCCACGGCCTGCAGTTCGTGAAGGTGAAGACCCAGCGCGGGGTCGTCGTCCTGGCCTCCGACGTCACGCATTTCTACGAGAACATGGAAACCTACCGTCCCTTCACGACGGCGTTGCACGTCGGCGATATGCTGGTGGCCTTCGACACGCTGCGCGCCCATGCCGCGCGCCCGGACCTGATCGTGCCAGGCCACGACCCGCTGGTGATGCAACGCTACCCGGCCGTGTCAGAAGCCCTGAAAGGCATCGCCGTGCGTCTCGACGTGGCGCCGACGGCGTAAGGATGGGGCTTTGCCCCATGCCCCACCAGGAGGGCGCTGCCCTCCTGGACCTCCCGCTAAGGGCTCGGCCCTTGGCAGGGGGTCAAGGGGGACAGCGTCCCCCTTGCGGGATCCGGGGCGGAGCCCCGCCCTTCCGCCCCCGTCGCAAACGCGTTACGCCTCGTCCAAACCCTGAGGAGACCGTCCCCATGAATGGCGCTGAAAGTCTGGTTCACTCGTTGCTCAAGAGTGGCGTCGACACCTGTTTCTCCAACCCCGGCACGTCGGAGATGCATTTCGTCGCGGCCCTCGACCGTGTGCCTGGCATGCGCTGTGTCCTCGGGCTGTTTGAGGGCGTGGTGACTGGCGCGGCCGACGGGTACGCCCGCATGGCCGGCAAGCCCGCGGCGACGTTGCTGCATTGCGGCCCGGGCCTGGCGAACGGCATGGCCAATCTCCACAACGCCCGTCGCGCCAACACCCCGATCGTGAACATTCCGGGCGACCAGGCGACGTATCACCGTCCGCTGGACGCGCCGCTGACGGCGGACACGGAAGGTTGGGCGCGTGGCGTCTCCGGCTGGGTCCGCACGGCGATGGACGCGAAGACCGTGGGCGCCGACACGGCCGCCGCGGTGCAGGCCGCGATGATCACGCCGGGCCAGATCGCGACGTTGATCCTGCCGTCCGATACCTCCTGGAACGACGGCGGCATCGTGGCCGAGGCGTTGCCGAGGCTGCCGACCCCGACGGCCGAACCGAAGCAGGTCGAGGACGCGGCCGCCGTGCTGCGTCGTGGCGGCGAAGGCGTGGTCCTGCTGCTGGGCGGCGTGGCGCTGAGCGACGAGGGCCTCGCCATGGCGTGGCGCATCGCGCAGGCGACGGGCTGCCGCCTGATGGCGCAGGGTTCCAACGCGCGCATGGCGCGCGGCCAGGGCCGGGTCTCGATCGAGCGTGTGCCTTATGTGGTGGACGTCGCGGTCAAGGCGATGGCCGGGACGAAGAACCTGATCCTGTGCGGCAGCAAGAAGCCGGTGACGTTCTTTGCCTATCCGAACAAGCCGCAGACCTCGATCCCCGACGATGCCCAGATCTTCAACCTCGCCCGCCCCGAGCAGGACGCGCTGGAGGCCCTGGCCCGTCTGATCGACGTGCTGAAGGCTCCGAAGGTTGCGGCACCGGACAACGGCGAACGGCCGCAGACCGGCCGAGGCGCGCTGACGCCGGAAGCCGTGGCGGCGACCCTGGGCGCGCTGATGCCGGACGGGGCGATCATCGCCGACGAGTCCGTGACCTTCGGCCGCGGCTTCTTCGCCAACACCAAGGCGGCGCCGCACCATGACTGGCTGAACGTGACCGGCGGGGCGATCGGGGGCGGGCCGCCGATGGCTCTGGGTGCCGCGATCGGCGCGCCGGGCCGTCGGGTGATCAACATGCAGGCCGACGGGTCGGCAATGTACACCGTGCAGGCCCTGTGGACCCAGGCGCGGGAGAAGACCGACGTCACGACCGTCCTGCTGTCCAACCGCAAGTACCAGATCCTGCTCGGCGAACTGGCGAATGTGGGCGCCAATCCCGGCCGCACGGCGCTGGACATGATGGATATCGGCAACCCGGACATCAACTGGCCGATGCTGGCGAACTCCATGGGCGTCGAGGCCGCGCGGACCGACAACGCCGAAGGCTTTGCCGACCTGCTGGCCCATTCCCTGAAGCGCTCCGGCCCGTTCCTGATCGAGCTGCTGATCTGACGCGACCTGGCTGACGACCCCCGCGCGATCCGGTCTCGCGCGGGGTGCCCTTGGCAGGGATGGGCGGGGGGCCGATATCGGTGGGCATGAGCCCTGACCCCCTTCCGTCCCGCGCCGACCGGATCCGCGCCACGCTGACCGCGGCCTTCACCCCCGACCTTCTGCTGGTCCATGACGACAGCGCCCAGCATGCGGGCCACACCGGGGCCACCCCGGGCGGCCAGACGCATTACAGCGTCGTCCTCGTTTCCCCCGTCTTTCGCGGCCAGACCCGGGTGGCGCGGTCGCGCGCGGTGAATACCGCCTTGGCCGGGGAGTACGGCCCGCCCGAGGCCGGCGGGATGCACGCCCTTGCCCTGACCCTGCGCACGCCCGAGGAGCACGCCGCCGCGATCCGTCCGGCCGGCTGAGCCGCTCCAGCATTCTTGGTATTTTCTTCTCTCTGATCCCGCGCTATGGGTGGTAAAGAGAAATTATTCTCTCTGCCTCCGGATGAAAGGGGTTCCACCCATGGCTGCGGACAAGGACCTGGATCGGCTCGATCGTGAAATCCTGCGGTTGATCTCGGTCGATGCCTCATTGTCGCTTGCCGACATCGCGGCCAAGGTCGGGCTGACGCCGACGCCCTGCTGGAAGCGTATCCGGCGGATGGAGCAGGACGGGATCATCCAGCGCCGAGTCGCCGTGCTCGACCCGGTCAAGGTCGGGTTGCCGGTGTCGGTTTTCGTGGCGATCGAGACGGCGGATCATTCCAGCGAATGGCTCGCCCGGTTTGCCCGGGTGATCAACGAAACGCCCGAGATCGTGGACGCCTGGCGCATGAGCGGTGAGGTCGATTATCTGCTGCATGTGGTTGTGCCGGACATCGCATCCTACGATAATTTCTACCGGAAGTTGATCGGGTCGATCCCACTTCGCAACGTCAGCAGCCGGTTCAGCATGGAGCGGATGAAGGACGCCCCCCTGCCGATCTGACCGCCGGCGGTACGATCGCATGGCCAAATGGTTGAAATAAAACGCCTATCGTCAATGGTTTGTTTACGTTTGAGTGGTTCTCTGTCCCCCGTCCACTTCTGTATGGGGGCGGTCGTGACCGTCAGTCGTCTAGTCAACCGAAACGTCGTCGCCGAAACCGGCCGGACCAGCATGCGCCTGGAACCGGAACTCTGGGATGCACTCCTGGAAATCTGTGAAAGGGAGGGCCAGGACATGAGCACCCTGGTCCGAAACGTTGAATCGACCGCCCCGCCCGGCGGCCGGACCAGCGCGGTACGGGTCTTCGTGCTCAATTACTTCCGATCGGCCGCGACCGATTCGGGGCACATGGCGGCCGGGCACGGGTCGCTGATGCGTCCCCGCCTCGCCGCGCAGGCCAGGTCGGCGGCCTGACCTGGTCAATCCGACGCGGCCTCGGCTTCGGCCGGGGTCCGGTCGGGGCCGGTATACAGATGCGGCCAACGGCGCTTCACCAGGGGACCGTCCTCGGAATACGCGAGGCAGGTGTTCAGGATCTTCGGCGCGCCGCCCATCTTTTCCGTGATGCGGGCGTCGACCTTGTCGCTGCCGGGGGTCTCCGGCTCATTCCGGGCGGCCATCTCGCGCTTGACCTTGGACGGGCTGATCGCCTGGAACGCGGTCGTCGCCATCTGCTGGAGCAGTTCCCGCAGATGCGTGCAGCCGACGGGACCGCCGACGAGGTGGTTGGCATCGCGCAGGAAGCCGGCCTTGATCCGCTGGCCTTCCAGGCGGGAGAAATTGGGCGCGGCGGTTGGGCACATGACATAGGGCGTCTTGTCGCTCACGGCCTCGGCCTTCACGATCAGCATCGTGTCGTCGACGGTCAGGCGCAGCCACATGTCGTGGATCGGCTCTCCGGGCTCGATATAGCCGCGGTCGTAGTTGGTCTGGCCGAAGCTCTTGGCATCGGTCAGATGCGCCTCGATGTCGTACAGGCCGTCGGACCGGCGGTACCCCTTGATCTCGATCGCGCGGGTATGAAGATGCTCCCGTTCGGCGGGGGGGCTCAACGGCATGCATGGCTCCTGTCTGTTGCGGCGCAGCAGAAACCTAGGCCATGGATCGCCCGATAGGCAAACGCCGGCACATCAGCCATGCGCGCGTCATTGATCCTGATCAATGCCGCCCCTCGCAACACGGGACGAAAAGCCCTATCACGCGCGTCAATCAATGCACCGAGTGGTCCAACACAGGAAAGCGTTCCACGTCCATGAGCCTGTTCCACGCCTATTGCCGGCGGTCGCTGGACGATATCCGTTCCCAGGGCCGCTACCGGGTGTTTACCCCGCTGCAAAAGCGCGCCGAGGACTTCCCCTACTATATCAGCCCCGACGGCACCCGCGTTCTGGTCTGGTCCGCGAATGACTACCTGGGCATGGGCGGCCATCCGGTCCCGGTCCAGGCGGCCTGCGACGCGGCCCGCCTGATGGGCGTGGGCGCGGGCGGGACCCGCAACATCAGCGGCACCAGCCCGGTGCATGACGACCTGGAAGCCGAACTCGCCGACCTGCATGGCAAGCAGGCGGCCCTTTTGTTCACCTCCGGCTTCGTGTCCAACCAGGCGGCTCTGTCGACCATCCTGAACAGCCGTCCCGCCGGCCCGGACCAGCTCTGGCAGGTCTATTCCGACGCCAAGAACCATGCCTCGATGATCGCCGGGATCAAGGGTGCGAGGGCCGTCGTCAACATCTTCCGCCACAACGACATGACGCATCTGGAGGCGCTGCTGCGTGCCTCCCCGTCCGAGGCGCCCAAGCTGATCGCCTTCGAGTCGGTCTATTCCATGGACGCCGACATCGCCCCGATCGGCGCGATCTGCGCGCTGGCGAAGCAGCATGGCGCCCTGACCTACCTCGATGAGGTCCATGCGGTCGGCATGTATGGCCCCAATGGCGGCGGCGTATCGGAACGCGATGGCGTGGCCGACCAGGTCGACATCATCGAGGGGACGCTGGCCAAGGCCTTCGGCTGCCATGGCGGCTACATCACCGGCGATGCGGAGGTCGTGGACTTCATCCGCTCCACCGCGCCGGGGTTCATCTTCACCACCTCCCTGCCGCCGATGACCGCCGCCGCCGCCCTGGCCGCGGTGCGCCATGTGCGCGGCGATCACGAACGGCGGGCGAAGCTGTTCGAGCGTGCGGACGCCCTGAAGGCCCGGTTCGACGCTGCCGGCCTGCCGCGGATCGAGTCCGACAGCCACATCGTGCCCCTGCATGTGGGGGAGGCCGCGCTCTGCACCGCCGTCAGCCGCCGGCTGCTGAGCGAGTTCGCGATGTACGCGACCCCGATCAACTACCCGACGGTGCCGCGGGGGGAGGAGCGTCTGCGCTTCACCCCCACCCCGCTCCATACCGACGCCATGATGGATTCGCTGGTCGACGCCCTGCTGGCGATCATCCCCCAGGAGCGCCGGCGGGCGGCTTAGGCAACCCGCAACCACAAGCGAACCGACCGGTCGCAGGGCCGGACTCATTCCCGTCGTGGCGGCCCTTCTGCCGCCAGTCCCGTGGATGGGACGCCAATCCCGCGGAGTGGCCGCCAATCCCGTGGGTGGAGGCGTTCAGCTCGCGCGTCGCCTCAGGCCGACGGGGGTTTTCCCCCTTTGCGGCCACGACGGGACGTGCGGCGTTCCGCCGTCATGATCCGCAGCAGGTCGCTGGGGGCGTCATGCGCCTCGGCCAGCGACACCGCGCCGCGGAACAGCGCCTCGGCCTCCGTCGCCCGCCCCTGCGCGAGCACCGCATGGGCCAGCATCTTCGTGGTCACCGCGCGGGAGACCGCCGTCGCCCCACCCTGTTCAGCGAGGGCCAGGGCCTCGCGGAAGGTCGCCTCGGCCTCCGCGGGCCGATCCTGTGCCAGGATCGCGTGCGCCAGCATTTCCATCGTGATGCCGAGCGAAGCTGAACCGGAACTGCCGGCCTCGATGAGGGCCAGGGCCTGGCGGAACACGGCTTCCGCCTCCGCCGGCCGCCCTTGGGTCAGGATCGCGCGGGCCAGCATGTCGGTCATCACCCCGCGCGCGTCGGCGGTCGCACCGCCTTCCTCGGCCAAATGCAGCGACCGGCGGAACACGGCCTCGGCCTCGGCCGCCCGTCCCTGGGCCAGTAGCGCATGGGCCAGCAGGTCCAGCGCGCTGGCCCGCAGGACGTCCATCGCGCTCCCCTTTTCGGCCAGGACGATGGTGCGCCGGAACATCGCCTCGGCCTCGGCCGAACGGGCCTGGTCGAGCAGGATGTCACCGAGGTTCAGCAGGGTGCCCGCGATCGCGACCGGCCCGTCGCAGCGGTCGCGCAGGTCCAGCGCCTCCCGGAAGCAGGCCTCGGCCGCGGGGGCATTGCCCCGTCCAGCATAGGCCCAGGCGGCGCGCTCGACCATCGTCGCCAGGTCCCGCTCCCGCCCCGGCATGTCCCGCAGGCGGTTGATTTCGGCCAGTGCCAGGTCGAGGTCGGGGACCGGTCCGGCCGGCGCCCGCCGCGATCCGAGGCGGCGGTCCCGGTTCGCCTGCTCGCGCCGGGCGGCGGCCAGATCGGGGTCCGGTTCGATCCAGACCACGAGCGAACGCACCGACCACAGGTCGGGGGCCGATTCACGAAACAGCGGCACCAGTTCCGGCACGCCCACCAGGACCAGGGTGCGATCGATGCGCCGGCGCAGCGGGTTGCGGTTCTGGTTCAGCGTCGCCAGGCCCCAGCGCCAGGCCATGCCCCAGGCCGCGTGGTCCTCGGCCGATCGCGGCACGGCGGCGGCCAGCCAGACCGCGCCGCAGGCGGGTGAGGCGCGCAGTCGCAGCAGGGTAGGCGCAAGCTGGCGCAGGGCGGAGGGGCTGTCGGGCGACAGGTCCAGCACATGCCGCCCGTCGCCATGCAGGAGGTCCGAGAGTACCAACTGGCACAGGGCCGCCCCGTCGCTGTCGGGTACGATCAGGACCAGTAGCGCGAACCCGTCATTCAGCGCGAAATGGCTGGTGACACGGCACCACTCCGCCTCGGCCGCGGCGCCGTAATGCCGCCCGATCGCGGTGGTGATGGCGCCGGGTTCGGCGGTCATCCGTGCGGGTCCGCGTCGGCCGAGGCGGCCACGCGCAGGACCTTGTCGATCTCATCCCGGATCAGGGGATGGACGTCGTACCATTCCTCGGCGTTGACGAAATACAGCACCCGGTGGCTGTCGAGGAACCGGCTGAGCCGGTTGATCGCGCCCGGTTCGGTGTCCGGCAGGGCGGTGACGCGGTTATGGGCGATCTCGGCCAGCCATTTCGCGTCGTTGCGCGCGATCGGCAGGTAGTCCCGGCGCAGGGCGTTGATCGTCGCGGCGACGACGGTCGCGTTCACCGGCAGCGATGGCAGGGAGGCGGAACGGAGCACGACATCGCGCAGCAGGCGCAGCAGGTCGCGCAGGTGCCCGCCGCTCTGGTCGATCAGCGTATCGACCAGCAGGCCGCGTTCGGCGTCGTCCTCTCCGAACAGGCGGCGGGCGCCGTCATCGCCCAGGCGTTTCATCACCACGGATTGGAAGGCGCGCCGGTTGGCTTCCGTGGGCGTGCGGGCCGGGTTGTTGTTCCACAGATGCCTGGCCGGCAGCAGGACCATGGCGACCATGCCGGGGGTGACGAATTTCAGCCAGGGCGGCACGGTGTAGACGACGTGCAGGTCGGGGATCTTCAGCCGCTCCACATGGATGGTGAAGATGCGCTCGACGCTCTGGATCACGTCGCGCTCGGTCAGCAGGCCGCCGCGCATCTGTTCCATCTGGTCGAACAGGAAGACGATGTTGGTCTGCGGCCCCCGCTCCACCCGGATGCGGCGGACCGCGTCGGCGTAGAAGTCCGTGACCTGCTGCTGCAACGACGCGAGATGGCTGTTCAGCACGCGTTGCAGGTTCTGGCGGAAGGAGGACGCGGTTTTCAGTTCCAGCTTCAGGTCGACGCCGGCCTTGAGCTTGCCGAACACCTCCCGCAACGGTGCCTCGGCTTCCACCTTGATGCCGGCCTGGGTCAGCGAGAGTTCGGTGTTGGTGAGGAAATTCAGCAGCCGGCCCCAGAAGCTTTCGGTCATGGCGGCGCCGCCGGGCAGTTCGGCCACGGCTTCGCCGAAGGCGGCGGCGAGGACGATCAGCAGTTCGGTGATGTCGACCGGTTCGGCGGGGTTCAGGTAGTCGAGCGCGTTGGCGTAGACGACGACGAAGCCCGCCTGTTCGAGCCGTTGCTTGAGGCGGAGCAGTTCGGTCGTCTTGCCCGAGCCGCTGAAGCCGGAGAAGAGCTGGATGCTCTGGACGGGCGTGAAGGCGATGGAGGTGAACATCCGTGCGACCGGGTCGTCCTGGATGTTGCCCTCATGCAGGGGTTCGTAGAAGGCGCTGCCGGGGATGAGGGGTTCATCGACCAGGCGGCCGTGCAGGTCCTTCAGGAAGCGGAAGGCGTCCTTGCCGTCGGGGGTGGTTGTCGCGGGCGGACGGGGGGCCGGGGGGGCGGTTGGGGCGGATTTCTCACCGGACATGGGGTAGCATCGTACGAAAAATTTCCTTCGATGGGTGAGCCGGCTTTCCGAAGGCGCGCGTGGTGGCGGCTCGGATGGGTTCACGGGAAAAGGGGTGGTTCAAATTGCCGGTCCGCTTGGGCATGCCCATGGTCTGGAAGGGGCGGAGGAGCGGGGTGGAGACCATGCGGGCGAACCGGGGGCTGGTGCGAGACCGCGCCGGCTAGCAAATAATAGGAATATTGTCAAGAATTTTCAGGCGGCAAGAGGCCGGCGGCCAGGGCAATCGCGCTTGCCTCCGGGACGGCGCTTCTCGTCCTGGCCGGGCTCGACCCGGCCATCGCCAGAGACTCCGCCGATAGGGTTCGCGCATGATTCCAACCGCTTGCGCGCCTGGCGATGGGCGGGTCAGCCGGCCCATGACGGAAACCCGCCAGGCGCGATTGCCCTGCGCCCGAGGCACCGCCGGTGCCTCGGATGTCGCGCCGCCGCGGGCTACCGGGTGCGCAGCATTCCGGCCAGTACCGCCGGGTCCGACACCGGCAGGCCGCAGACGGAACGGCGGCACAGATAGGCCGCCGGTGCGCCGCCGCCCTTGCCGTGGGCTGGATGGTCGGCGGGCAGTGCGTCGGCCGTGGGCGCGCGCAGGACCACCACGGCGGGGTCGGGGGACGACAAGGCGGTGGTCAGCAGGGCGCGGGCGCGCGGATCGGCGGGATCGCCGGTGATGACGATTGTGGCCGCTTCCTCCAGCGTGTCGGTCGCGGCGAGCAGGCCGGGCATGGAACTCAGGGCGCGGAGATCGCCGGAGAAGGCGCGCAGCAGCGCCTCCGCCCGGACGCGCCAGACGAGGTCGCCGGTCAAATGGAAAAGGCGGGCGAGTACATCGGCCAGCACCCCATTCGCCGCCGGGGTGGCGTTATCGGCGGCGGTGCGGGGGCGGGCCATGGGCACGTCGGTGGCGTCGGCGGCGGTCGTGTAGAATCCGCCATGGCCGTCGGAGAAGAACAGCTCCGCCACATCCGCCAGGCGGATCGCGTGGTCGAGGCAGGTGGGATCGCCCGTCGCCTCATGCAGGGCCAGCGCGGCGCGGGCCATGGCGGCCTGGTCGTCGAGCAGGCCGGCCGCGGAAATCCGCCCCAGGCGCAAGGCGTGGTGGATGCGGCCGTCGGGGGCGGACATGGTGGCGAGGATGAAATCAAACGCCTCCCGCGCGCGGGTCAGCCAATCCGGACGGTCGAAGACGATCGCGGCTCGGGCGAGGGCGGCGATGGCCAGGCCGTTCCAGTCGGCCAACACCTTGTCGTCGCGGCCGGGGCGGATGCGCTTTTCCCGCGCCTGGAACAGGATGGCGCGAGAGGCGGCGAGGGAGGCTTCGTCCGCGTCGGTGCCGAAGGGCACCAGGCGGCGGAGGATCGTGTGGCCCTCCCAGTTGCCGGCCGGCGTCACGTCGTAGGCGCGCTTGAAGGCCGGGGAGGCGGGGCCCAGCAGGGCGTCGACCTCCGCTTCGGTCCAGACGTAGAAGCGGCCTTCCTCGCCCTCGCTGTCGGCGTCCTCCGAGGCCGCGAAGGCGGCGCGGCCGTCGATGGTCTCGGCCGTCATGTCGCGGATCATCCAGCCGACCGTTTCTTCGGCGCGCTGGGCGTAGAGCGGATCGGGGCGGTGCGCGTGCGCCATCGCCAGCAGGTCGAGCAATTGGGCGTTGTCGTAGAGCATCTTCTCGAAATGCGGCACCAGCCACTCGGCGTCGGTGGAGTAGCGGGCATAGGCACCGCCGAGATGGTCGTAGATGCCGCCTTGGGACATGCGTTCCAGCATCAGATGCGTGGCGTCGAAGGCCGCTTGCTGGCCGGTGCGGAAGGCGTTCTGCCAGAGGAAACGGAAGATCGGCGGGTTGGGGAATTTCGGCGCGCCGCGCAGGCCGCCCAGGTCCGGGTCGGTGACCTTCAGGTAGGACTCGGCGACCGCGTCCAGATGCTGGGGTGTCGGCATATCCCCCGGATCGGGCGCGGCGGCGTTGGTCAGGAAGCGGGCCAGCGCGGCGGTGTTCTTCACGACTGGGTCGGCGTTGGTGCGATAGGCCTCGGCCACGCCCATCAGCACCTGGCGGAAGGACGGACGGCCCCAGCGCGGTTCGGGCGGGAAGTAGGTGCCCCCCCAGAACGGCGCGCCATCGGGCGTCAGGAACATCGTCAGCGGCCAGCCGCCCTGCTCGCCCAGGGCGTGGAGAGCGGACATGTAGATGTGGTCGATGTCGGGGCGTTCCTCCCGGTCGACCTTGATGTTGACGAACAGCCGGTTCATCAGATCGGCGGTCGCCTGGTCCTCGAAGGATTCATGCGCCATGACGTGGCACCAATGGCAGGCGGCGTAGCCGATCGAGAGCATGACCGGCTTGTTGGCCGCCTTCGCCTCGGCCAGCGCTTCGGCGCCCCAGGGCCGCCAATGGACCGGGTTGTCGGCGTGCTGCAACAGATAGGGGGAGGATTCCCCCCGCAGCAAATTCGCGTCCTCGGCCATCGTTGCTCCCCCTGACGTGTCTGTCGGGAACATGGTGTGGCGGCGGGGCCTGACCAGGGCAAGACGCGTGCGGCCGGTGGGCCCGCGCCCGAGGTTGGCGTTGACGTTCCGCGCGCGGGCATCTACCGCGACATCGGGCCCGCGGCGGAGGATCCCGACCGGAAGGGCAGCACAAGGGGCGCGCCGCCATGCCGGGTATCATCCTCGTCCTGAACGCCGGGTCATCCAGCATCAAGTTCGCGCTGTATGACGCGGATGCGGGACAGTCGCTGCTGTATCACGGGCAGGTGGAGAAGATCGGGCTTGCGCCGCACCTGCTGGTCAAGGACGCCGCCGGCACGGTCGTCACGGACGCCACCTGGCTGGCCGAGGCGCTGGATCACGCCGGGTCCACGCGGGAAATCCTGGCCGTCGCCGAACGCCTGGGCGCCGGCCGGCGGCTGGTCGCGGTCGGGCATCGGGTGGTCCATGGCGGGCTCGCCCATGCCGAACCGGTGCGCGTCACCGGCCCGATCCTGGAGGCGCTGGAGGCGCTCATCCCCCTCGCGCCCCTGCACCAGCCGCACAACCTGGCGCCGATCCGCATGCTGATGGCCGAGGCGCCGGACCTGCCGCAGGTTGCCTGCTTCGACACCGCCTTCCATCGCGGCCAGCCGCATTTGGCGCAGGCCTTTGCCCTGCCGCGCGCGCTGACCGAGGAGGGGGTTCGCCGCTACGGGTTCCACGGCCTGTCCTACGAATACATCGCCCGCCGCCTGCGGCAGGTCGCGCCTTCCATCGCCGGCGGCCGGGTCATCGTCGGCCACCTGGGCAACGGCGCCAGCCTCTGTGCCATGCACCAGGGCCGCAGCGTCGCCAGCACGATGGGGTTCACCGCGGTGGACGGGCTGATGATGGGCACGCGCACCGGGGCGCTCGATCCCGGGGTGATCCTGTATCTGATGGACCACCACGGGATGGACGGCCCCGCCATCGAGGACCTGCTGTATCGCCGCTCCGGCCTGCTGGGTGTCTCCGGCGTGTCGTCCGATATGAGGACGCTGCGCGGCTCGGCCGATCCGCATGCGCGGGAGGCGATCGACCTGTTCGTCTACCGCATCGTCCGCGAAATCGGCTCCCTGACCGCCGCCCTGGGTGGGCTGGACGCGTTGGTCTTCACCGCCGGCATCGGGGAAAACGACGCGGAGACCCGGCGGGAGGTCACCGCGCTCTGCGCCTGGCTGGGCGCCGGCCTGGACGACGCCCGCAACGCGGCGGGAGAGGCGATGGTCTCTCCCGACGGCGCGCGCGTCTCGGTCTGGTGCATCCCGACGGATGAGGAACGCATGATCGCGCTGCACACGGCCGAGACGCTGTTCCCGGCCTGATCAGTCGAGCGTTTTCGGCAGCGCGTCTTCCACCAGGCGGCCGAACATCGTCATTTCCGGGCTGGTCTGGGCATAGCGGTCGATCGTGACCAGCACCCGGCGCGTGGTTTCGGCGTCCGGGCGGAAGCTGGAGGGGATGGGCGGCAGGCGGGTAACGATCGCTGGGGCGGCGTCCAGCGCGGCGGCGCGGAAGGCGGCGCGGGCGGCGTTGGTCTCGGGGCTGGTCAGGCGCGGCACCAGCTCATCCGCCAGCCAGGCCAGCATCGCCGGCCAGTGGGCGAACTGCCGGTAGAGGGCGGGGATGAAGGGCTGGCCATCGACCTCGGTCGCGAAGCGCATCAGGACGGCATGAAGGGCCGGCGGCATGCTGGCGATGTCCACGTTGCCCGGCATGGGGCCGAGCATGGCGGGCGGGGTCCAGGTTTCGGTGAAGCCGGTGCCGTTGGGGACCTGGCCGTTCAGGATCGCGCGCAGGCAGGCGCCGGTCATGATGTTGACGGGGGAGACGCGAACGAAGTTCTCCGCCACGTTGCGCATCGCCGCGAGCCCCGCGGCGTCCACGCCCCAGGCTCGGACCGTGGCGGCTGATACCGGCGTGGCCGGGGCGATCCGCACGTCGCGGGCCAGCCGCCAGCCGGTTTCCGGGATGATGCCGGACACCAAGGCCGGCCGCACCGCGTCCCAGGCCCATTCCAGCACGCCCGGCAGGGTGGCGACGTAGCGCTGCAAGGAGGAGACATAGGGCACGCCGGAGAAACGCCTGATCTCGTCATAGATCTCGGCGATCCGGCCGGTGGCCTGGTGTTCGTGCAGTTCCGGCAGCAGGGCCTGGCTGGTCATCGTGTTTCCTTCCCCAAGAGTCGCGGCGTGGTTCGGCCTGTGCCATCATGGCACTCCCCAATGGAACAAACGAGACAGGAGGGTCCACCCATGGCGGTCGTCGAAACGGAGCGGCACGGACAGGTGTTCGTCGTGCGTATGAACAGGCCCGAGCGCCTGAACGCGCTGAACCACGAAATGCGGACCATGCTGTCCGAGGCGTGGAATGAATTCCGCCACGACGACGGGCTGGAAGTCGCGATCTTCACCGGCTCCGGCCGCGGCTTCTGCGCCGGGGAGGACATGAAGGAATCGCTCGCCGATGGCGCGCCCGGCGGCCGCCGCCCCGCCAAGGCCGATCCCTTCATGGACGGCACGCTGGAAAAGCCGGTCATCGCCGCGGTCAACGGCTTCGCGATGGGCGGTGGGTTCATGCTGGTCGAGCGCACCGACCTGCGCGTCGCCGTCCGCAACACCCTGTTCGAGGTGTCGGAGGCCAAGCGGTGGCTGCTGGGTGGCTACAACCACGGTCACATCGCCAACCTGCCGTACCCCATCGCGATGGAGATGGCGCTCGGCTTCCGCTTCACGTCCGAGCGCTTCTACGAGATAGGCTTCGTCAACCGCCTGGTCGAACCGGACGAACTGATGCCGACCGCGATGTCGATGGCGGAACATCTGCTGACACTGCCCCCGGCGTCGCGGGTCAACACGGTCCACATGATGCGCCTGATGCGGCCGCGGGTGACCGAGGATTACGAGGACCTCGCGAAGAAGCTGCACGACCACGGCGACAAGGGCGACCTGATGGAATCTCGCGCTGCGTTCGCTGATAAGCGCAAGCCGGAGTTCAAGGGTTGGCACGATCCGCAGGATCGCTATCGCCTGCCGACGCTGGACGCTACCTGATAACGCACTCTGGAGAGTCGGGTGGGCATATGCCCCCCGACCGCGGGGAGAGGATGATGAATTCGGGATCGTCACTGGCGTTCGTCGGCCGATAATGTGCTTGAACCGCCTCCACGATGTCGGGGAAGTAGATCGTCTGGGGCCAGTCCCGGGTCACCAGGATGAGGGCGAACGCCCTCTCCTCAACCATGCGTCGCAGCAATTGTTTGTCGGTCCGTCCCGCGATCACCGCCTCCAGGCGGTTGAATGGGTCGACCTCGATTTTCTTCCCAGACCAGTAGCAAATTGCAGGCATCTCACACAGGACACGCCCTGGGTGATTGTGGATCGTCTCAACAATCGTCCTGGTCCTGACATCCACGGCGGACTCGTGTGCGATCCACCCCGGGACATTCAACAGTGATCGGGCGTACAGCAACCCGGGCGTGCACAGCACCGCAACCGCGATAGCGCAGACGGACCAGGTTCTGACGATGCGGACAGGCTGCGTCCAACCCTCGCCGGCATGGGCTACAAGCAGGCCCCCTGCTATCGCACACCCGATCACGACATCGATGAATATGTTGGCGCTAACGCCCGACCCACCTGACCAAAGCAACCCCAGGGCGGTCGCCAATGCCAGGTAGGACGCAATCAGCGTTGTCCATTCGTCCCGTGCCCGTATGACTATCCCCAGACATCCAAGGGCCAGCAGGGGCAGAAGCGGCATGAGATTGGCGAAAAAGAGGTCGACGATCGCTCGCGCGCCATAGCGACGCGCCGATAGCAGTCCATCGATGAACGGATATCCGAACAAGGCGTAGCATACGAGAAGACCGGCCAACGCCGAGCCGACACCGGCCGTGACGTAGTGCAAGCCGATTCTTCTGTCGTGTAAGAGCAACGTTATGCCGACCGCCATCGGCAAGGATACCGGGTTGTGCTTCATGAACAGCGCCGTCGTCATGATGAATGCCAGGATCCAAACACGACGTACACTTCGCGGGGCACCGGCGTGCCAAGCCAAACCTCCCAACATGACCGCATGTGCGAGCATCTGGGGATCGCCGAAGCCCACGGAATAAGGAAAACCGATGAGCATGGACAGCAGAAAGATCAGGCACGCGGTCAACGACGCCGCTCGATCGCGGGTTATGCGATGGACGAAAACGCCAATGAACAACCCGATAAGGGCGAATGAAACCGCCGTTATGATTCGGCTTGCGAACACGATATCGTCGGTCCATCTCGCAATCTCGGCAGTCACGTAGAACCAAAGCGGGGGATAGTTGTTCATCACAAGGCCGCCTCGTGGAGGGTACAAGGGTAGGCCTGTCAAAATCGTGTCTACGTGAAGCGCGTACCACCCTTCGTTGTAGCTTTTCGCTAAGTATTTGAACATGCTCGACAGGCGCGCGATGCTCAATAGGGCCGTGAGTAGCGCCAATATCGCCAGCACACCCACTACTACGATCGGGTATAGAGAGCGGAACCGGTCATCGCTGCTGTTGTCGGCCGCCATGGGTTCCTCGGAAGCGTCAGATTCGAATAATTTTTGATACAGACCCTGAATGCGGATCGCAATCCCCAGGTTTCAGTCGCTCTTTTCTGGACATGCATGATCGTAATTGCGGCCGGAGACGCTGGCTGTCCGATCATGGACGGACCGTTCGAGTATGTTACCCTTGCCCAGCGACAAGGGCAGGGGATGACGCCATGGGCTTCCGCACCGAGGATACCGAGTACCAGCGCGCCGGCGGCACCCCGCTGCAAGCGACCATCTACCGCCCGGACGGGCCGGGACCGTTTCCCGCGGTGCTGGAAGTGCATGGCGGGGCCTGGACCGGCGGCGACCGGTTCAACAACAAATGCATCGCCGAGGACCTGGCTTCCAACGGGGTTCTCGTTGCCTCCATCGACTTCCGGATGCCGCCGGTGGCGGGCTATCCGGATACGATCGCCGATGTGAACTTGGGGATCCGGTGGCTGAAGTCGCGCGCGGTTGAGCTGGGGTCTCGGCCCGAGCTGGTGGGTGGCCTGGGCACGTCGTCCGGCGGGCACATGATGCTGCTGGCGATGCTGCGGCCGAACGATCCGCGGTACAACGCGCTGCCCGGGCCGGCGTTCGATGCGTCGCTGCGCTTTGGCATCGTCTGCTGGCCGGTGGCCGATCCGCTGACCCGCTATCGCGTCATGCAGGGCAAGGGCAACGACCGCCTGGTCGCCGCGCATAACGCCTTCTGGCCGTCAGAAGCGGCGATGGAGGAGGGCAGCCCGCAGCATATCCTGGATCGGGAGGAGGCGGTGTCGCTGCCTCCCGCGCTGATCATGCAGGGCACGGTCGACAACAACCTGACCGACGACATGGCGTCGAAGCTGGCCGCGTCCTATCGCCGGCGGGGCGGGTCGATCGAGGACCATAGCTTCCCCGGCCAGCCGCATGCCTTCATCCCGAACGCGCCGACAGCGCCGGACTCGGTGCGGGCGCTGGGGTTGATCCGGGATTTCGTGCGTCGGCACGGGGGGTAGTTTTTGGGGGGCTGAACGCCCGGCGTCATGGTGGGCTCTCGGGGCCGGCGAAGAGCCGGCCCGAGGACGGGCTTTGGCCCATCATCCACGACTTCGCTGTTTTGAACTGAGGAAGTTCGTGGATGGTGGCCCGGAGCCTGTCCTCGGGCCGGCTCTTCGCCGGACCCGGGGGGCCACCACGACGATCGTGCGGTGGCCGCAGCCCACTACGACGAAGGTTCGGCGGCTCCCCGCGCGAACGCCCCCTCAGGCGGCTGCCTTCAATCCCCCATGCGCGCCGGCCGCGATCGAGAACGAGCGTTTCCGTTTCTCGTGATCGAAGATGTTCGCGGTGACCATCAGTTCGCTGGCGCCGGTGCGGGCGATGAAGGCTTCCATTCCCTGGCGCACCGTCTCCGGTGATCCGACGATGGCGCAGGACAGCGCGTCGTTGATCATCGAGCGGGCATAGCGATCCAGGCCCTCCTCGAACCCTTCCACCGGCGGGGGCAAGGGGCTTGGCCGACCGCTGCGGATGTTCACGAAGGATTGCTGGACCGAGGTGAAGAGATACCGCGCCTCCTTGTCCGTCTCCGCCGCGATCACGTTGACGCCGAGCATCACGTAGGGCTCGGAGAGCTGGGCGGAGGGGCGGAAGCGCTGCCGGTAGATGGCGATCGCGTCCATCATCATGCCGGGCGCGAAGTGGGAGGCGAAGCCGAAGGGCAGCCCCAGCATCGCGGCAAGCTGCGCGCCATAGGTGCTGGACCCGAGGATCCAGATCGGCACGTCCAGCCCCGCGCCGGGGATGGCCACGACCTGCTGGCCTGGTTCGGCGGGTTGGAAATAACCCATCAGTTCAACGACATCATTCGGGAAGTCGTCACCGCTCGCATGCAGCGTCCGCCGCATCGCCCGTGCCGTGATCCCATCCGATCCGGGCGCGCGTCCCAGGCCGAGGTCGATGCGCCCGGGATGCAGGGCCGCCAGCGTGCCGAACTGTTCCGCGATCAACAGCGGGGCGTGGTTCGGCAGCATGATGCCGCCCGCGCCCAGCCGGATCGTGCTCGTCCCGGCGCCGACATGGGCGAGGGCGACGGCGGTCGCGGAACTCGCGATGCCGGGCAGGTTGTGATGTTCGGCCATCCAGTATCGGATGAAGCCCAGGGCCTCGACATGGCGGGCCAGGTCGAGTGAGTTGCGCAAGGCCATCCCGGCGTCGCCGCCCTGGATGATCGGGGAGAGGTCGAGAACGGATAAGGCCACCATCCCCATAGTATGGGGCCGGTTGCCGCCGGGGGAAAGGAGGGTGGGTGCCTTTCCCCTGTCGCCCGCGGGGGGATCGTTTCAGGCAGTTATTGTCCCGCCGGCCTGGTTGGATCGGTGGCGATCCAACCAGGCCGGCGGGGACAGTCGGCGATTACTGCGCGGTATCGGTATCGGGCGTCGTCGGCGGGGCGACGGGTGCGGCGGCCTTGCGGGGACGCGGCGCCGCCTTCTTCGCTGGCGCGGCGGCCTTCTTCACACTGGCCTTGCGGGCCGGCGCCTTGGCCACGGCCTTGCGCGCGGGGGCCTTGGCCGTTGCCGTCTTGCGGGCGGCGGACTTTGGCGCGCCCGTCTTCCTTGCCGGCGCGGCCTTGGCGGTTGACTTGCGGGCGACCGTCTTGCCGGCGGCCTTGCGGGGCGAGGCGGCTTTCGCGGTTGTCTTGCGTCCGGCCTTCTTTGGCGCGGCCTTGCGCGTGCCGGTTGCCTTCGCGGCCGCTTTCTTGCCGGGGGCTGCCTTGGCGGTTCCCTTGCGGGCCGCGGTCTTCTTCGCGGGTGCCTTGCGGCTGGCGGTCTTGGCGGCGGCCTTCTTCGGCGCGGCTTTCTTGCTGGAGGCTGCCTTCCCGGCGGCGGCCTTCTTCGCGGCCGGCTTGCGGGTCGCGGTCTTCTTGGCCGCCGACTTGCGCGCGCCTGCCTTCATCGCGAGGGGCTGGGCGCTTGTGGCGTCCCGGTCTTCGTCGTCAATGCTCACCAGTTGAGTCTCCTAATTCTTGCGGTCCTGCAACAAGAACCGGCTGTCGGCTGGATGGAACGCATCGTGTCCGGAACGGTCGCGGGATGCGGCGGCATGGTCGGGCGGTTGATCGCGGAAAGGCGAAGGCAAGGGCTGGGAAAACCGAAGCGTACGTCATGGCCCAGGGTGTGATGGTATCAGGGATCCGGTCAGGCCGAGCACGAAACGATACAGCGACGGCCGGTCCTTGCGGGTGCCCGGCGGTTGGCGGACGTGGCGGGATCGGGCCGGGTGTTGTTCCGCCTGATCGCCTGTACTGCGTCTGAACGAGGCAGCGGTCCATCGACCGTCCTTATTGTTCGGTTGCGCGCGACTCGATTCACGATCGCCAGATTCGCTATCCCTTCTTCAATGGTCGCCTGTCAATGAAAAGGAATTGGAATTGCGCGCCAACGACAAAAAACATGACCGGTGTGCTGTTGCAAAAACAGAACCGCCGCGGCATCGCTGCCGCGGCGGTTCGTGACGGGTGATCTGAAGTGCTGGATCAGCCGCGCTTTTCGATCGGCACGAACTCGCGATCCTCGGGGCCGATGTAGTTGGCCGTCGGGCGAATCAGCTTGTTGTCGACACGTTGTTCCATCACATGTGCGGCCCAGCCGGAGGTGCGCGCGATCACGAACAGCGGCGTGAACATCGCCGTGGGCACGCCCATCATGTGATAGGAGATGGCGCTGAACCAATCGAGGTTCGCGAACATCGTCTTCGCGTCCAACATCGTCGCCTCGATGCGATCGGCGATGTCGTAAAGCCGCATGGAGCCCGCATCCGCCGACAGACGGCGCGCGACTTCCTTGATCACGGCGTTGCGCGGGTCGGAGATCGTGTAGACCGCATGGCCGAATCCGATCACGACTTCCTTGTTGGCGATGCGCTTGCGGATATCGGCTTCGGCTTCATCCGCGCTCGCGTAGCGGTTCTGAATTTCGAACGAAACCTCGTTCGCGCCGCCATGCTTCGGCCCGCGCAGCGCGCCGATGCCCGCGGTGATCGCCGAGTACATGTCCGCGCCCGTGCCCGCCACGACGCGGCAGGTGAAGGTCGAGGCGTTGAACTCGTGTTCCGCGTACAGGATCAACGAGGTGTGCATCGCGCGCACCATCATCTCCGACGGGGGCTTGCCGTGCAGCAGATGCAGGAAGTGCCCGCCGATGCTGTCGTCATCGGTTTCGACGTCGATGCGCTTGCCGTTATGCGCGTAGTGGAACCAGTAAAGCAGCATCGAACCGAGATTGGCCATCAGGCGATCGGCGATGTCGCGCGCGCCTGGCGGGTTCTGGTCGTCCTTTTCCGGCAGCACGCAGCCGAGCGCCGATACGCCGGTGCGCATCACATCCATCGGATGCGACGCGGCGGGCAGTGCCTCCAGCGCGGCCTTTACGCCGAGCGGCAGGCCACGCAGCGACTTCAGCTTCGCCTTGTAGCCCTTGAGTTCCGCGCGCGTCGGCAGGGCGCCGTGCACGAGCAGATAGGCGACTTCCTCGAACTCACACGTGTCGGCGACGTCGAGGATGTTGTAACCGCGATAATGCAGGTCGTTGCCGGAACGACCGACCGTGCAGAGCGAGGTGTTGCCGGCGACGATACCGGACAGGCCGACGCCGCGCTTGGCGCGGACGGGCGGGTTCGGGGGAGGGGCGGTACCACTCATGCTTATGCTCCTTACAGGATGCCAGGCTTGCCGATGGCGAGCGTGCCGGCCGGCAGGGCAACGTTCAACCGATGCAGGTCGCCCGCGGGCAGTTTCGCGAGATCCTGGACGGCTTCGAGGAAGCGGTTGGACTCGCGCACCGTGATCAGGCCATCGGTCAGCGTCTGGAACTTGCGGATGTAATCAGGCCGGGCGAAGGGGCGGGCGCCGTTGGAGTGGGCGTTCGCCACCGCCATCTCATCAACGATGCTGCTGCCGTCGTTCATGATGATTTCGACACGACCACCGAAGGACAGTTCGTTCGGATCGGTCGCGTGATAGCGGCGCGTCCACTCCGGATCTTCCTGCGTCTCGATCTTGTGCCATAGCCGTACCGTGTCGGCGCGACCGGCGCGCTTGGGGGTGTAGCTGTCGACGTGGTGCCAGGTGCCGTCCTGAAGCGCGACGGCGAAGATGTACATGATCGAGTGGTCCAGCGTTTCGCGGCTGGCCTTCGGATCCATCTTCTGCGGATCGTTGGCGCCCGTGCCGATCACGTAATGGGTGTGATGGCTGGTGTGGATCACGATCTTCTTGATCTGGTCGAAGTCGGTGATCTGGTCCCGCATGCGGAACGCGAGGTCGATCAGCGCCTGCGACTGGTATTCGGCGCTGTGTTCCTTGGTGTAGCTGTCGAGGATGGCGCGCTTGTGTTCTCCCACGGCCGGCAGTGGCACCTGGTAGTGGCCGTTGGCGCCGTCGAGCATATAGGCGATGACACTGTCCTCACCTTCATAGATCGGGTTCGGCGCGCCTTCGCCGCGCATGACGCGATCGACGGCTTCGACCGCCAGCTTGCCGGCATGCGCCGGGGCATAGGCCTTCCAGGAGCTGATCTCACCCTTGCGCGACTGGCGGGTGGAGAAGCTGACATGCACGGCCTGCTGCACCGCCTGGTAGATCACGTCCTGCTTCAGGCCCAGCAGCGTGCCGATGCCGGCCGCCTGCGCGGGGCACAGATGCGCGATGTGGTCCTTCTTGTGCTTGTGCAGGCAGATCGCGCGCACCAGGTCGATCTGGATTTCATAGCCGGTGGCCAGGCCGCGGATCAGGTCCTTGCCCGACTTCTCCAGCGTCTGCCCGACCGCGAGGATCGGCGGGATGTTGTCGCCGGGATGGGAGTAGTCGGCGGCGAGGAAGGTGTCGTGCATGTCCAGTTCGCGCACCGCGGTGCCATTCGCCCAGGCCGCCCATTCCGGGGTGACGCGCTTGCCCGGTGCGACGCCGAACACGGTCGCACCGCCCTTGTGCGGACGAGCCAGCGCCATGTCGCGGGCCGAGGTCACGGGCCGGCGGTTGATCGCCGCGATCGCCACCGACGCGTTGTCGATGATGCGGTTGATGATCATCTCGGTCACGTCCTTCTGGACAGCGACCTTGTCGGCGGCGACGCCAGCGATCTTCCATGCGAGCTGGTCCTCGCGTTTCAGGTTCGCCTTCGAGGGGTGAACCTTGACGTCATGCACTATCATCCAAAACCTCCGTTCGGGCGCCCAATCGCCGGGTTGGCGGGACCGATGGCGCGGTCTAGCCTGCGATCAGGACTCTGGCCTGCTTCGTAAGGTCGCGCTGGCCAGACGGCAAGCGCACAACCCCGTCCGTCGCACCGAAGGATGCTTATATCAAGGTGTCAACTCCCTTCGACCGCGTGATCAGGGGCACCCTGGTCACCACCAACGCGATCCTGCGTGATGGTTACGTCGCCGTGCGGGGCGATGTGATTGCCGCGATCGGGCAGGGCGCGCCGCCGCCCGCCGATGAAACGATCGATCACGGGGACAGGCTGATCCTGCCCGGGCTGGTCGATGGGCACATGCACACCTCGTCTTCCACCGGCTGGCCGGGGATCGAGAGCGCGTCCCGCTCCGCCGCCGCGGGTGGTGTGACGACGTGCTGCGACATGCCCTATGACGTGCCGGTGCCGGTGACCGACGCCGCGATCCTGGCCGACAAGGTGGGCTGGGTGGAGCGGACGTCGCATGTCGACATGGCGCTGTATGGCACGATCACCAAGACCGGCGGGGTGGACGCGATCGCCGAACTGGCGGCGGCGGGCATCTCGGCCTTCAAGCTCTCGACCTATGAATACGATGCCGTGCGGTTCCCGCGCATCGACCACCCGACCATGCTGGCGGCGTTCCGGGAGATCGCGAAGACCGGCTTGCCCTGCGCGATCCACAACGAAGACCAGGAGCTGGTGGAGAAGCTGACCGAGCAGGCGCGCGCCGCCGGGCGGACCGACCCGATCATGCATTGCCGCACCCGCCCGCCGCTGGCGGAGTCGATGGCCGATCTGGAAATCTTCGAGATGGCGCTGGAAACCGGCGCGCATGTCCATATCGCGCATTCATCCATCGCGCGCGGCTTCGAACTGGCCGAACAATACCGGGCGATGGGCGCGACCACGACCGGTGAGGCCTGCATCCAGTACCTGTGCATGACCGAGGACGACCTCATTCGTCTGAAGGGCTTCGGCAAGTGCAACCCGCCCTTCCGCACCGCGGCCGAGGTGGAGCGGATGTGGCAGGCTCTGGTCGCCGACAAGATCGCCTATGTCTCGACCGATCACGCGCCCTGGCCGATCGCGCGCAAGCAGTTCGATGACATCTTCGCGTGCGGGGCCGGGCTGACGGGCCTGCAGAGCTTCGCGCCGCTGATGTTCACGCTGCTGGAGGAGCGCGGCCTGTCGCCCACGCTGATGGCGACCTATTGCGCCGAACGGTCCGCCCAGCTGCATGGGATATGGCCTCGGAAGGGCGCGCTGCGGGTTGGCTCGGACGCCGATCTGGTGGTGCTGGAGCAGGGGGATTTCACCTTCGACCAAGCCTGCATCGTCGACCGGCCGGAGATGCAGTGGTCCGCCTACCATGGTCGGAAGATGCGGGCGCGCGTCGCCGCCACCTGGCAGCGCGGGAAGATGATCTGGGACGGGGTGTCGGTGCTGTCGCAGCCGGGGGATGGGCGGTTCGTCCGGCGCGGCTGAAGGTCCGAAGGTGGCCGGCCAGGGACCTTCACCCCTGGCCAGCCGCTCCTCCTACTTGCGCTTGATGATGGTCTTGACACGAATGTCGATGATCACCACTATCCGCAGCAGGAGAAGACGATGGTTGCTCATCGTATGCTCCCTTCTTGAACCGGCCGGGCCAATCCCGGCCGGTTTCTTGTTTTAGGGGGCGATGGTTAAGGAAGCGTTGACGGATCAACACCCGGACGCATTTCGCCCGTCTCGGATCGTTACCGATCCAGCCACCAATCCTCCATCCGCCAGCCGTTGAACGTGCTGTTCTGCATCAGGGTCACGCCCTTCAGTTCCGGCCGCCAGCAGGTGCCGGCCCGCGTGTAGAACAGGATCGGCCGCACCGCGTCGTCGGTCAGCCGGCGATCGATCTCCCACACCACCTGCTTGCGCTTTTCCTGGTCCGCCATCGATGACTGCACGACCATCAGCTTGTCGATCTCGGGGTTGCAGTAGTCCATGTAGGTGCGCGACCCGCAGGCGTAGTTCTCGAAATAGCCCTGGTCGGGGTCATCGACGCCATTGCCCACCAGGCTGAGCGCCATCTGATATTCGCGGCGGATCAGCTTCGGCACCCAGTTCGCGGTCTCGACCGGTTCCAGCTCTCCATCGATGTAGATGTCCTTGAGCTGGCCGATCAGGATGACCGCGGGATCGCGATAGACCGCCAGGTTGCGGGCCGAGACCTTGACCGCCAGCCGCTTGTCCGGGCCGTACCCGTGCTTGCGCATGATCGCCCGCGCGGCCTCCCGGCTGGCGGCGACATCGGGGCCGTAGCCCGGCAGGTCGCGACGCATCGCCTCCGGCATGCCCCAACTGCCCTCCGGCCCCGGCAGATTGGCCGTGCCGAGGTTGCCTCGCCCCTCGGTCAGGATGTCGATGAACGCCTGCCGATCGAGGGTCATCGCCACCGCCCGCCGGATCTCGGTATTGTCGAACGGCGCCACCGGGTTCATCAGCAGGTTGGGCGCCACGTTGGTCGGCATCACCTGGCAGACCGCCTCCGGCATCTGGCTGGTCACGTCCTTCAGCAGCGGGATCGAGACCTCATAGGGGAACGTCATGTCGAAGTTCCCCGCCACGAAGGCCAGGATCGCGGTGGAGCGGTTGGGGATGATCGTATACTCCACCCCATCCAGATAAGGCCGCCCGGGCTTCCAGTAGTTCGGATTGCGGACGACCTTGATCGACTGGTTGACCTTGAACTCCACGAACTTGAACGGCCCGGTGCCGATCGGGTTCACCCGCATGTCCCGCTGGGAAACATGGCACGGGTAGACCGGGGTGAAGCCCGACGCGAGCAGGGTCAGCAGTGCCGGCTGCGGCCGCTTGAGGTGCATCGTCGCCTCATGCTCGCCGTTCGTCGTCACCTCGGACAGGTTGGCATACCAGCCCTTGCGGGAGTTGATGCGGAACGCGTCCTTCGCCTTGCCCATCAGCAGATCGAAGGTGCATTTGACGTCGGCCGAGGTGAACGGCTTGCCGTCATGCCATTTGACGCCCTGTTGCAGGGTGAAGGTCAGCTTGGTGCCGTCCTCGTTCCATTTCCAGGATTTCGCCAGGTCGGGAACAACCGAGTCCAGGCTGTTCTTCGCGACGTGCTGGTCATACAGAACCAGGTTGTTGAATACTCCCATCATCGGCATGACGGCGGAAATGGTGCCGAGTTCATGGATCGACATGCTGCCGGGACTGTCGCGGTGATAGACCCGCAGGACGCCGCCCTGTTTCTGGGCCTGGGCCGGCGCGCCCAGCAGAACAGCCAAGATCAGCAGCAAAAGACTGCACCAGCGCGACAGGGCGCGCGGATAGTATTGCATGCTTTCCTCCCCTGGCCGACTTTCGCGGCCTTTACTTCCAGTCACCGTGGCATGGTTGGGGGGCGGGATACAATCTTTCCGTCAGCGCCGCGTGCGCACGATCACCCGCAGCGCCAGCAAGGTCAGCCCGATCAGCAGGAAGGAGAACAGCGTCGTCACCGTGCCGAGTGCGTAGAGCACCGGAGTGGTGACATTCGTGGTCATGCCGAAGATTTCCAAAGGCAAGGTATTGTCGCTGCCCGCCGTCAGCAGGGTCCGCGCGAACTCATCATACGACAGCGTAAACCCGAACAGCGCGATCCCGATCACGCTCGGCGTCACGATCGGCAGGACGACATGGCGCACCCGCTGCCAGGGTGAGGCGCCGAGGTCGTTTGCCGCTTCCTCCCACGCCGGGTTGAAGCGGTTGAACACGGCGAACATGATCAGCAGCCCGAACGGCAGGGTCCAGGTCAGTTGCGCGCCGAACGCCGATCCGTACCAGGTCGGATCGAGCCCCGCCTGGTTGAACAGCAGCCCGATCCCCAGGCTGACCAGGATCGACGGGATCACCAGGCTCGCGACCGTCAGCGTGAACAGCAGGTCCGATCCGGGGAACCGCCGGCGGAACGCAAACCCGGCGGTCACTGCGATCAGCACCGTGGCGAGCGTCACCATGATGGCCAGGGAGAAAGACCGCGTCAGCGACCCCGCGAAGTCCCCGACGGCCTGTTTCTCGAACAACCGCTCGAACCACACGACCGAGACACCGTTCATCGGGAAGGTCAGCCCGCCATCCGGCCCCTGGAACGACAGGACCAGGATGGTGATGGTCGGGCCATACAGGAACAGGATGAACAGCCCCAGGAACGCCAGCAGCGCCCAGCGCCGCCACGGCAGGCGGGCACCGCGCATCACAGTTCCTTCCGGATATCGATGATCCGTGTGATGGCCGCGATCATCATCAGCACCACGGCCAGCAGGATCACCGCGTTCGCGCATGCGGCCGGGTATTGCAGCAGTGAAATCTGGTTGGAGATCATCAGCCCGACCGAGGCGCTCTGCCCCCCGCTCATGAATCGGACCGTGATGAAATCACCCATCACCATCGTCACGACGAAGATCGATCCAATCGCGATCCCGGGCTTGCACAGCGGCAGGATGACCTGGGAGATCACCTGCCGGAAGCGCGCGCCGCCATCGATCGCGGCTTCGATCAGTCCGCGGTCGATCCGCATCATCGCGTTGAAGATCGGCGTGATCATGAACAGCGTATAAAGATGGACATAGGCCAGGATCACCGCGAAGTCCGAGAACAGCAGGAACTCCAGCGGCACATCGATCAGCCCGGCCCGCTGCAACGCGGTGTTCAGCAGACCCTCCCGCCCCAGGAACGGAATCCAGGAAATCATGCGGATGATGTTCGAGGTCAGGAACGGAACGGTGCAGACCAGGAACAGCATCGTCTGTGCCGTCCGGTTGCGGATTTCGAAGGCCAGCACATAGGCGACGCCGAAGCCCAGCGTGACCGTGATGGCCCAGACGATCAGCGTATAGCGCAGCGTGTTGACATAGATGCGCCAGGTGACCGCCGATCCCAGCGCCTCCTGGTAGTTCGTCAGCACGAAGGCGGGAATGACCTGGACGCTGTCGTAGTCGTAGAAGCTGACCACGACCAGCACGACCATCGGCAACAGAAGAAACACCCCCAGCACGCATGCCAGGGGTGTTGCCTGCAACCAGGCGGACCAGTGACGAGACATCATGCGGCGATGAATTCGTTCCATTTCTGGACCATGTACCGGTCCTCGGTCATCACCGAGTTCCAGCAGGCCACCGCCCCCATCCGTTCCTGGAACGATCCGCCGTCGCGCACCGCGCCCGCCTTCTCCATCACCTTGCCCTCGGGAGACAGGATGTCGGCCTTGGCTGGCTTGCCTTCCATCCAGAAGCCCCATTCATCCGCGCTCATGTGCTGCTTGGACGTTTCGAGCACCGCGCTATAGTAGCCCTGCCGGTTCAGATAGGCGCCGACCCAGCCGGACAGGTACCAATTGATGTATTCATAGGCAGCGTCGCGCTCCAGACCGCTCAGATGACGGGCAATCCCGAGGCCGCCGCCCCAGGCGCGATAGCCCTCGGCCAGTGGCTGGTAGACGCAGGGGATGCCCTTGGAGCGCACCGCGGCGACCGCTGGGGACCACATCGACTGGATGATCACCTCGCCGGCGGCCATCAGGTTCACGCTCTCGTCGAAGGTCTTCCAGAAGGCGCGGAACTGACCGGCCTTCTTTGCCTCGATCAGGAAGCCGATGGTCTTGTCGATCTCGGGCTTCGTCATGTTGCCCTTGTCGGCGTATTTGATCCGGCCCATCGACTCCATGACCATCGCCGCGTCCATGATGCCGATCGAGGGGATGTTCAGGATCGACGCCTTGCCCTTGAAGGCCGGGTCCATCAGATCCTTCCAGTGCGTGATCGGCCGCCCGACGAGGTCGGGGCGGATGCCCAGCGTATCGGCGTTGTAGATCGTCGGGATCAGGGTCATCCACCCGGTCTGTCCGGCCGCGAAGGTCTTGGCGGTGGGCGAGTCCACGAAGCTGACCGTGTGCGGCGCGGTGCCCTGCGCGATCGGGGTCGTGGGCGTCAGCCGGCCCGAGGTGAAGGTCGGCACGATCTTGTCGAAATACTTGATCCGCTTGACCTCCATCGGCTGGAGCGTGCCGGTCGGATAGACCTTCTTGCAGATCCAGTACTCGATGTCGGCGATGTCGAACGACTTGGGCTGCGTCACCGCCTTCTGGGTTACGGCATCGGAATCAAGCGCCGTCATCGACAAAGTGAACCCGAGATCAGCCTTCACCTTGTCAGCGATCGCGTTCAGGTTGGACACGCCGGTGCCGAACTGGCGCAGGGTGACGTTCTTGATGTTCTGGGCCCAGATCGTCGGGAAGCCGGTGATCGCCCCCGATCCCGCGGCCACGCCGGCGGCGGCCAGCAGGCCCCTTCGTCCCAAACCCATCGTCGCTTTCCCTGGCATGCGCATGTCTCCCTGGCCTCGGCGGGACCCGCTGGCCCCGTCCGGCGAACGGCCATGCACCGCCCGTGCCACCATCAGAATGGCCGGACGCGCGTCAGGTCAAGCGGCGGGACAGGTTCCGGCGCGCCGTCGCCTCGAAACAGGCGGCGAGGGCGCCGTTGGAGCGGCGGCTGCGGTACAACGCGGGCATGGCGAGCAGGCGGGAAAGGAAGAACCGCTGCCCCGGTGGCATCCGGTCATCGGTCAGGCCGGACTCCTGGGCGAGCGCGTGGGAGTTCGCGGTGAACATCTCCCACGGCTCCCCCAGCGGTGTCAGGTCGAGGTCGACCAGCCACTGCGCGTCCGGGTCCGGGTGGGGGGCGGCGTGGTTGGCGGTGGCCATGATCGCGCCATCCACCGCGTCGCGCAGGGTGGAGGGCAGGGCGGCGGCGTGGTCCCGCCACAGCTCGGCTGAACGGGCTTCGTTGTCGCGGGCGCCGACGACATAGATCGCGTCGTGATAGGCGATGGCATGGGCGGCGACGGCGTCGGTCCGCGCACCGCCATAGGCCAGATGCCGCTGCCACAGCAGGCCCGCATGCCCGGCGCCGTGGTAGTGCCGCCAGGGTTGCCGCCACAGATCGGCCAGCACCAGCCTGGCCCGGTCCGAGACCGAGAGCACGGCCATCAGGTCATGGAACATGGCGCAGGCTTCCGGGCGGTCGGCCAAGGGGACGACGGGCGCCGTCTCGGTCGTCACGGTGTGATGATGAGGCATTGTCCCATCCTGACCGCTTTCCCTCCTCCGCGCGGTGGCGCGGATCACACTGAACAAGAAATGATGTCAGCGGGCGCCCGGGTTTCCACCCCCTTGGGTGCCGCCGAGGGCCTCGATCGCCTGCCGGACCATGCCGGCGTCGGGCGCGTCCGGCGGCAGCCCGTCGCGCAGGCGGCGCCAATAGGCCAGGGCGGTGTCCTTTTGCCCCTCCCGCGCCGCGACCAGGCCGAGATACCACAGCACCGCCGGTTCATCGGGGCGGGTCGTCTCGATCCGGCGGAGGATGGCGATGGCGCGGGGTGGCAGCGGGTCCGACACGGCGCGCGCCTTCAGCAGCGCCTCGACCGCGCGGAGCGGGATGGTGACGTCCTCGGCGCGCAGGGGGGCCGCGCGTTCATAGGCGTCAGCGGCCTTCTCGGGTTCGTTCAGCACCATCCAGGACTGGCCGAGGCGCAGCCAGCCATCGAGGTCGTTCGGCTCCTGCTCCAGCCGTTCGGCGAGGCGGGCGACCATGCCGCGGATCATCTGCGTGCGGTCGGCGGCGGGCATGGAGGCGGCGGCGTCGATGGTGGCCTGGTCGGGACCCCTGGGCGCGTTGGCGGGAGCACCGGTCGGTGGCGCGGCGGGCATGCCGGCGCGTGGTCCGGCGGCCAAGGGGGCGCCAGGCGGGGCGCCAGGGGGTGCGCCAGGGGGCACGGGTGGCTGGCCGGGTGGCAGCGCGGGCGGAGCCATGCCGGCTTCCTGGGCAAAGCCCGCCACGCGGCGGGCGATCTCCGCACGCACCGGGGCATCCGCCGGCATCTCGGCGGCGAGGACCTGCAAGCCGCGGATCGCCTCGGCCGGCTGCCCGTCCTGGCCGGCGGCGATCGCCAGATAGAACCGCGCCATGCCGTTGTCCGGCTCGCGCGCCAGCACGGTGCGGAACGTCTCCCGTGCCAGGGGGATGACGGTGCCGCGCGCGCGGGCGACCAGCACCTCGCCATAGGCGGCCAGCGTGTCGACTGTCCCATCCCCCAGCGTCATGGCGCGCTGATAGGCGCTGATCGCCGTGTCCCAGTCCGCCAGCGCGGCGGAGGTGCGGGCATACAGACGCCACCCCTCCTGGCTGGTCGGGTCGGCGGCGAGGCGTTCCTTCAGGCGGGCGACCAGACGCTCGATCTCGGCCTGCTGTTCCCGCGCCGCGGCCGCGCTCGGGTCGACCAGGCGGGTGGGTTCGCTGAGCACGCCATAGAGGGCAACCGAGCCGATGGAGACGAGCGCCGCGATCGACAGCGCCAGGACCGGGGCCTGGCGCGGCGGATCGGCGGCCGGCATGGCGGCGGGTGCGGCGGCCGGCATGGCGGCGGGTGCGGCGGCCAGCAACCGGCGCTGGATTTCCAGGCGGGCGGCGTGCGCCTCGGTTTCCGACAGCAGTCCGCGGGCGATGTCGCGGTCGAGCTCACGCAACTGGTCCCGATAGACCGCCTGGTCGAACACGCCGCGCCCCTGGCCGGCCCGGGTGCCGCGCAGCAAGGGCAGGACGATCGGCAGCAGCACCACGAAGGCGAGCACGGCCAGAAGCAGAGGCAGGATCACCGATCATCATCCCGGGTCATGGCGTCGAGGCGCGCGCGTTCGGCATCGGTCAGTTCGACCGGCTGGGCGGGGGCGGGGCGGCGACGCAGCCAGACGATCACCCCGCCGAGACCCAGGACCAGCACGACGGCGGGGCCGAACCAGAGCGCATAGGTCTCGGGCTTCACCGGCGGGCGCAGCAGGACGAAATCGCCATAGCGGGCGACGACGGCCTGGATCGCCTGCGGGTTGGTGTCTCCGGCGGTCAGGCGCTCGCGCACCAGGCGGCGGATGTCGCGGGCGAGTTCGGCGCGGGATTCATCGATCGACTCGTTCTGGCAGACGACGCAGCGGAGTTCGGCGCTGATGACGCGGGCGCGCGCCTCCATCGCCGGGTCGGGCAGGCGTTCGGCCGGTTCAACGGCGTGGGCCGCCGGGGCGAGCGACAGCAGCGCCAGAAGGATCAGCCGGATCATGGGGCTGTGAGTTTCCGGAGGAGGGGCATCAGGTCGCGCTCGATCCGCGCGGGGGTGAGCGCGCCGACATAGCGGGCGCGGATATGGCCGTCGCGATCGAGGACATAGGTCTCCGGCACGCCATAGACACCGAAATCGAGGCCGGTGCGTCCTTCCAGGTCCACGCCCACGGACCGGTAAGGGTCACCGAGTTCGGCGAGGAAGCGGGCGGAGGCCTCGGGCTTATCCTTGTAGGCGATCCCGAACAGCCGGACCCCATCGACGCGTGCCAGTCGCATGAGCAACGGGTGTTCGATCCGGCAGGGCGCGCACCAGGAGGCGAAGATATTGACCACCGCCGGCTGGCCCTTGAGGTCGGCGAGGGTGAAGCGCCCGCCGCCGGACAGCGCCGGGATATCGAAGGCCGGCGCTTCCTTGTCGAGCAGGGCGGAGGGCAGCAGTTGAGGATCATGCCCCGGGCGCAGCGAGTAGGCGAAGTAGCCGGCGACGACCAGGAACAGCAGCGCGGGCAGCAGGAAGATCAGCCGGCGCATGCGGGGCTCATGTCTTTTGGCTGGAGGGGCCGGGGTAGGGGGGGCGTCGGGCAGGGATCAAGGGCCTGGGGTGGCGGAGCCTCCGCGTTTTCAGCACGGAGAAAAAGGGAGGATGTCACGAAGGAAAAGGGAGGCGTGGACGCCAACCGCCGGTGGTCGCCTCCGATCCCCTCCGTGACGTTCTCCCTGCTTCTCTGTGCCGAAAACGCGGTGCCCGCCGAGCACACCGGCGTCGGGGCGACAAGGCAATCTCGGCCGGCCCTGCCCCGGTTTCTCATTCCGCGGGCACCGGGCGGGCCGCGATTCGGGCACGGGCGGCGGCGCCGACCCGCCAGCGGCGATCCGTCAGGCTGACCACCCCTCCCAGAGCCATGATGACCGCGCCGATCCAGATCCAGGGCACCAGGGGCTTCCAATAGGCGCGGATCGTCCAGGCACCGGCGCCATCGGCCTCCCCCAGCGCCACGTAGAAGTCGGACAGCAGGTTGGTGCGGATCGCGGTGTCGCTGGTCGTCTGCCGCTGCACGGGGAAGAACCGCCGCTGCGGGTGCAGTTCGGCGACCTGGGTGCCGTCCCGCAGCACGCGCACCGTCGCGTCATCGGCGATGTAGTTGGCGCCCTGCACGCGGCTCACACCCTCCAGCCGGATTTCGTAGCCGGCCAGGGTCATGGACTGGCCAGGGCGCAGTACCTCGATGGACTCCCGGTCGAAGGCGGACGCCGCGAAGCCGGCGACCGACACGGCCAGCCCGAAATGCGCCAGCGTCATGCCATAGGCCGATCGCGGCAACTGCACGGCGCGTCGGAGGCTATCGCCCAGGGGGATACGGAACAGCCGCAGCCGTTCGGCCAGCTCCACCATGGTCGCCATGCCCACCCAGGCGGCGAGGCCCAGGCCCAGGATCGCCAGCACGGGGCCTCCGCTGGTCGCGTAGAATACCGCCAAAACCGTCACGACCGCGGCGGCCAGCGCCACCCACAGCCGTTGCAGCGCCGCCAGGAGGTCGCCCCGCTTCCAGGCCAGCAGCGGCCCGATCCCGACCGCCACGACCAGAGGCACCATCAACGGCACGAAGGTCGCGTTGAAGAACGGGAACCCGACCGACAGCTTGGCCCCGCCCATCGCGTCCAGGAACAGCGGATACAGCGTCCCCAAGAACACCGTCGCACACCCGCAGGACAGCAGCAGGTTGTTCAGTATCAACCCGCCTTCGCGGGAGATCGGGGCGAACAGCCCGCCCCCCTTCAGCGCCGGTGCCCGCCAGGCGAAAAGGGTCAGCGACCCGCCCACGGCGATCACCAGCAGGCCGAGGATGAAGGTCCCTCGTTCCGGATCGGACGCGAAGGAATGGACCGATGTCAGCACCCCCGAGCGCACCAGGAACGTCCCGACCAAGGACAGGGAGAAGGTCAGGATCGCCAGCAGGATCGTCCAGGATTTCAGCGTGTCCCGCTTCTCCACCACGATCGCCGAGTGGATCAGCGCGGTGCCCAGCAGCCAGGGCATGAAGGACGCGTTCTCGACCGGGTCCCAGANNTCCCAGAACCACCAGCCGCCCCAGCCCAGCGTGTAGTAGGCCCACCAGCTTCCCATCGCGATGCCAATGGTCAGCGAACACCAGGCAGCCAGCGTCCAGGGGCGGACCCAGCGGCCCCAGGCGGCGTCGACCCGGCCCTCGATCAGGGCGGCGACGGCGAAGGCAAAGGCGACCGAGAACCCGACATAGCCGAGGTAGAGAAAGGGCGGATGGAACGCGAGGCCCGGGTCCTGCAGCACCGGGTTCAGCCCCAGCCCATTGGCCGGTGCGGGCAAGGCGCGCTTGAAGGCGTTGGAGGTGAACAGGATGAACAGCAGGAACCCCACCGTGATCATCCCCTGCACCGCCAGCACCCGGGCCTTGAGCGTCGGCGGCAGGTTGGCCCCGAACAGCGCGACGGCGCCGGAACAGATCGCCAGCATGAGGACCCAGAGGATCATCGAACCCTCATGGTTCCCCCAGACTCCGCTGATCTTATACAGCAGCGGCTTATCCGTGTGGCTGTTCTGCGCGACGTTCACGACCGAGAAGTCGGAGATGACATAGGCATGTGTCAGCGCCGCCATGGCCAGCGCCATCAGACCGAAGGTGGCGAGGGCGCAGGGCCGGGCGGTAGCCATCCAGGCGGGGTTGGCGCGGGCCGCCCCCACCAGCGGCACGACCGACTGCACGACGCTGACGAACAGCGCGAGGATCAGGGCGAAATGGCCGAGTTCAACGATCATGGGGGAGGTGTGCCAATGCGGTCGGTCGGGTCAAGGGCTGGTCGGGATCAGGGAGGCGCTCATGTCGGATACCCGCATTCTCCTGCCCGGATAGGTAGCACGTCCGGACGGGTTTTCGAGTGGGGTCGATCCGAACTCATCCGCGCGTCATCCCGGCCTCGTGCTGGGACCATAACCAGCACCCTGCCGCGATTGGTCCTCGGCACAAGGCTGAGGATGACGGAGCCGGCCCGATCACCCCGGATCGGGATACCGGATCGACAGCACCTCGATCACCTCGATCCCGCGCGGCGTGTGGATCGACACCGCGTCCCCCACCCGGGCACGGGCCTTGATCAGCGCGCTCGCAATCGGTGACGTCAAACTGATCTTGCCATGGGCGAAATCGGCCTCATCCGCGCCCACGATCGTTACGTCCCGTTCCGCGTCCGCCTCATCCACATAGGTCACGGTCGCGCCGAAGAAGACCTGGGACCGATTGGCCTGCCGAGCGGGATCGACGACCTCGGCGGCTTCGAGGCGCTTCATGATGAAGCGAGCGCGCCGGTCGATCTCCCGCAAACGGCGCTTCCCATACTGATAGTCCGCGTTCTCGCTGCGGTCGCCGTTGCCGGCGGCCCAGGACACGACCTCCACCACGCGGGGGCGTTCCTGCTTCATCAGCTGGTCCAGTTCCGCCCGCAGGGCCGCATGGCCTTGCGGCGTCATGTAGAACTTGCCGCCCAGGGCCAGGCGAGGCGCGTCATCGTCGTCCATGCCCGGTTGCTTACCGTCCGGCGGGTCCCCGCGCCAATGCTCTTTGTCCGGTCGCATGATTCACGGCTGCGACGTTCCCGCTCGCCCCGATCTTGCTCTATAGGACCCCGCATGACCGATTTTGACGTCGTGATCCTGGGCGCCGGCGCGGCCGGCCTGATGTGCGCGATCACGGCGGGCCAGAGGGGCCGGCGCGTGCTGTTGCTGGACCACGCGCCGAAGGTGGGCTCGAAGATCCTGATCTCGGGCGGCGGGCGCTGCAACTTCACGAACGTGGAGACGCGGGCCGATCGGTTCCTGTCCGCCAACCCGCATTTCTGCAAATCCGCCCTCGGCCGCTACAAGCCCGCCGACTTCATCGCCCTGGTCCAGCGCCACGGCATCCCCTTCCATGAAAAGACCCTGGGCCAGTTGTTCTGCGACGGATCGGCCCGCGCCATCGTCGCCATGCTGGAAGCCGAGTGCGCCGCCGCCCATGTCGATGTCCGCGTCGGCCATCGCGTCACCGACCTCTCCCGCGCCGACCGCTTCCGGATCGAGACGGACCACGGCGCCTTCTCGGCCGAGAGCCTGGTGCTGGCGACCGGTGGCCTGTCGATCCCCAAGATGGGCGCCACCGGCTTCGCCCACGACGCTGCCCGCCGCTTCGACCTCCGCCTGACGGATATTCGCCCCGGCCTGGTGCCCCTGACCTTCGACGACCCGCCGCTGGCCATGATGGCCGGTCTGGCCGGCGTGTCGCTGGATACCGAGGCCTCGGTCGGCCGCACCCGCTTTCGCGAGGCCTCCCTGTTCACCCATCGTGGCCTGTCCGGTCCCGCGATCCTCCAGGTGTCGTCCTATTGGCGGGAGGGGCCGGTGGTCCTGAACCTCCTGCCCGGCCAGAACGCCGCCGCTTTGCTGCTGGACCGCAAGCGCGCCCGCCCCCGCGCCACCCTGCGCGGCATCCTGGCCGAGGCTTTGCCGCAACGGCTGGCTGCGGTGCTGGCCGGCGAACAGGCAGAGGCCCGCATGGCCGACACCCCAGACCGCGCGCTGCGATCTTTGGCCGAACGCCTGGGCCGATGGTCCGTCACCCCCTCGGGCACCGAGGGGTATGCCAAGGCCGAAGTCACCTGCGGCGGCGTCGATACCGCCGGCCTATCGTCGCGGACCATGGCCGCCAACGACGTCCCCGGCCTCTTCGTCATCGGAGAAGCCGTCGACGTCACCGGATGGCTCGGCGGCTACAATTTCCAATGGGCCTGGGCGAGTGGCTGGTGCGCCGGCGGCGTCGCGTGACCCACGCCTCGGCAAGCCCGATGACACCAGGCCGAATCGCGGGCAAGATCGGGCGGTGAATCCCTCCATCGCCCTCCCCGACGCGCCCGCCGTCGTCGCCGGCCACGGGCGCGCCGCCATCCTGACCCCGGATGGTGAGCTTCTGGTGCTGCCAACCGAGCAGGCCGCCGCCCGCCTGCGCGACATGCCGCCTCCGATCGTGATCCATGCGCCCGCGACGTTCCGCCGGCTGAACATGCGGCCCGGCGCGTTCTTCGACCTGCTCGACCTGTTCGCCTTCGTCCTGCCGGCCTACCCGGCCGCGCCGACACCGCGTGGGCTGGCATTGGCGCTCGATCTGGACGATCCGCCGGCCAACCTGGAAGCGCAGGCGATGATGCTGCCGGACCTGGCCGCGATCCTGCTGAACCGCCTGAGCCAGGGCCGCGATACGGTGCTGAACCGGGACGCCGCCCCGCTCGCCGCCCGCATGGGATCGGCCGGCTGGGGCTGGGCGCCGTTCGTGCTGGAAGCCCTCGGCCGCCCGCATGCCGCGCAGTCGACCGAGCCGCTGAAGGTCTGGAAACGCCTGCCGGAATGGGAGGATGAGGCCCAGCCGCCCCCCCCATCCTCTCATCCCGTCAGCGAGGCTGAGGCGCGCGCCAGGCTGGCCACCATCCTGGGATCGGCGTCCGAGCAGCGCCCCAGCCAGGGCGACTATGCCGGCGCCGCGGCGGGGGCCTTCGCGCCGCGGGAAAACCGGGGCGATCCGCATCTGGTCCTGGCCGAGGCCGGGACGGGGACGGGCAAGACGCTGGGCTATCTCGCGCCGGCCAGCGTCTGGGCCGAGAAGAACCACGGCTCCGTCTGGATCAGCACCTTCACCCGGCATTTGCAGCGGCAGATCGACGGGGAGCTGGAGCGGCTGTTCCCAGACCCGACCGAGCGCCGCCGCCGCGTCGTCATCCGCAAGGGGCGGGAGAATTATCTGTGCCTGCTGAACCTGGAGGACGCGGTGAATGCCTCGACCGCCGGGATGATCCAGACCAACACCGTGCCTTTGGCGCTGATCGCGCGCTGGGCGATGGTGACGGATGACGGTGACATCCAAGGCGGCGACCTGCCGGGCTGGCTGCCGGAACTGCATGGCCAGGCGCTGTTCGCCGGTGTGGCCGACCGGCGCGGGGAGTGCATCCACGCCGCCTGCCCGCATTGGCGGCGGTGTTTCATCGAGCACACGATCCGCCGCTCCCGCACCGCCGAACTGGTGGTGGCGAACCATGCGCTGGTGATGACCCAGGCGGCCTGGGGCGGGTTGGAGGATGCCTCCGTCCCGACCCGCTATGTCTTCGATGAGGGGCATCACGTCTTCGACGCCGCCGACAGCGCCTTTTCGGCCGTGCTGTCGGGGGCCGAGACCGCCGAACTGCGGCGCTGGCTGCGGGGCGCGGAGGGCGGGCGGTCCCGCGCGCGGGGGCTGCGGCGGCGGGTGGAGGAACTGGTCGTCGACCGGCCGCAGCTTGAAGCCCCGCTGGACGCCGCGTTGCAGGCCGCGGCCGCTCTGCCGTCCGGTGACTGGGCGTCTCGGCTGTCGGAGCAGGGGCCGGAACTGGCGGGCATCGAGCCGGGGCGGGTGAACCCGACCGAGGCCGTGCTGAAGCTGATCCGCCGGCAGGTCCTGGCCCGGACCGCGGGCGCCGAGAGCGGCACGGCCCCGGTCTGGGGCTCGATGGAATGCGACGTCTTCCCGATCGAGGACTCGTTGGCCGCCGCCGCCGAACGCCTGTCCCGCGCGCTGGCGCGGATTTCCGAACCGCTGGCGACGTTGCGGGACCGGCTGCTCGCCCGCCTGGATGACGAGGCGGAGGACCTCGACATGCCCACCCGCACGCGGATCGAGGCGGTGGGCCGGTCGCTGACCCGGCGGGCGCTGAACCCGCTGATCGCCTGGATGGCGATGCTGAACAGCCTGAGCGAGCCGCGTCCCGAACCTGGGGACCGGCCGCAGCACGTGCTGTTCTTCAAGCTGGACCGGCGGTCCGGGTTGCAGGATCTGGACGTGGGGCTGCACCGGCATTGGCTCGACCCGACGATCCCCTTTGCCATGAGCCTGGCGGCGCCGGCGCATGGTCTGCTGGTGACTTCCGCGACGCTGCGGGATGCCGGGGCAACGGATGCCGAACGGGCCTGGACGGCGGCCGAGGCGCGGGTTGGGGCGCCGCATCTGCCGTCTCCCGCGATCCGGGCCGCGGTGGCGTCGCCATTCGACTATGCGCGCCAGACCCGGGCCTTCGTGGTGACGGACGTGGCGTCGGGCGATATCGGGCAGTTGGCGGCGGCCTATCGGGCGCTGTTCATGGCGTCGGGCGGCGGGGCGCTGGGGCTGTTTACGGCAATCCGGCGGTTGCAGGCGGTGCATGCGCGGATCGCGCCGGAGCTGGAGGCGCACGACATCCCGTTATACGCGCAGCACGTCGACCAGATGGGCAACGCCACGCTGGTCGATGTGTTCCGCACGGAAGAGTCCAGTTGCCTGCTGGGCACCGACGCGATGCGCGACGGGGTGGATGTGCCGGGGAAAGCCCTGCGGTTGGTGGTGTTCGAGAAGGTGCCCTGGCCGCGCCCCGACATCCTGCACCGGGAACGCCGCATCCATCTGTCCGAGGGCAGTCCCAAGGAATTCGACGACCGCATTGTCCGGCTGCGGCTGCGCCAGGCGTTCGGGCGGCTGATCCGTCGCGCATCCGACCACGGGGTGTTTGTGTTGTTGGATCGGGGGACGCCGCAGCGCGTGCTGTCCGCCTTCCCCGAGGGCGTGGTGGTGCGCCGCGTCGGCCTCGCGCAGGCGGTGGCCGAGACGGCGGCTTTCCTGGACGCGGCGCCGGATGCCTAGGCGAACCGCGAGAGTGAACGAGCCGCCTGTGGATCGTCCCAAAATATTGACATTGCGGCGCCTCGATGTTAGCTAGGTCATGGTTTAGCTATTGGACGCCGCCATGAAGACCGTCAATGTGCATGAGGCCAAGACCACCCTCTCCGCCCTGCTGGCCGAGGTCGAGCATGGGGAGGAAGTCACCATCGCCCGCAACGGCACCCCCGTCGCGCGCCTGGTCCGGGTGACGGATGCGCCTGTGCGCCAGCCGGGTCTGCTGCGCGATGTGCCGGGGTGGCAGGCATTCTCCTATGACGCCGCCCTGTTCGCGCCCCTGACCGATGAGGAACTGGCGGCGGAAGGCTGGGAATGAGCGCGGGGTACCTGGCCGACGCCTGTGCCCTGATCGTCTTCCTCACCGACCCGAACGCCGCGCGGATCATGCCCAACGCCGAACCGATCATGCGGCGGGAGGAAATCCGGGTGTCCTCGATCACGGTATGGGAGATCACGCGCAAGGCCGAGATGGGCAAGCTGCCGCGGGTCTGGGGACCGTATCCGTCGCTCAGCCTGCTGCTGCGGGCGCAGGGGTATCGGTTGCAGACCCTGGGGTGGGAGGAGGCGGAGCAGGCCAACGCCCTGCCGATGCACCACAAGGACCCGATGGACCGGATGCTGATCGCGACGGCGCTGCGCCACGACCTGGCGATCCTGACCGATGACGGCGCGTTCGCGGACTACGGTGTCACAACCATCTGGTAGCGCCGACCCACCTTCATTTTTCGCAGCGCCGTTAACAAATTCTTCGTGATTGTCCGCTTGAATGGAAAAGCCGGCCAGGGAGGTCCTGACCGGCTTTCAACCAGGAGGACGAGATGTCCAAAACACATCGGAGCCCTCTGCTGCGGATTGTGGTGATCGTGACGATCAAGGTCAAGATCATTATCAGGAAGCAGTAGGAGGTGGCCGGTCCTGAAAGGGGCCGGCCGCTCCTGGTCTTTATTGCCGACATACTTAAGTATGCCAGAACTTTAAGTATGTAAGAAACCGGGAAAGGAACAGCACCATGCGTCCAGCCGCCGAAGCCAGGGTCATCCGCCTCGCCGATGCCGAGAAGGTTTCCTTCGGCCCGCTCTCCGACTACCAGCGCCTGACGGGCAATGACGGGATGCCGGTGTTCACCGGCGTGCAGACCTGCCAGCCCGGCTATGCCACCCCGCTGCACTGGCATCCTTATGTGGAGTGCCTGTTCGTGCTGGAAGGCACCATGGAAGCCTGGCTGGAGGGGCAGGAGGCGACGCCGGCCCGCCTCGGACCAGGCGAGATGATCGCGCTGCCGGCCTGCACGCCGCATGTGTTCCGCAACGGCGGTGACACGGTGCTGCGGCTCATGGGCATCCATGCCTCCCCCACGCGAATCGTCAACCGGATCGAGTCGTAGTCTCCGGCATGGCGGGTGCATGACGCCATGTTCATGAAATAGTTACCGCATTCGCCCAATTCGCCCATCTTCGGGCACCGTTAAGACATAATTAACCCTGACCCTCTCAAAACGGCGCAGCCGAAGTGGCGGCGCCGGAACGGAAAGGGTGATGCGGATGTGCATGAATGGAACCGAGCCACTCACGCTGGCTGGCATGATGAGCGACCCCCTGATCCGTATGGTCATGCACAGCGACGGCGTCTCCCCGGAGGATTTCGAGGCCCTGTGGCGACACGCCGGCCGTTCGACTCCCCGCCGAACGGACCGCAAGGAGTGGGACCGTCCGGCGATCGGTTAGGGGGCCGGTCAGAGGGCCCGGTTGGCCCTTGCGACCACGGCTTCGAACAGAACCTGGCATCCAGCCTCGGCTTCCCCGGGCTCGATGCTCTCCAGTTCATTATGGCTCAGGCCATCCTTGCAGGGCGTGAAGATCATGGCGGTAGGCACATGGCGCGCGACATACACCGCGTCATGGCCCGCGCCGGAGACGATATCCCGGGTCGCGTAGCCGGCCCGGGCCGATCCCTGCCGCACCAGGTCGATGCAGGCGGGATCGAAGGGCTGGGCGGGGTTCCGCAGCACCTTGTTCAACTCAAACGCCACGCCGCAGGACTGGGCGATCGCCGCGGCCTCCCGCGCGAACCGCTCGTCCAGCGTATCGACGACCGCATCGTCGGGATGGCGGAACTCGACCGAGAACCGGACCTCCCCCGGGATCACGTTGCGGCTGTTGGGGGACACGAGCACCTGCCCCACCGTCCCGCGCCCATCATCGCCGTATTCCCGCATCATCCTGTCCACCAGGTCGATGATCCGGGCGGCGCAGACCATCGCGTCCTTGCGGGCGGAGGGCGGGGTCGTCCCCGCGTGCGAGTCCTGCCCCGTCGCCACCGCGTCGTACCAGACCTGGGACTGCGCGCCGGTCACGATGCCGATCTGGCGGTTCTCCCGCTCCAGGATCGGCCCTTGTTCGATATGCAGTTCGAAATACGCATCGGCGGGGAAGGCGGCGGCGGGTTCCGGGCCGCGATAGCCGATCGAGTCCAGCGCGTCCCCGGCCGTCGTGCCGCCGACATCGGTCAGCCCATAGGCCTTCTCCAGCGGCACCACGCCGGCCCAGACGCCGGAGCCCAGCAGGCTGTAGCCAAAGCGGCTGCCTTCCTCATCGGTCCAGTTCACCAGTTCCAGCGGCGCCTCGGTCACCAGGCCCAGGTCGTTCAACGACCGCATCACCTCCAGTCCCGCGATCACGCCCAGCGCGCCGTCGAACTTGCCGCCCGATGGCTGGCTATCCAGATGGGAGCCGAACAGCACCGGCAGCCGGTTCGGGTCACGGCCGGGCCGGCGGGCGAACATGTTGCCCATCGCGTCGACGCGGACGGTCAGGCCCAGTGCCTCGCACTCCGTCCGGAAGCGGTCACGGCCCTGGCGATCGACGTCGGACAGGGCAAGACGGCGGACGCCGCCCTTGGGGGTGGCACCGATCGTGGCGAAGCCCATCAGGCTGTCCCACAACCGCTTGCCGTCGATACGCTGATTTGTCTGGGGAGAAGGGTTCTGGCTCATGCTGGCATCTTGCCCGAGGCCGAGCTTCCTGCAAGCCTGTAATCCATGAACGCGCCATCCATTCTCCGTCATTCCGGTCTTGACCAGCAATCCGTCTGGCAGGCCCGGGTGGACCTCGCCGCCTGTTTCCGCCAGGCCGCTCGGCTTGGGCTGCACGAAGGCATTTGCAACCACCTGTCCTTCATGGTGCCAGGCAGCGATGACCTGTTCCTGGTCAACCCCGATGGCTGGGCCTTCGCGGAGATCACGGCATCGCGCCTGCTGATCTGCGATTTCAATCGCAACGTGATCGCCGGCGACGGGCACCCCGAGGACACGGCCTTCTACATCCATGCCCGCGTCCACAAGAACGTGCCCCGCGCCCGCGCGGCGTTCCACACCCACATGCCCAACGCCACCGCTATGACGATGGTGGAGGGGCCGCCGCTGCTCTGGGCCGGCCAGTCCGCGCTGAAGTTCTACGGCCGCACGGTCGTCGATGAGGAATACGGCGGCCTCGCGCTGGATGAGGCCGAGGGCGACCGCATCGCCGGGGCGATCGGGGACGCCGACATCATTTTCATGAAGCATCACGGCGTCATGGTCGTCGGCCCGACCATCGCGAAGGCGTGGGACGATCTGTATTATCTGGAACGCGCCTGCGAGGTGCAGCGCCTCGCCCAGGCCTCCGGCCGCAAGCTGGTGCCGATCGCCGAGGAGATCGTGCTGCGCACCGCCGAACAGATGAAGACCGAGGGCGGGCGCGAATCCGCCTGGCTGCATCTGGAAAGCGTGAAGCGGCAACTCGACAAGGACCAGCCGGAGTATCGCCAGTGAGGCGATCCGCCCTCGCGGCATTGGTATTGTTGTCCGGGTGTACCCTGTGGGATCAGACGACGTTCCAGCCCTCGCCCGAGGCGGAACCGCCGGCGCCCGCGGGGCCGCCCCCGCCGGGTCCGCGGGTTGATCCGCGCGATCCGCTGGTTACGATCGACTATGTGACGCCCGATCCGGTGTATCGTGATCCGCTGCGTTATGCGGTGCGGGCGGCGGAGTCGCGGGGACGGTCGGTGCAGTACGACGTGATCGCGGTGGTTGCCTCGGTCGATGGCGCCGAAGCCGGGCAGCAGCGGGCGCTGAGCGTGATGCGCGCGATCATGCAGGACCGCGTGCCGGCCCCCCGCGTGCATCTGGGCCTGCGGATCGATCCGTCGATCCCGGCGCCTCGGGTGCTTGTGTATGTGAGGTAGGGGGGGCTTCGGGAGGGCTGCGTCCTTCCGGGTTCACTGTAGGGCAGGCAGCCCGGCGCGGCCCCGGCTCGTCATCCCCGCGCCAACGCCGGGTCTCCATGCGTGCTACCGAGGGCGTTCGCTCCCGACGCCCTCCGTCCTGGGCGGGCTTGACCCGCCCATCGCCAAGCACGCAGTTGTCTGCAATCAAACAAAAATACCATCAACCGAGTCCCTGGCGATGGCCGGGTCGAGCCCGGCCAGGACGGAGAAGAACGCTTCGGTCCGCCGGCATCCGGTGCGATTGCCCTGGCCCCCGGCCTCCGCTTCCGCGCCGGTGCAAATCCTGATACCCAGAGGGCCATGAACCCCCGACCGCTTCTCGCCGGTCTCTGGACCGAAGCCCGCCTCCCGGCCGATGCGCTGGATGACGTGTTCCTCACCGGGCGCGACCCGGTCCTTCCTTCCTCCTTCGCCGTCGGCACCGCCGCNNGTCGACATGCGCCACGCGGCGATCGAGTTCCTGTCCGAACACCGCGTCTCCATCGTCGGCACCATGCCCGAGGACCCGTGGGACGCGATCGCCGGTGCCTACCAGTGCGGCGACGGGCGCTGGGTGCGGCTGCACACCAACTTCCCCCACCACCGCGACGGCATGCTGAAACTGCTCGCCTGCGACTACAGCAAGCAGGCCGTGGGCGACGCGCTGCGGCAATGGACCGCCTTCGACCTTGAAGACGCGGCCGCGAAAGCCGGCCTGGTCGCCTCCGCCATGCGGAGCTTCGCCGAATGGGACGCCCACCCGCATGGCCAGGCCGTGCCGACGGTGCCGGTCGTGCGGATCACCAGGATCGGCGACGCCCCGGCCCGCGGCCTGCCGCCTGGCCCGAGGCCCCTGTCCGGCGTGCGCGTACTCGACCTGACGCGCGTGATCGCGGGCCCGGTCTGCGGGCGGACGCTCGCGGCGCACGGGGCCGATGTGCTGGCCATCGCCAGCCCCAAGGTTCCGAATCTGCCGCGCCTGGTCACCGACACGGGGCGCGGCAAGCTGACCGCCGACCTCGATTTGCGAGACCCGGGCGGGCGGGAGACGCTGGAATCCCTGCTGCGCGACGCCGACATCTTCGTCCAGGGCTACCGGCCCGGCGCCATCGCCGGCCTGGGGTTCTCCCCGCAGGACGCCGCGCGCATCCGGCCGGGGATCGTCTACGTCTCCCTCTCCGCCTACGGCCATGTCGGTCCCTGGGCCGACAAGCGCGGCTTCGACAGCCTGGTGCAGACGTCCAGCGGCTTCAATCACGCGGAAGCCGAGGCCGCCGGCCAGACCGCGCCCAAGCCGCTGCCGGCGCAGGCGCTGGACCATGGCTCGGGCTACCTGCTCGCCTTCGGGGCACTGGCCGCGCTGCACCGGCGCATGACCGAGGGCGGAAGCTGGCATGTCCAGGTCTCCCTGGTCCGTACAGGGCGCTGGCTGCGCGACATCGGCCGGGTGCCGAACGGGCTGGCGGCGCCGCCCATGGGGGACACGGACGACCTGATGGAGGAGTCGGACTCCGGCTTCGGACGGCTGCGCGCGGTCCGGCATTCGGCCCGGATGGCGGAAACCCCGCCGCGCTGGGACCGGCCGTGCGAGCCCCTTGGGACGCATCCGGCGGCGTGGCCAACCTGACAGGTCAAGGTTCATGACGAACCGCATCGTGACGCTGACGCTGAACCCCGCGGTCGATCTCGCTTCCATCGCCCCCGCCGTGCTGCCGACCCGCAAGATCCGCACGAAGAATGAGCGGCTGGACCCCGGCGGCGGTGGCATCAACGTCTCCCGCGTGATCCATGCCTTGGGCGGGGAGACTCTGGCCCTGATCCTGGTGGGCGGCGTCACCGGCGGCCTGATCCAGGACATGCTGCGGGAAGCTCAGGTGCCCTTTCAGCCTTTGCCGATGGCCGGCCTGACCCGCATCAGCCTCAATATCCACGAGGATTCCACCGGCCACGAGTACCGCTTCGTCCCGGAAGGCCCCGAGGTGTCGGAGGCCGAGTGGCAGGCGGTCCTCGCCACGCTGGAAACCATTGAGGGCGACTGGCTCGTCGCGAGCGGTAGCCTGCCGCGGGGCGTGCCGGCGGATATCTACGCCCGGATCGGCGACCTGGCCGCGCGCCGGGGGATGCGCTTCGTCCTGGATACGTCAGGCCCGCCGCTCAAGGCCGCTCTCGGCCATGGCATCGCGCTGATGAAGCCGAGCCTGGGGGAACTGGAGGAGGCTGTGGGGAGGAAGCTGGAGACGCGGGTGGAGCAGGAGCGGGAGGCGATGGCCCTGGTCCGCGCTGGCGCCGCGTCCCGCATCGCGGTGACGCTGGGGCCGGAGGGGGCGTTTCTCGTGACCGGGGATGGGGCGGTCCACATGCCAGCAGTGGCGGGACCGGTCTTGAGCGCGGTAGGCGCGGGCGACGCGTTCCTCGCGGCGATGGTTCTGTCGCTATCGCGGGGGGAGCCGGATCGGGATGCCCTGGCCTGGGGCATTGCCGCGGGCGCCGCCGCCGTTGCGTCCCTGGGTACCGCGCGGATCGCGCGTGACCTGGTGGAGGCGCACTGGCGGACGCTACGAGGTGATGTTTAATTTTAGATACGTTGCGTCATTTTAATCCTGACGGTTCAGTCTCTTAACGATTGATTCACGATTGGTCATTCAATCGTGTCAAGTCGGGTATTCAGCTTGCCCAGCACCTTGGTCAGGGTGGCAAGTTCGCCTTTCCCGAGGCCATCGGTCAGCGTCGTCTCGATTTCCTCGACGACGGGCACGATCCCGTTATGGACGCCCGTGCCACGTTTTGTCAGACGCAGCAGACGGCCGCGGCCATCGTTCGGATCCCGGCTTTGCCGCAGCATCCCCTGTGCAACAAGCGAGGCGGATGCTCGGCTTACGCGGACCTTGTCCATCGAGGTTTCCTCGGCGATCGCTGTCGGGGACAACGGACCGCTGCGTCCGACCGCGCTGAGTACGGACAGTTCGGAGACCGAGAGTTCGAATGCCTCCGCATACCGATCCGCGAGCACGCGGGAGATGCGGCGCGCGGTGATCATGATCTGATGAGGCAAAAACTCGGTCAGTTGCGGCACGGAATCCGGTGTTGTCTCCGCGTCGCCCTTGTTCGCTTTCGGCGTCATAAAACTTAGCCCTCTCTCGTCGGATCAGATTAACGCCGATATTGCTGCATGGGAACGGGTGGCCTCGGGTGTAGTGGCGCGCCGGGGCACCACCGGAAGGTATGTTTTCTCCTGAAATCCCCATGATGGTATAATTGGGTCTCCGAAAGGGAATGAATGTCATGAAATCAGACACAATAATCCATTATAACACCGGAATGGGGATCGTGTCCCGATGCGTGGTGT
>DIUL01000143.1 GCA_002422345.1 Acetobacteraceae bacterium UBA6159
GATTGACCGTAACCTCGTGCGCACCAGTGCGGACTACCCCAGCCCGGATGCCGAGGTGGCCCGCCTGGAGATCGACCCCGTGCTGGCGCTGTTCGACGCCGTGGTGTTGATGTCGCGGAACCCGGAGGCAGTGGGGCGGTCGTTCTGGGAGGACCCGGCGATGGTCAGCGCGCTGTATGGCGATGCGGGGGAGCGGCCGGCGGAGGCCTGGGACCCAATGGTGCTGGGGGACATGCGCCATCCGCTGTTCCTGGAACACAAGCGCCGGTTCGAGTTCTGGCAGGATGCGCAGGGTGACGACGACGGGTGGTGATGCGTGGGAAACATGCCCACGGCCAACCTCTGCTCCGTCCAGCCAGGTCCTCAGGAGAATGTCACGTTTGGCGCCGGTCATTCAGCTTGCTGATTCGCGATAGGCACCGTGACATCAGCGGTGGAGTCACGGCCGACGGCGCCGCCACCCGCGTGCGGCAGGTGGCGGCGTGATCGGGTCAGTCGGGGGCGTCAGCCGGTGACGCGGTAGATGCTGTAGGACCCTTTTGCCCCCTCCTTGTTCGGCCCGACCTGACGGACGCGGTCGAGCACATCGACCTGGGTGCCCTTCTTCTTCAACCCGGCGAGGAATCCCCTGACGGTGTGACTCTGCCAGGCAGTGGCCTCCATGATCTGGGCGATGGTCGCACCCTCGTCGCGGTGGAGGAGGGCCAGAACCGTCTGCTGCTTGGTCCCCTCGCGCGGGCCGCGCGGCGCGCCGGTGGCGTGACGGGGCTTGCCGGGCAGGGCGATACGAAGGGCTGCCATTGGTCCCTCCAGGGCGGCGAGCATGTCCGTCTCCCGGTTGGTCTCGTCAGTCCAGGCGGCGAGCACCGCCTCCGCCGCCTGCCGCAGGGTCACGCGTGCGGGTGGTGCGGACGCGGCTTCGAGGGCGTCGGCCACCGCCGCGGCTTCGCCTGCCACCGCGTCCTCCGTGGCCGTGTCGGGCAACGTCGGCGCGTCGGTCGGGGCGTCCGACAGTCCGATCGCGGCGAGACCCTCCGACGTTGCGCGCAGCATCAGGACCGCCCCGTCCTCACCAGTGCGCCAGGCGTAAGCGCCGTCGGTGATCAGCGCCGGCACTTCCTCGACCAGTCCCCTGTTCAGCAGGGACCGGACCACCTTCTGCCGGGCGGCAGCCGGAAGGCCTGGAGGACGGACCAGATGGTCCTCACGGGTCGCTGCGTGCTCCAGCACGGCGCGGGCGGTATCGGAAAGCTTGATCGGGGTCTGCGTCATGATCGCGTCTCCTGCGTAGGGAGGGCGACCGCCGCCCTCCTACGACCTGGAGCCCCGCCGGGCCGCACCCGGTCGGGGCCGTCGCGGGCGGAGGTTGTTCAGACCCCGAGGAACTCGGTGATCTCCTTCAGGCGCTCGGTGACGAAGCCGAGGCTCCCGGCGTCGCCCCAGGTCACGCGTTCGGGGTTGGTGCCGAAATGGTCGTCGCTGGCGGCGGCAATCCGGGCCAGGAGGGCGTCGATCTCGGCTTTGCCCGCCATGAAGGCAGCCAGGGCGGCTTCGTTGGTCTTCGGGGTGGTGGTCATCTGGTCCTCCATCCGCGGGGGGTTTGTTCTCTCCGCGTGATGGACCATTCGCGCTGGGGTGCGCGGGAGCCAAGCGGGATTGGGGGTAGTTTCATTGCGTAAGTGGTCGGCGGTCGAATCATCCTGTTCCAGACCCAAGCAAGCGATCATCGATGGCCCGATTGAGCGGATCGGCGTCCTCATCACCCCCCAAACATCGGCGTGGCTTGTACAGCCTCAGGAATAGCGCCCCCACGATCACTATATGTGAACAGGCCGTTGCGCCAATCAACATCGCTGTCGCCAGAGCCGATGGCGGCGCCGCCGTGATCGAGCATTTCGGGCTTCAGCACTGGGTGAGCTCTCCCATCGGTCTCTGCGCCATGAGCGGGTTGATCTTCGCCTGCGGTCTCCCGGGCTGGGCCATCGTTCGCTGGGTGTTCAACTTCATCGACCAAAACCGTGATGCCGGCATCGATGAAGTCACGCGGCAACTGCGGGATTTTCGCAAGTGACTGTAGGGCACTAACCGATCAGCACCACAGCGAGCGAGGCGCTGGTCATCACCCCAAGCGCGGAATCCGCCAGGGCGTTGATACGTTTGGCGTGCGGGTCGGGGCCGTATATCCCGCCGAGAAAGCCGCGGACGGTGGCTATCCGAGCGCTTGTTCGGTCGGCCTCGGCGATGGGTCCCGTCCGCTTGAGGATGACGCGTTCGCCTTACGGAGGGCATGGGCTACCAGGGAGAATGAGGGGGCTCATGAGCCTCCAGGCAGGTATGCTCTCTGTCGGCAAGTATATCTGGTTGCATACTGCGTCTCGTGGAGCAATGATTGCCCGAAAGGAAGCCTAGAATAGCAAAAGGGGGAACCAAATGCGGCGACTCGATGATGCGGCTTTTCTGAAATTGCTCGACCAAGTCTACGAGGCTGCACTCGAGCCTGGCCACTGGAGCAATGTTCTCAAGGCCTTCGGCGACATTTACGACGCCAAGATAGTGCTTTTCTCCCAGGATGTTCGTCAGGGGAGTTCACTCATTTCCGAACACCATGGTTTCGAGGAAAGCTGGCTGAGGTCCTACCGAGATCATTATGGCGCGCGCAGTCCTTGGTTGGAAGCATTCTCCCGCTTGCCTGTGGGCGTCACGACGACGCAGGAGGCACTTTGCACACGCGAAACTTATGAGACGAGTGAATTCTACAATGAATGGTTCAAGCCACAAGGCATGTATGCAACCCTTGGTGTGATACTGGACCGCAGCGACAGGGTCGTGACAAATTTCGGGATCAACCGCTATGCGCATCGAGGACCGATCACCGAAGACGAACTTCACTTCTTTGCGCGATTGGCTCCGCATGTGCGACGGGCATTGCAGACCCACCGCGCACTTGCTGGAGCGCGTTTCCAGCGCGACAGCGCGATGGACGCATTGGGGCGTCTCTCGCTCGGTGTGATCGTAGTGGACGAGACCTCGCGATTGATTTTCGCGAACATGGCTGCCGAGCAGATGCTGCGCACAACTGACGGCCTGTCTGTCCGCTCCGGCAAGCTGGTGGCGCTAACCCCGGCCGCTACTGGGGACGTTCAGGCCAGCGTCCGTCGTGCAGCGGCCCTGAGCGGCGCGTCCAGCACCAACCTGCAACTGCCGCACCTGGATGGTAGTCGCTTCTCCGTGCTTGTCAGTCCTCTCCGGAATCTGAGCGGGGTCGGTGTCCGTGGTCTCGGCGAACCCGCAGCAATGCTGTTCGTCCATGCGCAGGCCGCTGACAGCATGATCTTTGATGCCAAGACCCTTTCTGCTCTTTACGGTCTCACTCCGGCGGAGAGTCGACTGCTCGCGGCGCTTCTCAGTGGTGCGGAGCTGCAAAGTTATGCCGCCATGGCCGGCCTGAGCGTCAACACGGTCAAGACTTATCTGAAGCAAATCTTCAGCAAGACCGGCAAGACTCGACAGACCGACCTCCTCCGTTACGTTCTTTCCGACCCTCTTGTACAGCTCATGGCGACCAAAACGGATCACAGCGGGGCATGATAGGCGGAATCACACACTATTCTCCCTAGCCCGGAACACTCACCATGGCTGACGGGCATGGTACAGACCGCTGATCTGATGTAGGATTCGTATGTTGAAGTCAATCCCATCGAATCCCGGAAGATCATGCCCGTCAAAGTTGAGACTCCCCCCGTGCTGCCTGGTCTGTCACCGGTCTGCGGCTCGCCAATCGTGGCGCGTTTCGACGGTGCGAGCATGTCATCGGACGACGGGCTTCTTGCCTTGCGCGAGGTCGAGCAGCGACTTGGCATCGCGTCGCGGCTGGCAGCCTGCACCAGCGACCCGCGTGCGCCGAGGCGGGTGCGCCACGCACTGGACGCGATCATCAGCACCCGCATGCTGATGATCGCGGCCGGCTACGAAGGCGACAACGACGCCGACAGCCTGCGCGGCGCCCCCATGTTCAAGCTGGCGAAGGGCCTTCTGCCCGATGATGCCGGCCTGTACTCGCAGCCCACCATCTCGCGCCTGGAGAACCTGCCGGATGCCCCTGCCCTACTGCGCATGGGGCATGCCATGGTCGATCGCTATTGCCAGAGCTTCCATCAGGTACCGCACCGCACCACGCTTGCCATCGACGACACCTTCCAAGTAGTACATGGCGGCCAGCAGTTACGTCTGTTCGACGCGCATTATGTTGAGTACGGCTTCCAACCGGTCGTGGTGTTCAATCAGTCAGGCTGCATGATCGCCGCCGTGCTGCGCCCGGTCAACCGGCCGAGCGACCGACAAATCGTTCGCTGCCTCAGGCTTCTGATCACGGCGATCGGTGGCAACTGTCCGCGGGTGGAGATCACACTGCGTGCCGACAGCTATTATTGGACCCCCGAGGTACTGCGCTTCTACTGCGCCCAACGGCTCGACTACACATGGCCCCCACCAGGAGGTTGCGCAAGCATATCCCAAAGCTGGAGGAGCACCGCGGCGCGTGCCGACGTCGATGCGGATGGCCGGGAGCAGCGCCACTTCAAGGACTTCTACGATGCCGCCGCAAGCTGGGACCGCGTTGAGCGCATCATCGCCCGCGTGGAGGGCCGGGCTGCGGGGGACCGACACACGCTTTATTGTCACCGGCCTCGCCACCCTGTCGGGCCAGACGATATTCCAGGAGAACTACTATGCGCGGGGTCAGGCCGAAAACCACATCAAGGCCTGGAAGACACATCCGGCAGCCGGGTCGCACGTCATGCAGCCGCGCAGTGGCCGACCAGATGCGCCTGTTCCTATTGGCCGATGTCGGGCCTGCGCACGTTGACGCCGCGCCGCTTGCGCCGGCGGGTTGCGCAGTTCGATACGCTGTGTCTGATCAAGCTTACAGTGCGCATCGAGGTGATGACGACGCAAATTCGCTTGTACCTGCCGAAGGCGACACCGAATCATGCGATCTTCACGCTCCTGCTGACGCGCATGCCGCGCCTTAACCGGTGAGCGGCCGGGTGCATTGCCCCCTCGTCCTACCACCATCAACCCCCAACGCCTGCCAGCTACCGGAACCTATCCGCCGGACCGCAAAGGCAGGCAACCAGCGACCTGAGAAGCAACAACTCCCGGTTGCTCCGCCGTCAGGCGGACGGCACTGGGACTGGAGTTGATGAATTTTCCGGGCTCGCCTCACCCAAACGGGTGAGGCGGTGCGACTCCTCTTTCGTTAAGCTTTTCACGACGCCACTCCAGGGGAGCGAACTGTGGTTCTGACCCATACAGGGCGGCGGAGCTAACCGCGTGGGGGATAAGGTGGCCTCGAGGTGCCCGCGCAGCGTTGGATGCAGCGCAATATCGCGGGGTAGAGCGACGAAGCAGCACTCGCTTTTGGGGGAACAGGACCGTGACGGAAACGACGATTGTGGGCACCGACGGCAGCGAAACACTTGTTGGGACGGAAGGTGCCGACCTCATCTACGGCCTTGGTGGAAACGACCGCATCTTTGCCGGAGATGGAGACGACGTTGTCTACGGGGGTAGTGGTGTTGATGTTGTCGACGCAGGCGCCGGCAATGACATCATCATCGGCGGGGACGGCATCGACGCCGTTGATGGCGGGGAGGGGATGGACGAGGTCGTTTTTTCTGGAAATATCGCGGACTACGATATTTCGCAGCTGAATGGCTACTGGCAGGTCAAACACAGGAACAAGACAAACACCTGGGATGGTATAGACCGTATTGTCGCCGCCGAGCGGCTGCGGTTTGCGGATGCAACCTTTTATATCGCTGTAAACCTGGGTCCGAATGTTCTCGCCGATGCAGCCGCAGTTACCGAAACTGGTATAGGCAGTGAGTCGTCGCCGACAGTTACGGGCAACCTCCTGACCAATGATGTCGACCCGGATGGCGATGGGTTGGAACTGACGTCCGTCATCGGGGGCGGCGTCGGCGGCGTCGGTCTCTATGGGGCGCTGACGTGGTCAGCCGACGGAGGCTATGTCTATATTCTTGACAACACCAACTCGTTGGTGAACGGACTAAGGGCTGGTGAGACGTTGACCGAGACGTTCACCTATCTCGCCTCTGAGGACGAGGAGCACCTTGCTGCCTCGGGCACCCTGACGGTCACCGTTACCGGTTCCAATGATGCACCGACATCGTGGAATGTGGGAGCCACCACAGGCGAGAGAGATCCCGTCATCTTGGCGGCCTTTGCGGCCAGCGATCCCGAGGACGACGGCTTGACCTTTGAGTTGCTCGGCGAGGTCCCCGTCGGGGTCACCCTGAACGCCGCCAGAACCGCGTGGAGCTTCGACCCAGGGACGCAATATGCTTATCTGGGACGTGGCCAGTCCACCACGGTCGTGGTTGGCTACAGAGCATTCGACGGTACCGCGTATTCGGCGCCGAGTTCGATCACAGTGACCGTCACAGGCGTCAATGACGCACCGACGTTGCTCGATGTTGGCGTCGCGTTCGAGAGCGCTCCCGGGGGCACGAAGCTGACCCTGTCACTTCAGGCCCAAGATCCCGATGGACCGACGATGGCAGGTGCGGTCTCGTGGAGCGATGGCACCTCCACCGCTCAGGTGCTGAACTCAACCACACCGGGACTCTACTCCGGGAGTGCCGCGCAAATTCTTGCGGCCGGGAGCTATTCCGTTGGAATTTCCGTGACAGATGGAGAAGCAGCTTCGGCCACCTCCAGCTATTCCGTCCAGGTTGCACAAACCTCGGTAAGCGCGGTGACCGATGTTGTGCTGGCGAGCACCAATCCGCTCTATCAGGGGCAGGGCAACGGCAATAGCGGAACGCCCGTCATCTCGGCGGACGGCACAAAGGTTGCATTTCTAAGCTTCGCATCGAACCTAGTAGATAACGACGCAAATGGCGCAGTCGCCGATCTCCTTTTGAGGGATTTGACTACGGGAGGGGTGACGCTGGTCAGTACGAACCCATTCCACCAGGGGCAAGGAACGGCGCCTGTCGATTTCGTCTTCGGCATGTCCGCCGCCGGAACAAAGCTTGCGTTCGCAAGTCGATCGGATGCCTTGGTGCCAGGCGCTGCCACCGAGGGCTTCAGCGACATTTTCGTCAAGGACATGGTGACAGGTGCGCTATCGCAGGTCAGTAACAACCCGGCCACCGGTCAGCCAGGGAACTCCAACAGCGTACGGCCGTCCATGTCCGGGGACGGAACGCGGATTGCATTCAGAAGCAACGCCACCAATCTCACGTCCGACGATTGGAACGGCATTCGCGCTGACGTTTTTGTCAAGGACATGGCGAGCGGCAGCCTCGCTATCGTCAGTACCGATCCGAGTTTCCAGGATACCACTTGGCAGGGGCATGGCAATGGAGATAGCGGCGAAGCGTTTATCTCTCCCGATGGCGGCCGGGTAGCGTTCTCCAGCTTTGCCACGAATTTCGCTTCAGGTGATGGTAACGCCGCTCTGGACGTGTTCGTAAAGGATCTTGCAACAGGCCAGTTGATGCTGGCGAGTGCAAGCATGGCCGGCACTGCCACCGGCAATGGGGTGAGCTTTGCTCCCGCACTGTCGGTCGACGGTAGGAAGGTTGTGTTCGCAAGCAGCGCGAGCGACCTTGTCGAAAACGATACAAATGGGAAAATCGACATATTCGTGCGTGACCTTGATACGGGAGCAACTACGCTCGTCAGCACAAATCCCGTATATCAGGGGCAGGGAAACGGTGATGCTGGGAATCCATCAATATCCGCGGACACTACTGTCCGGTTGACGGCGA
>DIUL01000126.1 GCA_002422345.1 Acetobacteraceae bacterium UBA6159
TACAACTCTATTGGGGCTCCAGCGCACCCACCGGCTGGCTGCTTTGCAATGGTCGCACTCTCGGATCTACCGCATCTGGCGCGGCCTATGCCAACGAGAACGCCGAGGCGCTGTTCCTGCACCTTTGGCCGACACCCTCTCTCACGGTGTCCGGCGGGCGTGGCACGTCCGCTGCTGCGGATTGGACCGCAAATAAGACCATCACCACCCCAGACAGTCGGGGGCGTGTTCTGGCGGGCCTTGACCAGATGGGCGCGGCCTCCGCAGCGGGGCGGATGACAGGATTCACCACTCTCGGTGAATCAAGGGGGGAAGAGACCGTCACCCTCACGTCTGATCAAATCCCAGCCCACACGCACAGTGGAACCACCGACCCGACATCCCACGACCACGATATGCCCTTCTCAGAAAGTGGGCTAACCGCAGCTCTCAGCGGGGGTGGCGTGGTCTCCGGTGTTTCGGGAGTTGACACTTCTACGAGCGCCGAAACTGAGCATGTCCATGATTACACGACAAGTTCTGTCGGCGGCGGCCAAAGCCATTCCAACGTGCAGCCCACAATGGGGCTGACCATCATCATCAAGCTGTGAGGTCGGCATGATCCAGCGCGCTCTTGAGCCGACGACCAATCGCCAGGACTGGCAATTTCAGTTTCGCCTCATCGACAGCGAGACCGGCACGCCCGTGGCGTTGACGGAACACGACGTTCTGAAGCTGCGGGTTCGGGACTGCCGGTATTGGCGTGAATCCCTGACGGCCGAAAGCGGTGATGACCACGTCGCGATCATCGACGGCATCGCCTTCCAGATCACGTTTCCCCGCTCCGAGATGCAGGGCCTGTGCCAGCACCAATACGAGGTGGGCGCGACCTTCGAGCGCGACGGCCAAATCTCACAGATCCTCATCGGCACCGTGACCGTGCTGGACGGCATCGTCAACATCTAGAGGCGACCCATGGCACAGCGTTACGACGTTCAAATTCTGCCTAAAATCCCGGTCCGCATTGACCAGGGCTTGGGGATCGACGTGACCAGCACCGGCGGCGTGCGCACGATCGCTCTGGACCTGTCCGAGCTGTCCACCAACGATGCGCCGGCGGGCACGTGGTATCTGCCGATTGTCACCGCAGCCGGCGAACATGCGAAATATCCGCTCGGATATGTCGCGGCGCCGGGGTTTGAGCGGTTTGCTACGGTCGCGGCAGCCACTGCGGCCACCATCGCAACCGCGACGGGAACGGTGCAGGTCTTCGGCTACGCGGCGGCGGGCGATGCCGGCGGGTCGTTTTCGTATCGCAAGGTCGCTTCCGAGCCCTCCCATGCGGCGAAATTCCAGAGCGCCAACGGGCTCTGGTTCGAACTGAACGAGGATATGGTCTATCCGGAATATCTCGGTGGCATCGCCAGCGCGACACCGGCCACGGTCACGGCGGCCATTGAAAACGCCATTGCCTTTGCAGGCGTATGCTATCTGCGGGACAAGGGCCAGCGGGCCGTCTACCAGATTTCGTCCCGGATCGACGTGGCACCAGGGCGCGGCCTGATCTCGGACGGGGAATCCGTTCTCCAGATGATGACGGGGTCTGGCCAGTTCGACGCCAACACCCTGTGGACGTTTGAAGAGGTCGGCGGCAACACCACGAACGCGATCGGCCTCAATTTCTTGGCCGTCGAAAACCCGGTGTGTCGTGGCATCGATATCGTCATGCAGGCCAGCGGGTCGCTGCGCACCTGTGTTGCTGCGGTTTTTCGCGGCTGCACCGGTGGGAACGTCCGGCTTTCTGCCCACGGGTTTCAGACCGTGCGGAAGGGGTTGGTCCAGATCGACAGCTGCACCGGCCAAGGCTTGTTCGATATCACCGCCTATGACGTTTACAGCAATGACACCACATTGGGGTCTCTGCAAATGTCCGGTGTCATGGTCGATGATAACCGCATCGGCAATGTATACAGCTCGTTCAACCTACGCCTTGTTGTTTACGATATTGAGCAGGGCCAAGAGTCAATCACAAACTACAATTACCAGACGGATGGCATTACCGTAACAGGTGGGGCGAATGCAACCGGCGGGTTTGTGAATATCGAGGATGGCTTCTATATTGACAATGTCGCGGAAGGTATTGACGTTCACCGTTCAAACGTCAATATCGGTCGCGGAACACTGAATAATATTCTCGTGACAGCGTTCAAGATCGTTCACGATATTTCAAACATGCAGATTGCCCCGTGCTTTGTCAGTAGGACAGGGGGCTCGGTCTATGTGGTTGCCGGCACCAATACGGGGGCTGTTGGTCCGGCTGACATTCACATCTGGGGCGGCATCGCTGAACAGATCGGCGAAATCACGCTGACCGGGCCAACCTCTATCGAGAAGCACTTCATCACCACGGATGGTGTCAGCGCGACGTACCAGCCGCGCCGGATCACGTGGCACGAGCCCACCATCCGCACAGGTTCGTCCCTCAACACGGTATTCAACTTCGCGAACGGCACGGATTACAATGTCATCGGGGCCGACGTGGTCGGAACCTCATTCACGACGCTTGCCACCGTTGCGACCGCCGCAGAGTCTGGGACGCGGATCACGCTCTCCAAACCGAGCTATGTCCGGGCATATCGCGCCTCAAGCGGGACCGTCACCACCGGTTCCACACTGGTCTTCGGGACCGAGGTGGAGGATTCGAACGCCGAATTCAATGCAGCCACCGGGATCTTCACCGCGAAACGGCCGTGCCGCATCAGGTTCAGCGCAAAAGCCCGCACCGCATCTCTGGAGGCTGGGAAATATTTCAGGCTGCGCGTCTATGCGGGCGGGGTCTGGGTATCGGTCGGAGACGAATTCAACTCTTCGGCTTCCTCCCGGGAGGCGTATGTCTCGGCTGACGGCGTCGCCACTCTGAAGGTTGGCGACCAGTTTTATGTGACGATCGTCACCGACGCCACGTCCCTCACGCTTACCGGCGCGGCGGAGGAATACACCTCCATCGAAATCAACGAAATCACCTAAGGGGCAAGCATCATGGCAAACGCCTATATCGAAATCTGCACCCTCATTGACATGCAGCGCGGCACCATTGCTGGGCCGTGCCAAGTCTCGGAGGTGCTGGCAATCTCCGGCACCACGGCGACATCAACGGCAGTGGTGACAGCGGCCATTGCCTCTGCGGGCGGCGTCCTGCTGCGGGTCACGACCGATGACACGGCGTGCTATCTGGCGACGGGCACCACGCCCGACCCGACCCTGACCACCCCCACAGCTGCGTCCGGCGCGCGGCAGTATGTTGGCGCAGGCCAGACCGAGTACTTCGCCATCTCGCAGGGCGGGAAAGTCGCAGTCAAGGCGGTGGCGTGATGGGTGGCGTTGGCATCGGCATCGGGCTTGGGCTGCGGCCCCCCCGCAAAGGGGCATCAGCTTACGCGCCATACCCGGCGCCGAACGGCTTCGCGTGGGACTTCGTGACCTATCAAGGAGCGCGGGTCACGTACCGTAGCGCCCCTGTCGTCACCTTAATTAGGATTTCATGACATGGCCGACCTTGCGCGAATCCTTCCCCTGGTGGATGGCGAGGCATATAGCATTTATGACAACTTCGCCGGCACCGTTGCTGCTCTGAGCGGACGAGTAGCGACGACCGGTCAGGTGTGGTCATCGACCGGCGCCGCAAGCGCGATCGTGACGGCGGGAGGTGGCAACCTCTCCCAGTCGGCCGACACCCCGGCTCCTGGCTATGCGGTGATCGACGGCACTGCGGTGCCGTGGGAGATCGGATGCACCTTCTCCTTCAGCGGCGTGGCGACGGCGCCCGTTATCGCGTGCTTTGAGATTGATTTTTCCGATGACATGTTCCACTTCTACATGTCGCCGACGGCTTTCAATTGGACATATTGGAAGGACGGCTTGACGGCGCAGGCTGTGACGTGGGGCGATCAGAAGGGCGCATTCTCGCTGGCAGCTGACACGGTTTACACCTATCGCATCTTCCTTGAGCCCCCCTTTGCCCACGGCGTGCTCTTGCTGGCAGATGGCACCATCGTTTCGCGCGTGACGATCTACGAGCCCAATATGGCGGCGGTCATCGGCTCGACAGTCTTTTTCGAGACGTTTAATGCCAGTCTCAAATATCACACGGTTTGGACGAAGATCAACGCATCCGATCAGTCATATAAAAATGCCTTCGCGGCGGGATTGCAGGGCACGCCGATCGGTCTTAAGAACCCCGCGCCGGCGATACTGTCCAGCCTGCATGTCGGACCCGGCGCGCCAAGCGGCGCACTCTCGTATCGCTACGACGAAGTCGGCGACATCCCGAAAATACTCGGCAGCGGGGTCGCTCCTGAATTGCAGATCAAGGCCGAAGGCGGCGGGTATGGGGCGCTGCTTAGGCTCATAAACGGTGCTGGCGCCGCCGGCACCGTGACGATGAGCGGTGGCTACGCGCTTGAATTTGCGGGCAACAGCGGCGCTGCATTTTTGACCAAACCTGCCAACGCTGGAACCCCTTACTTTTCCTCCGGCGTGAAGGTAAACGGCTCATCCGGCGTCACGCAGACCGATGCGAGCGCTAAGCCAACGAGCGGTAGCTACACGGTCGGCGATTTCGTCTGGAACAAGGCCCCTTCCATCTCCGGGGGCAAGGTTCTGCTGGGGTGGTCCCGCCTTACGACCGGATCGGCGCACGTCTTGGATACCGACTGGGCGGCCTGTTACGCGACCAACAGCTAACCCCCCCCACTCCCCACCAGCCCCACAACATCCGCCGCCTCCGGGCGGCTTTTTTTATGGAGGCAGCATGTCTGCTGAGAATTTCGCGCCCGCGCTCAAGGCCGTATTGGTTCACGAGGGGGGCTATTCCAACCACCCCGCAGATCCCGGCGGGGTGACGCTGGAAGGCATCATCCAGCGGGTCTATGACGGATATCGCAAATCCAAGGGCCTCGCCACGCGGGCGCTCAAGGCCAGCATGCGCGGCACTGCGGCGTGGGAGGTGGAGCGAGACGAGATCTATCGGCGCGACTATTGGAACCCGTCCCGGTGCTCCGATCTTCCGCCGGGCGTCGATTATGCCGTGTTCGATCAGTCCGTCAATTCCGGGGTGGGGCAGTCCGCCAAGTGGCTTCAGCGTGCCGTAGGCGTCAAGGCAGACGGCATCATTGGTGAAGTCACGGTGCAGGCTGCGCTTGCCGCGCCGGACAAGGCGGCAATCGTCCAGAGCATGTGCGATCAGCGGCTCGCGATGCTCCAGAAACTTTCGACCTGGGGCACGTTCGGGCGGGGCTGGAAAGCCCGCGTCGATAGCGTGCGCCGCGTAGCTGCGGCCATGGCGCGGCAGGGTGCCAAGGGTGACCACATTCCAGCGGAGACCCCTCCCGTGGAACCCGCCAAGGGAAACGGGGCAGACCGCTCCCTGTCCTCGATCGCCAAGACCCCGGAAGGATTGGCCGGCGGGCTGGCCATCGGCACCTCGCTCATCAATGCCGCGTCCGATCCTGGGCCTCTGCAATGGGCGCTCGCTGCGGTGGTGCTCGTGGCTGTGATTGTCGGAGCGGTCTATTTCGTGCGTCGTCAGCGAGCCGCGTCATGACGTGGCTTCTCGGTGTCGTGCTCGATCATACCCCGTGGTGGGCATGGGCGTTGGCCGCGCTCGCTGCCCTTGCCGCGACGTATCAGCTCTGGTGGCCGATCTGGCTCGCCCTCCCGACGCCTGTGAAGGCGGGAGTAGCTACCGCCGGCGCTGCCATCCTCGCCTATCTCGCAG
>DIUL01000171.1 GCA_002422345.1 Acetobacteraceae bacterium UBA6159
GATCTTCCCAACCTCAGCTACCTGTCGCCCGACGAGAAGGACGCGAAACAGGTTCGCCTCGGGATGGGCCGCGGCGAAGGCGACCCGCACCCGGCTGGCGGTTTCCATGACACGCGCTGCGATCTTGATCAGGCGCAGGCGCAAGGTGGTGAACTCGGCATTGGCCAGCGGCTGCGGCCACCGGTCTCTAATCCTGCTTGGCTCCCGGCGACCCCAGCGCGAATGGTCCATCACGCGGAGGGAACAAACCCTCCGCGGATGGAGGACCAGATGACCACCACCCCGAAGACCAACGAAGCCGCCCTGGCCGCCTTCATGGCGGGCAAAGCCGAGATCGACGCCCTGCTGGCCCGGATCGCCGCCGCCAGCGACGACCACTTCGGCACCAACCCCGAACGCGTGACCTGGGGCGACGCCGGGAGCCTCGGCTTCATCACCGAACGCCTGAAGGAGATCACCGAGTTCCTCGGAGTCTGAACGACCGCCTCCCGCGACGGCCCCGACCGGGTGCGACCCGGCGGGGCTCCGGGTCGTAGGAGGGCGGTGGTCGTCCTCCCTATCCAGGAGACCCGATCATGACCCAGACAACCATCAAGCTTTCCGACACCGCCCGTGCCGTGCTGGAACACGCCGCTACCCGTAAGGACCATCTGGTCCGTCCTCCATCCCTTCCCGCGGCCGCCCGGCAGAAGGTGGTCCGCTCCCTCCTGAACAGGGGACTGGTCGAGGAAGTGCCGGCGCTGATCACCGACGGCGCTTACGCTTGGAGGACGGGTGAGGACGGGGTGCCGCTGATGCTGCGCGCCACGCCCGCCGGCCTCACCGCGATCGGACTGGCGGACGCCCCGACCAACCCGCCCACGTTGCCCGACACCGCGGCGGAGGACGCGGTGGCACGCGAAGCCGCCGCAGTAGCCGATGCCCTCGACGCCGCGCCCACGGCGCCCGCACGCGCTACCCTGCGGGAGGCGGCGGAGGCGGTCCTTGCTGCCTGGACCGACGAGACCAATCGCGAGATCGACATGATCGCCGCCCTGGAGGGGCCAATGGCCGCTCTCCGCCTGGCCCTGGCCGACAAGCCCCATCACGCCACCGGCGCGCCACGCGGCCCGCGCGAAGGGACCAAGCAGCAGGCGGTTCTGGCCCTGCTGCGCCGCGACGAGGGCGTGACCATCGCCCAGATCATGGAGGTCACCAACTGGCAGAGCCACACCGTGCGCGGCTTCCTCGCCGGGCTGAAGAAGAAGGGCACCCAGGTCGATGTCCTCGACCGTATCCGCCAGGTCGGGCCGAACAAGGAGGGCGCCAAGGGCTCCTACAGCATCTACCGGATCGCATCCTGATCGATCGGAATGGGCAACGGGGGGCACGACCACGACGCCCCCGTTGCGCGACGTCGCCGTTAAGCCGCCAACTCCCTTCAGGCGATGACCTGTGCGGCGTCCTCCCAGAACGACCGCCCCTCCGCCTCCGGGTTGCGCGACATCAGCACCACGGCGTCGAACAGCGCCATCACCGGGTCGATCTTGCCGGTCCCGGCTGCCTGCTTGGTGATCGTGATGGCGTTGCCCTTCGGTTCCGCCTTCGCGTTCCCCACCGCCCAGTCCATGATCCGCTGCGGTGCGTGCAGCAGTGCTCCGGAGGCGAGCTTGATCTCGGTAGTCTTGATCGCCCCGTTCAGCGTCCAACCTTGGGGTACGCCGACGACGCGGTCGTTGCCGGCGATACCAACCTCGGCCAGCGCGTCGACGATCGCGCCCACGCCCATCGGGTCGAGGCCCACCTGTGCCAGCAGGCCCGACTGCTCGACCTCGGCGCACAGCGCGGCCACCTGCGTGAACGCGTCCTCCATGTCCTCGACGATGACCAGGTCGCCGTCGTGTTCGAAGTCGTGCAGGCGGGCTGCCTCGGACTTGCGCCGCTCCAGCACGGAGGCGTGAACCCAGGACTTCGACCAGGATAGCCACCGTCGTTCCGCCGTTTCCCGGCCAAGGATGGCGACAGACAGCAGGTCATCCAATCCCCCGCCGTCAATACCGATCGTCACCACCTCCGACCGCTCCAGCAGGCTCTCCAGCGTCAACGTCGTGTCCGTCGCCCCAAGCCAGTGATCCGCACCGCGCCAGCGATCAGACTTCAGGGCAAGGCCGATCTCCACATTCAGATGCTGGCTGGCCCAGCGCGCGAGTTCGGCATCGCCGCTCTCCACCGCCGCCTCGTAGTCCGGCAGCAGCCGGTCCACCGAGACGCTCAGCCCGTTGTTCGGCAGCACCATCCACCAGTTGGCGGGGTCTTTCCAATCGACGCCATCAGGGAACTCATACAGCATCGGCAGGATCGGCAGCGTGGCGGCCCCATCCCGCACCTTGCGGGCCTTCAGCAACTCCGTCCGGAACACGCCCGACGGCGGGCGTTCGGACTGCGTGGTGATGGTGAGGAGGAAGCCCTCGGGATTCGGCAGCAACCCGCCGCGCAGCTGGCCGATCACCCGGTCGGCATCGTGCGCTTCGGCGATCACGTGCAGTTCATCCAGCAGCACGCCGGAGGGCTTCGATCCGGTCACCACTTTCGGATCAAACGATTTCACTTTCAGGAACGCCTTGGTCGGGCGATAGGAGATGCGCTTGATGTGCTCGACAACGTGGAACTTGGCGGCCAGCACCGGATCAGCCTCCACCATCCCCGCGGCCTGCCGGAAGGCGAGGTCGGCCACCTCCTGGGTGGGGGCGACGAGCAAGAACTCAGCACGCGGGCGGCGGTTCATCAGCAGCGCCGTGATCATGATGGCCGCGCCGGTGGTGGTCTTGGACGACTTCTTCGGCACCAAGCAGAAAAATTCGCGGATGGCACGGATGTCCGACGCGGCATCGTAGGAGCCGAACAGGGCGCCGACGAGATCGCGCTGCCAGGCTCCGGCGGCGTCAGCCAGGGCAGGGCGGTTGGGCACGTCGGGCAGGCGTAGCCGATTGAATATCGCCACCGCGCGGGCGGCGGCGGCGCCATCCAGGGGCAGGTCGGGGATCAGGGAGCGGCCAGCCTGGAGGCGTTCCCCCCAGTCGGGGCAGGCGGTGGACCATGTCATTTCAGTTCAGCAGCTGATCCCAGTCGGTGCCGCGTTCGGCGGTGCGGGCGATGGTTTCCAGTTGCTCCTTCTTCCCAGGCTCGAGAGCAACATCCCGCCAGCCGGCACGACACTTCAGCCAGAAGATGCAGGCAGTGACGGCCTCCTTGCCGGTGCCCTCGACCGCCTTGCGGAACAGCGACTGCGCGACCTTCGCGTTCGCCTCGATCGCGGCGGTGTCGAGTTCCTGCCAGAAGTGCTTGCGCAGGGTCGGCGCCGAGCAACCGATGACTTTGGCGATGTCGTCCTGGGGCACGCCATAGGCGGCCATGGCTTTCACCTGGGCGCGCTGGGCGTCGGTGGGGGTGAACTCAGGCCGTCCGGCCATGGGGCGTCTCCTGCTGGCAGCGGGGAACAATTGCGGTCTGATCCACCGATGCGGTCTCCTGCTCGGTATTCGCTGCCCGTTCCCCTGCAATCGCGGCAAAGCTCCGGCCGGTGCCGTCCAGCAGCGCTTCCCTGCCGGTGAACGCCTGCCAGCGGGTGACCGCGACATCGACATAGGCGGGGCTGATCTCGATTGCGCGGCAGACGCGGCCGGTGGTCTCGGCGGCGATGATCGTCGTGCCGGAGCCGCTGAACGGCTCGTAGACGGCTTGGCCCGGGCTGGAGTTGTTCAGCATCGGCCGGCGCATGCATTCCACGGGCTTCTGCGTACCGTGGATGGTGTTGGCGTCCTGGTCGCGGCTGGGGATGGACCAGAGGGTCGTCTGCTTGCGATCCCCGGTCCAATGGGCGGTGCCGCGGACGGCATACCACGCGGGTTCATGTTGCCAATGATAATGCCCGCGGCTCATGACCAGGCGCTCCTTTGCCCAGACGATCTGCGCGCGGATGGCGAAGCCGCAGGCGGTGAGGCTGTCGGCGACCGTGGCGGCGTGCAGGGCACCATGCCAGACATAAGCGACGTCGCCGGGGAACAGCGACCAGGCCTCGCGCCAATCAGCACGATGGTCATTCAGCACGGCGCCGGTGCGGGCACTGGCGGAGACGCCGGCGCGATTGCGCCAGGTCGGGTCGTAGGCGACGCCGTACGGGGGATCGGTCACCATCAGATGTGGCGTGACGCCGGCCAGCACTCGTTCAACAGTCGCGGGATCGGTGCAGTCGCCACAGATCAGGCGATGGGACCCCAGGACCCAGACATTGCCCAATCGGCTGACGGGATGCTCGGGCACCGCCGGCACATCGTCGGGATCGGTCAGACCAACGACGGGATCGACCAGGAACCCGGTAATCTCGCCCGCGTCAAACCCGGTCAGACCGAGGTCGAAGCCCAGATCGCGCAGGTCCTGGAACTCGAGGGCGAGCAGGTCATCGTCCCACGCCGCCCAGTTGGCGGAGCGGTTGGCCAGCAGGCGGAAGGCCTTGATCTGGGCTTCGGAGAGGTCGTCGGCCAGCGCCACCGGCACGTCCACCAGTCCCAGCCGCTGGGCTGCCTTGAGGCGCAGATGGCCGTCGACGACGGTGCCGTCGGATTTGGCGACGATCGGGATGCGGAAGCCGAACTCCCGGATCGCGCCGCACATCTGCTCGACCGCCGTGTCGTTCTTGCGAGGGTTGCGCGCGTAGGGGATCAGGCGATCGACCGGCCAGGTTTCCACCGTCAGCATGATGCGATCTCCTGCTGCCGCTCCGCGACGACCGCCTCGTAGCTTCGGCCATCGCCTTCCAGCGTCACCGGCACATCCGGATACAGCAACCGGAACCGCCGCAGCGTCACGTCGACATAGGCCGGGGCGAGTTCGATCGCGCGCACTTGCCGCCCGGTCTGCTGACCGGCAATGATGGTGCTGCCAGAGCCGGAGAACGGCTCGTAGATCACATCGCCGTCGTTGGAGTATGCATTCATCACGAAGGCGGGCAGAGCGACAGGGAACACCGCCGGGTGCGCCGTCTCGATCCCACGCGCCTTGTGTCTCGTTACGCGGATGACGTTGTCCGGGATGCGCATGTCCTGCACGCCCTGGCCGGCATGGGTCCATTCACCCACGGTGCCGTCCTTCGCCCGCAGGCCCCCCTTCTCGCTGTTCACATGCCCCGCCCAGACACAGGGCACGATCTTGTGCGGGCGGCGGCTCGTGCGGTTGAAGTGGAACACGAACTCGAAACTGGGCGCCAAACGGCCGTTCCAGTCGCCAGGGAGGCCGGGTCCCTGGTCCCAGACATACCATCCAAACCGCCGCCAGCCCTGGGATTGCATCCATGCCAGCCACTCCTGCCAGTAGGGCTGCCACTCGTTGTCGCGGTGGATCAGGCCGAGATTGACCAGCACCTGCCCATCCGGGGCCATCGGCAGCGCGGCGAACACGCCCTGCATGAGCGCATCCCAGTTGCTGATCCCACCCGTGGTGTAGGCGCGCTGCTGGCCGTAGGGCGGGGAGGTGAAGCACAGCGACGCGGTGTCTCCCGCCATCAGGCGCGCCACCACCGTGGGATCAGCGCTGTTGCCGCAGAGCAGACGGTGGTCCCCGAGAAGCCAGAGGTCGCCGGCACGAACGGCAGGTTCCGCGACGGGTTCGGGAACCTCATCGGCGGCTTCACTGTCCCCGGCAGCGCCGCCATCGTCCGCGCCCGGCGCCAGCAGCGTATCGATTTCCGTCGGATCGAACCCGGTCAGCGCCAGGTCGAACCCACCCTCGCGCAGGTCTGCGAGTTCCAGCCGCAGCAAGTCGTCGTCCCAGCCCGCGGCCTCGGCCAGGCGGTTGTCAGCGATCACGTAGGCGCGCCGTTGAGTCTCGGTCAGATGCGCCAGTTCGATCACCGGCACCTCGGTCAGTCCCAGCTTGCGCGCTGCCAGCAGGCGCCCGTGGCCGGCGATAACGCCGTTGCTGCCGTCGACCAGGACTGGGTTGGTCCAGCCGAACTCGCGGATGCTGGCCGCGAT
>DIUL01000233.1 GCA_002422345.1 Acetobacteraceae bacterium UBA6159
AGGTCAGCGCGAGCGGGATCGAGGTGACGTCGGCGGCGGCCAGGATCGTGAAGGCGGTGACCGCGATGAATGCGCTCACCATGAAGATGTCGCCGTGGGCGAAGTTGATCATGCCGATGATGCCGTAGACCATCGTATAGCCGACGGCGATCAGGCCATAGATCATGCCAAGGGTAACGCCGTTGATCAGTTGCTGCAGCGCATAGGCCAACGACGGCGACTCCGGTTGTCAGGACGAACCCGAGAAGGAAACACCCGGCAACCCTGCCATGCAAGCGGCGCTAGGCCGTGGCGCTGTCCCTGATCCGCTCCACCGCCTGGCGCACCGGCGGGTCTAGCGTCACCGCGTCCAGATGCGCCAGCAGGTCGCGGCGCATGCGGGGGTCCCAGAACTTGCGGATGTGATCCTCGATCCCCGGCACGATCGTGTCCGGCTTCTGGGCGGAGAAGAACTTGCCAATCTGGTTGGCCATGTAGGCGAGTTTGTCAGGCGACATGCTGCACCGCTTGCGGCTGGATACGATGGGGATGGGTGAAGATTTCGAAGCCGTCCTGGCGGGCGATGCCAATCAGGGTGATGTTGGCGCGTTCGGCGACATCGATCGCCAGCGCGGTCGGCGCCGAGATGGCGACGATGACCGGCGCGCCCAGGATCGCGGCCTTCTGCACCATCTCGACCGAGACCCGGCTGCTGAGCAACAGCAGCCCGTCCCCCGGCGAAACGCCCAGCCGGACCAGCGCGCCCGAGAGTTTGTCCAGCGCGTTGTGCCGCCCGATATCCTCCCGCAGCGCCACAATTCCATCCCGCTCGGTCCAGAAGGCGGCGGCATGCACGGCGCGGGTCGCGTGGTGCAGGTGCTGGCCGGGCGGCATGGCGTCCAGCGCGCGGGCCACGGCCTCGGGGGAGAAGCAAGGATTGGCGGTGACGGCGGGCACGGCCTGGGTCGCGTCGGCGAGACTGTCCATGCCGCACAGCCCGCAGCCGCTGGGACCGGCGAGGCGACGCTGGCGATGGGTCAGCGCGTCCAGCCGGTCGACGGCGAGGTCCATGCGGAGTTCGATCCCCTCGGGCAGCGGGACGATCTCCAGCGCCTCGATCTGACCCGGGTCATCGATCACGCGTTCGGCGAGGCTGAAGCCGATCGCGAAATCCTCCAGGTCGGAAGGCGTGGCGAGCATGACCGCGTGGGTGGCGCGGTTGTAGGTGAAGGCGACGGGCGTTTCCTCGGGCACCATGCGGGCGGCACGCGTCATCGTGCCACCTCGCCAGATGACGCGGGTGATGGACCGTGCGGCCTGCGGCACCTCCATGGCCCGGTCCCGCTTCTACTTCGCCGGCACCGCCTCGATCCGCCGGCTCTGCGCGGACAAAGCGCGGTACTCGTCCTGCCATGCGGAAGGACCGTTGGAGGGCGAAATCTGCACCGCCGTCACCTTGTATTCCGGACAGTTCGTGGCCCAGTCGGAGAACTCGGTGGTCACGACATTCGCCTGCGTCCCCGGGTGGTGGAACGTCGTATAGACGACACCCGGCGCCACGCGATCGGTCACCACCGCGCGCAGCGTGGTCTGACCGGTGCGGCTGGCCAGGCGCACCCAGTCGCCGGCACGGATGCCCCGCGCCTCCGCGTCGTTCGGATGGATTTCCAGCACGTCTTCCGAGTGCCACACGACATTGCCGGTCCGCCTGGTCTGCGCGCCGACATTGTACTGCGAGAGGATACGGCCAGTGGTCAGCAGAAGCGGGAAGCGCGGCCCGACCTTCTCATCCGTCGGCACGTATTCCGTGACCACGAAGTTGCCTTTGCCGCGCGCGAAGCCGCCGATATGCATGACCGGCGTGCCATGGGGCGAGGCGTCATTCACCGGCCACTGCAACGATTCCTGGTCGAGCCGGTCATAGGTCACGCCCGAGAAGACCGGCGTGGTGCGGGCGATCTCGGCCATGATCTCGGACGGGTCGTTGTAGTGCATCTTGTATCCCATGGCGTTGGCGATCGCCATGGTGACTTCCCAGTCCGCCATGCCGGCCCGCGGCGCCATCACCTTGCGCACGCGGTTGATGCGGCGTTCGGCGTTGATGAAGGTACCCTCCTTCTCCAGGAAGGTCGCGCCGGGCAGGAAGACGTGGGCGTAGTTGGCCGTCTCGTTCAGGAACAGGTCCTGCACCACGACGCATTCCATCGCCGCGAGGCCGGCCGTCACATGATGCGTGTCGGGGTCGGACTGGCAGATGTCCTCCCCCTGGATGTAGATCCCGCGGAACGAGCCATCGACGGCCGCGTCCAGCATGTTGTTGATCCGCAGCCCCGGCTCGGGGTCGAGCACGACGCCCCATTCCTGCTCGAAGATCGCGCGGACGGCGGGGTCGGAGACATGGCGGTAGCCCGGCAGTTCATGCGGGAAGCTGCCCATGTCGCAGGCGCCCTGGACGTTGTTCTGCCCACGCAGCGGGTTCACCCCCACGCCCGGCCGGCCGAGGTTGCCGGTCACCATGGCCAGGTTCGCGATCGCCATGACGGCGGTGCTGCCCTGGCTGTGCTCGGTCACACCCAACCCGTAGTAGATCGCGCCATTGCCGCCGGTCGCATACAGGCGCGCGGCCCCGCGGACGAGGGCGGCGGGCACGCCCGTGGTGGCTTCCACCGCTTCCGGGCTGTGCTCGGGGCGGGATACGAAGGCGGCCCAGTCGTCGAAGGTTTCCGTGTCGCAGCGTTCGGCCACGAAGTCGCGCGCGACCAGGCCCTCGGTCACGATTACATGCGCGAGGGAGGTCAGCATCGCCACGTTGGTGCCGGGGCGGAGCGGCAGATGGAACGACGCCTCGACATGCGGCGTGCGGACCAGGTCGATGCGGCGCGGATCGATGACGATCAGCTTCGCCCCCTCCCGCAGCCGCTTCTTCATGCGGGAGGCAAACACAGGATGCCCGTCGGTCGGGTTGGCGCCGATCACGACGATGACGTCCGCCTGCTCGACACTGTCGAAATTCTGCGTCCCGGCCGAGGTCCCGAACGTCGCCCGCAGCCCGTAGCCGGTGGGGGAGTGGCAGACCCGCGCGCAGGTGTCCGTGTTGTTGTTGCCGAAGGCGGCGCGGGCCAGTTTCTGGACCAGGAAGGTTTCCTCATCCGTGCAGCGCGACGAGGTGATGACCCCAATCGCGCCGGCGCCGTGGGCGGCCTGGATGCGCTTGAACTCCGACGCCACACGGCCGATCGCTTCCTCCCAGGACACCTCGCGCCAGGGATCGGTGGTCTTTTCCCGCACCATCGGCTTCAGGATGCGGTCGGGGTGGCTGGCATAGCCCCAGGCGAAGCGGCCCTTGACGCAGGAATGGCCGTGGTTCGCCTGCCCGTCCTTCCAGGGCACCATGCGGACGACCTGGTCGCCGCGCATCTCCGCCTTGAAGTTGCAGCCGACGCCGCAATAGGCGCAGGTCGTGATGACGGAATGTTCCGGCTGGCCCAACTCGACGACGGATTTCTCCATCAGCGTCGCGGTTGGGCAGGCCTGCACGCAGGCCCCGCAGGAGACGCATTCGCTGGCCAGGAACGGCTCATCCATCCCGGCCGCGACCTTGGACTGGAAGCCGCGGCCCTCGATCGTCAGGGCGAAGGTGCCCTGCACTTCCTCGCACGCGCGGACGCAGCGGGAACAGACGATGCATTTGGAGGGATCGAACTGGAAATAGGGGTTCGATCCGTCGACGACGGCGTCGAGGTGGTTGTCGCCCTCATAGCCGTAGCGGACCTCCCGCAGGCCGACCTCGCCGGCGGTGTCCTGCAATTCGCAGTTCCCGTTGGCCGAACAGGTCAGGCAGTCGAGCGGGTGGTCGGAGATGTAAAGCTCCATCACGCCGCGGCGGAGCTTGCGCAGGTTGTCGGAGACGGTGTGGACCTTCATGCCCGGTGCCACGAGTGTCGTGCAGGAGGCCGGCGTGCCGCCCCTGCCCTCGACTTCCACGAGGCACATGCGGCAACTGCCGAAGCTGTTGAGGCTGTCGGTGGCGCAGAGCTTGGGGATCTTGATCCCCGCCTCCATCGAGGCGCGCATGATGGACGTGCCGGCGGGAACGGTGATGTCGTGCCCGTCGATGGTGAGGGTCACGGCGGTGTCGGAGGAGACAACCGGCGTGCCGTAGTCGAGTTCCTGGATCAGAGGCATGGGACTCGGTCTCCTGAAACTTCGCTTGCCGTTGTTGGGGGCAGGATCGTTCTACTCCCCCTCCCCTTGAGGGAGGGGGTCGGGGGGAGGGGTCTCGCCCGCCAGTCCGTGCCGCGAGGACCCCCCACCCCAGCCCTCCCCCTCAAGGGGGGAGGGGGCGATGTGATGGGGGCCGTCATTCGGCGGCCATTGCGTGGGGGCGGCGGAAATCCTCGGGGTAGTAGGTCAACGCGCTCATGACCGGGTACGGAATGAACCCACCCAGCGCGCACAGAGACCCAAACTTCATCGTGTGGCAAAGATCGCGCAGCAGCTCCAGGTTAGCATCGACCTGGATGCCGGCGATGATCTTCTCCACCGTCTCCATCCCGCGGACGGACCCGATGCGGCACGGTGTGCACTTACCGCAGGACTCCGCCGCACAGAACTCCATCGCGAACCGCGCCTGGCGCGCCATGTCGACCGTGTCATCGAACACGACCACCCCGCCATGGCCGATCAGCCCGTCCTTCGCGGCAAACGCCTCATAATCGAACGGCGTATCGAACAGCGACGGCGGGAAATAGGCGCCCAGAGGCCCCCCCACCTGCACCGCCCGCACCGGCCGGCCGGACCGCGTCCCGCCACCGATATCGTTCACGATGTCGCCCAATGTCACACCGAACCCGGCCTCGAACAGCCCACCGAACCGCACGTTCCCCGCCAACTGGATCGGCATCGTCCCGCGGGAGCGGCCGAAGCCGATCATCTGATAGGTCTCGGCCCCGTCGCGCAGGATCATCGGCACGGTCGCCAGGGTGATGACGTTGTTCACCACCGTCGGGCGGGCGAACAGACCCTGATGCGCCGGCAGAGGCGGCTTTGCGCGCACCTGCCCGCGCCGTCCCTCCAGGCTTTCCAGCAGGGCGGTTTCCTCCCCGCACACATAAGCCCCCGCGCCAACCCGCTGCGCAATGTCGAACGCTCGGCCCGAGCCCATCACATCCGGCCCCAGCAGCCCCGCCTTCCGCGCCTCGGCCAAGGCCGCGTCAAACGTCGCGATCGCATGCGGGTATTCGGAGCGGGTGTAGACAAACCCCTTCGTCGCACCGACGGCGAGGCCGGCGATCACCATGCCCTCGATCAGGCCGAAGGGATCGCCCTCCATCAGCATGCGGTCGGCATAGGTGCCCGAGTCACCCTCATCCGCATTGCAGACGATGTATTTCTGCCCGTCCGGGGTATCGGCGACGGTCTTCCACTTGATCCCGGTCGGGAACCCTGCCCCGCCGCGCCCGCGCAGGCCGGATTTCAGCACGGTCTCGATCGTCGCCGCCGGCCCGATTTCCAGCGCCTTCCGCAGCCCGCCCAGGCCGCCATGCGCCTCGTAATCCTCGATCGACAGCGGATCGACAGCGCCGCAGCGGGTGAACGTCACCCTTGTCTGCCGCGCGAGGAAAGGGATTTCCTGCGTCAGCCCCTGCCGCAGCGCATGCGCCGCCCCGGTCAGCAACCCGGCGGCCAGCAGTCCCGGCACATCGGCGGCCGAGACCGGCCCATAGGCGATGCGCCCAGCCTCCGTCTCGACCTCGATCATCGGTTCCAGCCAGAACATCCCGCGCGAACCGGTGCGGACCACCGTCGCGTGGCCGTCCAGCGCCTTGGCGACCGCATCGGCACCCAGGGCCAGCGCCGCCGCGTCACGGGGGACGAAAACCCGGGTCACGACGCCTGCTCCAGCACCGCGTCCAGCTTCGCCGCGTCCAGGCGCGCCAACGGTTCGCCATCGAGCATGGCGGCCGGACCGATCGCGCACAGGCCGAGGCAGAACACCGGCTCCAGCGTCACCGCGCCATCCGGGGTCGTGCCGTGCCAGTCGACGCCCAGCCGGTCGCGCGCATGGGCCACGACCTGGTCCCCGCCCAACGCCTGGCAGGCCTCGGCGCGACAGACATGCAGGATGTGCCGGCCCGGCGGGGATTGGCGGAATTCGTGGTAGAAGGTCACGATGCCGTGAACCTCCGCCCGGGTCAGGTTCAGGGCCGAGGCCACCATCGGCACGGCATCCCGCGGCACGCAGCCAAAGGCGTGCTGCAGCGCATGCAGGATCGGCAGCGCCGCCCCATCCATCCCCGCATGATCGGCGATGATCGCCGCCGCGCGGTCCTCGTTCCAGGCTTCGTAGACGGGCAATCGATCCTCCCGGGCCCTCGGATTGTCGACGCCGGCCCCATCCGGCGCATCCATCGCCGCGGGAGCCAGCGGCGCGGGCCTTCCAGTCAGTATTACATGGGCCACCGCCAGGAAAAGCAAGGCAGGGCAGCCGAGCGTTACGCTACGGTTGAGGGTCCGCCGCGGGCAGGCTGTCGCGCGCGAGATAGTTGGTCTGCGACGGAAAGGCGAAAGCCGCCCCGGCCGCCTGCACGATCTCCATCACGCGCAGGTTCAACTCCTCCTGCACCCTCACGAAGTCGGGCAGCCGGCTTTCCTCCACATAGGCGAACACATCCAGGTTGAGCGTATAGTCGCCGAAGCTGGTGAAACGCACCCGCGCGCCCTCGGTCACCACCTTCGGGTGGCTGGCCAGCATGGCCAGGATGCGCTCCTGGATTTCCTTGATCTGCGCCCCCGTCGTCTCGTAGCGCAGGCCGAGCCGGGGGTTGAAAAGGGATTTTCGCCGGCGGGTGACGTTTTCGATCCGGATCTGCGCCATCTCGGCGTTCGGGATCGTGACCAGCGTGTCGTCCAGCCGGCGCAGCTTGGTCGTGCGCAGGCCGATCTCCTCCACCGTGCCGGATTCGCTGCCGACACGGCAGAACTCCCCGACCCGAGCCGGGCGGTCGGCGAACAGGGTCAGCCCGCCGATCACGTTCTCCAGCGTGGACCGCACCGCCAGCGCGATGGCGAAACCGCCGATGCCAAGACCGGCAAGCAGCGGACCCAGCGGGATGCCCACCAGATCGGCGATGAAGAACACGGCGGCCAGCACGACGGCGATGCTCAGCAAGGTGCTGACGACACGGATCAACTGGCCGTCCAGGCTGCTTCCCCCCGCGCCGCGCAGGATGACGATACCAGCCGCGCCGCGCTGGATGACCGCGATCATCAGCCAGGTCAGCCCAATATAGACACTCAGCCGCATGATCAGGATCAGCGTCATCATCACATCGCCCCAGATCTTCAGGGCGAAGAAGGACAGTGCGAGCGTTCCCACGTTCAGGGCCATCAGCGACAGCGCGACCACCGGGTGGCCGTACCGGCGCAGCGGGCGCGTCTCCCGCTCATCGTGGCGCATCCCCCAGCGCAGGATACGCAGAAACAGGAAGATCGCGGCTGCCAGCAGCACCGCCAGGCCGATCCATTGCCACACCGCCTGCCCCGCGACCGGCGCGCGCAACGGGGCCGGCAGGCCGGCGATCACCGAGCGGGGGATCAGCGGGCCGGGCGCATAACTCCATTCGTCGATCGCCCGGAACAGGCCGCTCCTGCCGCCGGGAATCAGCCGGGCGACGGCGTACAATTCGTCGGTGATCTCCATGGTTTCAGGCGTGAACAGGAACTGCCCGGCCCGTGGACCGGACTTGACCCGTGCGATGACGATCGGCGTCCCCGGCACACGCCAGGACTCGATGCTCCGCGCCCCGACCTCCGCCGCGTCCGGGGCGTCGGCCAGACGATCCTGGGCGCCGTGGGCCAACACCGCCGCGAGCCGTGTCGCCGCCAGCGCCACCGCCAGTAACCGATGCGCGCTCGGCACGCCGTCGGTATCGAGCGTGGACATCATCCGCAGCAGCGCCGGCCGGGGCTTCCAGGTGGGGCCGAGCGTCTCGAAGTCATGGCGGGCAAGTTCGGCGTTGGACAGGAGCGCGTCCAGCGTGGCCCTGGGGCTCGACACATCCGGCATCGACAGCAGGAACGGCAAGTGCCCGGGCGGATCGGCGGCCCGCGCGGGCGCCGTCGCGCCGAACAGCGCCATCCATAGGGCGATCACCAGGAAGACGACCGGGTACGGCATGCGGAATATCCCGATGAAACGAGTCCCTCGCGGATGCGGCGGGACGGGAAATGTATCGGGGGAAATGTAACAGACAGCGCGGCCGCCTCCCAACGCCGCCTCATCCCGTCGCGAAACTTTGCACCAGGCTGCCCGAGACGAGCCGCCAGCCATCCACCAGCACGAAGAAGATCAGCTTGAAGGGCAGCGACACGGCGTTTGGCGGCAGCATCATCATGCCCAGGCTCATGAGCACGCTGGCCACGACCATGTCGATCACGAGGAAGGGCAGGAACAGCAGGAACCCCATCTCGAAGGCCCGCCGCAGTTCGCCCACCAGGAAGGCCGGCACGACCGCCCGCCAGGGGGCGTCTTCCGGCGCCGCTGGGATCGGAATGCGGCCCATGTCGAGGAAGAACCGCAAATCCTCCGCCCGCAGGTTCCGCATCATGAAGTCGTGGAAGGGGATCATGGCGCGCCGCATGCCCTCGATCTCCCCCACCGTGCCCTCGGTCATCGGCTTGAGGCCGGTGTCCCACGCCTGGTCGAGCACGGGTTGCATGATGAAGAAGGACAGGAACAGCGCGAGCCCGATCAGCACGATGTTGGGCGGCGTGCCCTGGGTGGACAAGGCGCTGCGCAGCAGAGACAGCACGATCACGATCCGGGTGAAGGCGGTCACCATCACCAGCAGGCTGGGCGCGAGGGACAGGACCGTGATCAGCGCGGTCAACTGCACCAGCCGACTCGTCGCCCCCGGCTGCCCGGCGGTGCCCAGGTCGATGGCGAGCGACTGGGCGTGAGCCAGGCAGGGGAGACAAAGGAACAGGATCAGCCCGATGCCGAGAACCGACCGGGCGACAGGGCTGGTAGGTGGATGCTCAACGGGCGGCGGTTCGTCTGGCGGTCCGTCTGGAAGCCATCCCACCACCAGGTCCCGCGACCCGCCGGTCAGCAGCACTACCCGCCGGTCGGCGCAGCGCACCACCCGCAGGGTCCGGCGGGAATCGAGCGTCATGGTTTCCTCGACCGCCAGCAGCCTGCCGCCGGAGCCCGTGCGCCGCCCCAGCCCGCCCAGGCGGGCCAGCCGCCCCGCGCCCAGGACCAGCGCCAGCACCACGCCCAGCGCCGCGATCGCAGTCAGCATCGATGTCATGTCAGGAATCATGCGAATGGGCCTTTTGCCGATTGCGCGTTGAGGGAGTTGTCACCCTCGTCATGGCGGGCGCAGGCCCACCACCCACGACTTCCGCCGTCCAGATCATCAAAGTCGTGGATGGCCCGGCTGCGCGGGCCACGACGGGGAGGCGCCNNGGACCGACGCCTTCAGCGCCGCGTCCAGCGTTTCCAACCGCCCCCGCAGCCGCAGCAGGTCGGGCCGCATCAGCCGCCCCTGCTCGGTTGGCAGGTCCAGCGCCTTGGCGCACAGCAGCCCGACCTGGGCGTCAAAGCCGTCCAGGTCGATTAGATGGCCATCACGCACCAGGGCCGTGGCGACGGCGGCGGCGTTCTCCAGGTCCTCCAGGAATGACCGGAGGGAGGCGACGCGCGCGAGGGAGGGATCGGTCCGCATGCGCGCATGAAATCAGAAGAAGATGAACGAACCCTTTATGCGGCGCGATTAACCGAAGATTCAGATTTGCCGATCATGATGGGGGTATGAGCTTGATGCGCCCCCAAGGCTGTTCAACGCTATGA
>DIUL01000128.1 GCA_002422345.1 Acetobacteraceae bacterium UBA6159
AGCCGTCAGCGTTGAACAGCCGTGATCGTCGCCCCAGCCGAGCATCTTGATCCGCCTCTACAGTCCATCCGACATACCCACGCACTAGGAATTAGATCATAATATTCTTGCTCTGTTCTCCAAAGCCTGCTACCAGCAACCCATGGCCCGAACAGCCCCAACCACCCCGGCCCAACCCAAACCCCGCCCCATCCCGGAGCGCATCGGGGCTGTTCTCACCGTCCTCGCCACCCTCATCGCCCACGCCCGCCACTTCGCCGCGACCGCCACCACCCGCGCATCCGCCCCGGAATTCGCCACCGCCGCCGCCGTCTTCGGCACCGACCATCTCCCCACCATCCTGCACCGCATGCAGCGCGGCCTCCTCCGCGCGCTCGCCCTGCAAGAATACCTCCTCGCTTGCGCCGCCAGGGGCCGCAACCTGCGCTTCGCCTGGCCGCCCTGCGTCGCCTTGCAACCGCACCACCGTCCGCCGGCCAGGCCGGCGCCCGGCCCGCGCCCCGCGTCCCTCCACCCACGCCGCCCCGACCCCGCGCTGCTGGACCCCGCCGATCCGGCCGCGTCCCGCCTGCCCACGCCACAGGAACTCGCGGCGCAGGTGCGGCGCCGCCCGGTCGGCCGCACCATCGCCTATATCTGCATGGACCTCGGGATCGCCCCCGGCTTGTGTGAGGGCGCATTCTGGAACCAGGTGGAAAAGACCCTGCGGCGCTACGGCGGCAGCCTCATGCGCCTGTACCAGGTGCGCGCGCGGCGGGAAGAAATCTTCCAGCGCGAACACGACAGACGCAAGGACACCTGGCACATCGACTGGCGGGACCTGCGCCCATCCGCCGTGCGCCGAGCGCTCGGCTGCCTGATCGGCGAAACGCCGCCGGACGGTCTCGGCCCGCCCGTCCCTCTCCCTAGCTGATCCCGCTCGGCGTCCGCCAGGTCATCGCCGTTCCACCGGTCGCGGGCACCTTGCTCGCGGGCGGGCGCACGCCCGTGGAATTCCGGCCGTTCGGTCCCCCCTCTGGAGGCCCCCTCCGACCATGGTCGTGTTGACAGGACCGTGACATCCCTCGCATTCATCCATTTTCCGTTAGGGACTGAATGGATGCCCGGTTTCTCCCAACGTCTCGGCCGCGTTGAAGTGGCTGCCTCGGTCGCCATGACCATCAAGGCGCGTGAACTGCGCGCCGCCGGCAAGAACGTGATCACGCTCACGACGGGGGAGCCGAATTTCTCGAGCCCCCCGCATGCGATTGAGGCTGCGCACCAGGCGGCGCTGGCGGGGGACACGAAATACCCGCCGCAGGATGGGACGCCCGCGATCAAGAAGGCGATCCAGGCGAAGTTCAAGCGCGACTCGGGGATCGACTACGCTTTGGATGAGATCTGCGTGGGCAATGGCGGTAAGCAGGCGCTGTTCAACGCGATCATGGCGACGGTCGATCCGGGGGATGAGGTGGTGATCCCGGTCCCGTCCTGGATCGCCTATGCCCAGATGGTGCAATTGTGTGAGGGCACGCCGGTCTTCGTCACCTGCCCGCAGAACAACGGCTTCAAGCCGCGGCCCGAGGATATCGACGCCGCGATCACGCCGAAGACCAAATGGCTGGTGCTGAACAGCCCGAACAACCCGACCGGCGCGGTGTGCACCTCCGATGAGATGCGGGCGATCGCCGATGTGATGCGCAAGCACCCGCATGTCTGGATCCTCTGCGACGACATGTATGAGCATCTGATCTTCTCGGGTGTCGAGCATGCGACGATCGCGCAGGTCGCCCCCGACCTGAAGGAGCGGGTGCTGACCGTGTCCGGCGTGTCCAAGACCTATGCGATGACCGGCTGGCGCATCGGCTTTGCCGGAGGGCCCAAGGCGCTGATCAAGGCGATGGTGAACATGCAGGGCCAGGCGACGGCCGGTATCTCCACCGTCGGGATGGCCGCCGCGGTCGCCGCGCTGAACGGCCCGCAGGACGGCGCGCGGGAGCAGAGCGCGGCCTATCAGCGCCGCCGCGACATCTCGGTCGACATGCTGAACCAGGCGCCTGGCATCTCCTGCCACAAGCCCGAGGGCGCGTTCTACGTCTTCCCCAACGTGGCCGGCCTGCTGGGCAAGACGTCGTCAGGCGGCCGCAAGCTGAACACGGATGAGGATGTGTGCCTCGCCCTGCTGGAGGAGAAATACGTCGCAACCGTCCATGGCGCCGCATACCACATGTCCCCCTACCTCCGAATCAGCACGGCGACAGCGGATGACGAACTGATCGAGGGCCTACGCCGCATCCAGGACTTCTGCCGAGAACTGCGCTGACCCCGCTTCCTTCCCCCTCCCCCCTTGAGGGGGNNCCCCCACCCCAACCCTCCCCCTCAAGGGGGGAGGAGGTTTTCAGGACCAACTGACCGCCCGTGCCCCCCAGCAACCGCCTACACAGGGGCCTGCCCCGCCATGACCACCCTCCGCCCCGGCCGAGACTCCGACGCCGAAGCCCTCATTGCCCTGATCTGGGCCTGCTGGTCGCAGTACCCCGGCGTGAAGATGGACGTAGACGGGGAAATGCCCGAACTCCGCGCCCTGGCCTCATACTACACAGCCAAGAGCGGCGCCCTCTGGGTCGCGGAAGCCCCCGACGGCGCGATCGAGGGCATGATCGCCACCTGCCCACACAGCGACAGCGCCTGGGAAATCTGCCGCGTCTACGTCAGCCCGGCCCTGCACGGTTCCGGCCTCGGCCACCGCCTGCTCGACACAGCCGAGGCCCATGCCATCGCGTCCGGCGCCACCCGCCTGGTCCTATGGTCCAACACCCGCTTCGACCGCGCGCATCGGTTCTATGAAAACCGCTCCTATGTCCGCTCCGGCCCGATCCGGGTGCTGAACGACATCTCCCGCTCCCTCGAATACGCCTATGCGAAGCCGGTGGACAGGATCGAGGCCCTGGACACCGCCGCCACCGCCTCGGCCGAACCGCGTTTGTCCGCGATCCTGGCGGCCTGCGTGGAGGAGGGGGCAGGGGTCTATTTCCTCCCGCCGCTGCCCCGCGCCACGGCCCGAGGCTTCTGGCAGGCAGCCGCCCGCGACGTCGCCGCCGGATCAAAGATCGTGCTCGGCGGCTGGGCCGGCGGCGTGCTCGGCGGGACGGTCACGCTGGCGTTCTCCCCCGCCCAGAACCAGCCGCATTGTGCGTCCGTGGCCAAACTACTGGTCGATCCCGCCTGCCGCCGCCACGGCCTGGCCCGCCGCCTGATGGAACGGGTGGAGCAGGAAGCCCGCGCCGCCGGCCGCGTTCTGCTGACGCTCGAAACCCGCCAGGGCGACCCAGCCGAAACTCTGTACCGCGCGATGGGCTGGCGGGAGGTCGGTTCGATCCCCGGCTATGCCCTGATGCCCGACGGCCGCTACGACACCACGGTGTTCTTCTGGAAACGGCTGGACACCGAGTGATAACATCCCGCGCCCAACCCCCACCCGTCATCCCCGCGCTCGTCGCGGGGACCATCCCCAGCACCATGCCTCGATCGGTCCCCGCGACAAGCACGGCAACCCGCCTCCCCCGCGTTGCGCCGCCCGCCGCCGGATGGTCAACTCAGGCAGCCCTCTCCCCAGGACCATGATGCACCCGCTGCCCCCCGAGACGGTCTACCTCCCCTTCGAAGCCGGCCCGTACCGGATGGCCCTGGGCCTGACCGCCGCCACGGACGCAGACTGGTTCGAGTTCGATGCCCTCTATCCCACCGAGATGGCCGAACGCCGCCGCCTTCTGGCCGACCACCATCCGGAGGTCTTCGCCGCCCTCCCGGTCTCCGACGGCGCCCGGGCCGAGGCCCTGGCGCGTGTCGCCGCCAACCTCGCAGCCCATCACCCGACCTGGTTCACCCGATCCGGCAACCGCCTCACCAACCACCTGACCGGAGAATCCTGGAACCTGGCCAATCCCGGGCAGGACCCGCTGGAGCTTGCCGGCAGGCTGGTCCAGGAAGACCTCTGCATCATCCAGGTCCAGGACGAGACCCCGATCTTCACCGCCGCCGTCCTTTGCTTCCCCAGCCGCTGGCGCCTCGGGGAGAAGATCGGCAAGCCGCTGGCCGATGTGCATGGCCCCGTGCCGGTCTATGCCGACCGCCTGGAAAAGCCGGTCGACCGCTTCATGCGCCACCTCAAGGACGGGCACATCGCCGCCCGCCTCAACTGGTCCGTGCTGGATGACCCAACCCTGTTCCAGCCCACCGGCAAGTGGCGGGAGGGCGCCAACGACGCCATCACGTCGGCCAACGCCGGGGCAAGCCTGTATCTGCGGGTGGAACGCCAATCCCTCCGCCGCCTGCCCGACAGCGGCGCGGTGCTGTTCGGCATCCGGGTGCATTGCTACCGCCTGGACGCAGTGATCAGCACGCCGGCGCTGGCGGCGAGGCTGGCCGGCGCGGCGCGCGCCTTGCCCGACAGCATCGTCCACTACAAAAGCCTGCGCCCGATCCGAGACGCCCTGCTCGGCTGGCTGGACCAGCGGGCCGGTGAAATGACCCCCGCTGGTTAACCCTTTCTTTACCTCTTGGCCGGATAGTCCCCCTCACGCGCCCGGTCCGGGGCCGCGACAGCAGTGGGGGCTTGGCATTGGCGGTGCAGGGGCGCGCGACGGGTCGGCGACCGATCGTTCCATTGCTGGTGGGCGCCGGCGTCGTGGTGCTCACGATCGCGGTGGCGGCTACGCTCGCGGTGCTGAACATGCGCGACAGCACGCTCCGCAATGCCGAGAACAGCCTGAAAAGCCTCAGCATCGCGCTCGCCGAACAGGCCAACCGCACGTTTCATGGCGTCGACCTGGTGCTGACGGACATCACCGACTTCATCAACGCCGCCGAAATCGAGAACCCAGCCTTGCTCGCCAGCCACCTGGCGGGGCGGGATGTGCATTTCCGGTTAGAGGAGCGTCTGACCGGTCTGCCGTTCCTGGTCAGGCTGACCATTGCCGACGCCGAGGGGCGGGTGGTCAATGCCTCGGACGTCTGGCCCTCCGCCCTCCGGCCGTCCGCGTTGCGGCCCTCGACCCTCTGGCCGTCGTACTGGGTCGATCTGTCGCGGGAGGAACACTTCCAGGCCGTGCGCCAGGACCCGCAGGTGAGGCGCTTCCTCAGCCGGCCCGAGCAGGACAAGGCGAAGGGGCACTGGACATTGCACATCGTCCGCCCGCTGGTCACGCGGGATGGCGCCTTCGCCGGCATCGTGGTGGGCACCGTTTCCCTGGGCTATTTCCACGAGGTCTACGCCGCCGTGTCCCGCGGGGTGGAGCAGACCATCTCCCTGCTGCGGCAGGACGACGTCCTGATGGCCCGCTTCCCGGCGACGAACCAGGCCGGGCTGACGGTGCCGATGGGTGACCGGCAGGCGGCGGGCTTCCAGGTGACGGGGCCGGTGCGCGGGCAGGGGGGCGGACTGCGCCGCATCCGGGCGTCGGCCGACCTCGCCGATTTCCCGATGACGGTCCATGTGACGCAACCGCGGGCGGTGGCGTTGCGGGACTGGACCGGCCTCACGTGGATGATCGGGCTGGTCGGGCTGGGCTGCCTGGTGTGGATCGGGATCGCGGTGCTCGCCCTCGCGCGCTGGTGGCGGCAGTTGCAGGCCCTGGGGCTGGAACGCGCCGAACGGGCCGAGGCCGAACGCGCCCGCGCCCTGGCGGAAGCCGATCTCGCGCGTGAACGAGAACGCCACGCGGAGGAAGCGAGCAAGGCCAAGTCCGGGTTCCTGGCGATGATGAGCCACGAAATCCGCACGCCGATGAACGGGGTCCTGGGCCTGACCGGCACGCTGCTGGATGGCGAACTGACCGCGCAGCAACGCCGGGTGGTGGAGGCGATCCGCGACTCCGGCGACAGCCTGTTGCGAATCCTGAACGATATCCTGGACCTGTCGAAACTCGACGCCGGGCGGATGACGTTCGAGGACATGGCCTTTGCCCCGGTGACCCTGACGCACGGCATCGTCAGCATCCTCGGCCCGCGGGCGCGCGCCAAGGGGCTGATCATCACAGTGTCGTGCGATCATGCCCTGCCGGCGGCGCTGCTGGGCGATGCCGGGCGCATCCGCCAGGTGCTGCTGAACCTTGTTTCCAACGCAATCAAGTTCACGGAGACCGGTTCCGTCACGATCGAATGCCGTCAGGTGGCGGTGGGCGACGGACGGTCGAGCCTGCAATGGGTCATCCGCGACACCGGCATCGGAATCGCGCCCGACCGGATCGGCACGCTGTTCGGCGATTTTGTGCAGGCCGACACCACCATCACGCGGCGCTTCGGCGGCACCGGCATGGGGCTGGCGATCAGCCGGCGCCTGGTGGAACAGATGGGCGGCGCCATCGCGGTCGAATCGGAGCCAGGGCAAGGCACCACCTTCCGGGTCGATCTGACCCTGCCGGTGACGGAGCCGCTGACCGGCCAGGAACGCCGGGTGGCCGATGTGGTCGGGGCCTTCGACGCCTATCTGCGGACTCTGGGTCGCCCGCTGCGCCTGTTGTTCGCCGAGGACAACCCCACCAACCAGTTCGTCGCCCTGCAGATGCTGCGTGCCTTCAACGTCCAGGTCGATGTCGCCGGCGATGGGCTGGAGGCGGTCGATGCCGCGACCACTTTCCTGTACGACGTCATCTGCATGGACATGCGGATGCCCGAGATGGACGGGCTGGACGCCACCCGCCTGATCCGCCGCCAGGGCGGGCGCCTCGCAGATCTGCCGATCATCGCCCTGACGGCGAATGCCTTCCCCGAGGACGTGAAGGCCTGCCTCGACGCCGGGATGAACCTGTTCGTCGCCAAACCCGTGCATAAGGAGACGCTGTTGCACGCGATCCTGACCGCCCTCGGCGCCCTGACCCGCTTTACCGAACTGGAACCCCCGCAACCGGAGCCCGCCATGCCTGATCCCGTTGCCCCGCTTGCGGACCAGGCGGCGGTCCCGGATGGCCCCACCCTGGATGGTCCCGCCCTGGATGCTGACGTGCTAGCCGAGATGGAGGAGGCGATCGGCCAGGACGGGCTGGTGGAGATGGTCCGGCTGTTCCTGTCGGAGACGATTGCCAGGCTGGATCGGCTGGGCAACGCCGACCGCGATGCCTCTATCGACCTGCGGGAGGTGCATACGCTGAAGGGTGCCGCGGCGACCGTGGGCGCGCCCGCGCTGACTGCCTTTGCGTTGGAGACGGAGGAACGGTTGCGGGATGGGGGATCGCTGTCGGAGGCCGATGTGGCGCGGTTCCGTCGGCACTTCGATGCCTGGCACGCCGCAATCGGGACCAGGGTGCCCCTGGACGAACAGCAGGTGTCTGTCTGACGCATGGCTGACTCGCGGCGCCATGCCATGACGAAACGCCGCCGCCCTGTCCGGGCGACGGCGTGGGTCGGCTTGATGCCTATCCGGCGGCTCGGCGGCTCGCGGCCTTGGCGGGTGCCGCGGCTTTCTGTAACCGGTGCGACGACCGCACGG
>DIUL01000203.1:0-2568 GCA_002422345.1 Acetobacteraceae bacterium UBA6159
TCAACATCATGCTGCTGATCCTCGGGATGTTCCTGGAGGTCGCGTCGATCATGCTGATCACCATGCCGATCCTGGTGCCCGTGCTGGGGCCGCTGGGGATCGATCCGGTGCATTTCGCGATCATGGTGACGATCAACATGGAACTGGCGCTGCTGACGCCGCCGGTGGGGCTGAACCTGTTCGTGCTGGCCAGTGTGTCGAATACCCCCATCAAGGTGGTGATCAAGGGGGTGATCCCCTTCGTGATCCTGATGCTGGGGCTTTTGACGATGATCACCTACGTGCCGGAAATCTCGCTCTGGCTGCCCAGGCTGGTCTACGGCTGAGGCGTTTGGTGGCGTGGCGGGGACGACCCGCCACGCCGCCGGTATCAACCCTGCGCGATGGCCGCCGACCAGGGGGAGGCGGCGTCGCTGATCCCGGACACCGTGCCGTCCGCCGACCGCGTGATCACGTTCGGGCAGGCGAAGTTGATCGGCATCACCCCGTGCTCCACCACATCCGTCGGCCCGTCCGCGATCAGCGCGTCCAGCACGGAGGCCGGCAGGCGATGGTCGGCCGAGACCTTGTCCACGCTGGACACGTCGATGCGTGGGAAATGCGCGGCCTTGTCCAGGTCCATCCCGAAATCGGCGATGAAGGTCATCATCTGCGCGACGGAGGCGAGGATGCGCCGCCCACCGGAGGCTCCGGCCGCCAGCCAGGGCCGGTCGCCGTCCTTCAGGATGATCGGCGACATGTTGGTCAGCGGCCGCTTGCCCGGCGCGATGGAGTTCGGCTGACCCGGGCGAGGATCGAACCACATCATGCCGTTGTTCATCACGATCCCGGTGCCGGGCAGGACGACGCGGCTGCCCATGGATGACATGAGCGTGGTGGTCATCGCGACCATCGTGCCCTCGGCGTCGCAGACGGTCAGGTGGGTGGTGCAGGTCTCGGCCGCCAGCGGATCGGCATCGCCGATGCCGGCCAAGCGTTCCTGATAGGCGGTCTTCATCGCGCGGGCGAAGGCGACATACCAGGCGGCGTCGGGTTCGCTGCCGTGTTCCACGGTCGCCATCTGGTCGAGCACGCGCATCATCGTCGGCGCGGCGGTCAGGCCTCCGGTCAACTGGAGGGTGCGGTTGCGCCAGCGGTATTCGGTGACGGCGGTGATGCGGGCCTGGCAGGCGCGCAGGTCCTCCAGCGAGAGCACGCCGCCCAGGCGCTGGATGTCGGCGGCGATGGAGGCGGCGACTTCGCCCTCATACAGATCGCGCAGGCCGGCCTTGCCGATGCGTTCCAGCGTTTCCGGCAGGTTGCCCTGGCGCAGGAAGCCGGGAACGCCCTGGTAGGGTGGCACCGGCGGCAGGTCGTTCGGCATGTAGACGCGGGCGGCGTCGGGGTATTTCCGCAGGACGGAGGCGGAGGTGCCGATCTTCAGCGTCGTGTACCAATCCATCGGCAGGCCGCGCTTGGCCAGGGCGATGGCGGGGGCGATGATCTCGGACAGCGGCAGCTTGCCCCATTGGCGCAGCATCAGGTCATAGCCCGCCAGCGCCGAGGGGATCGCGATCGCGAGCGGGCCGTGGATGTTGGCGTCGCCCTCGACTTCCGGCCAGGCGAACAGGTCGGTGGTCATGCGTCCGGTCAGCTTGAACACGGACGGGTTCAGCCCGCGCGGGGCGACGGGGCCGAAATCGACGACATCGGCGCGGGGCTGGCCGGCGCGATGGACCAGCGCGAAGCCGATCCCGCCCAGGCCGGAGTTCCAGGGCTCGGTGGTGGACAGGGCCAGGGCGGTGCCAACGGCGGCATCGATCGCGTTGCCGCCGGCATCGAGGATGGCGACCCCAGCCTCGGCCGCGGCCTTGACCTGGGAGGCGACCATGCCCCGCTTGCCGGTGGCGGACGGCTTGGACAAATGCCATTGCTGGGTGATGTGCGGGGCGGGGGTGAAGTTCATGGTCGCTTCCTTCTGGCCGGGTGGTTCCAGTCTAAGCCGGGATTGCCTCGGCTTCCATGGCCAGGTGGCCCTGAGCGTTGGCGGCCCAGAGCGCGACCTTGCCGTCCGCGCCGGGCTTGCCGTGGACGCTGAAGGGGGCGATGTCGAACAGCGGACTGACAGCGCGGAACTTGAACGCCTTCATCGGGCGCGGATCGTTGCGGCGATAGAGGTCCGTCAGCAGCGTCGCGATCAGCGGGCCGTGGACGATCAGGCCCGGATAGCCTTCCTCGGTCGTGACGTAGCGGCGGTCGTAATGGATGCGGTGCCCGTTGAAGGTCAGCGCNNGGAACAGCAGCACGTCATCGGGCGTGATCCCGCGGGAGAACGCGGCATCCGCCGGCGCGGCCTTGGGCGCAGGGGCCGGGTCGTTCGGGCCGGGCGGGTCGCGGTAGACGATGTCGTGTTCCTCCGTCAGCGCGAGGCCGTCCGGGCCGGTGATCTCATGCCGGACCAGCACGAACACGAGTGATCCGCTACGGCCCGACTTCTCGGTGACGTCGACGATGGTCGATGTGCGGGTGATGTCCTGGCCCAGCAGGATGGGCTTGTGGAAGGTCAGCCGCCCGCCGGCCCACATGCGC
>DIUL01000203.1:2576-21810 GCA_002422345.1 Acetobacteraceae bacterium UBA6159
GCGAGGGGGAGGTGATAGAGCCAGTGCCACAGCGGCGGCAGGGTATCGCCGGGCTTGGGGGCCGGGTCATCGCGGTCGAGCGTGGCGGTCAGGGCGGCGACCGGCACCAGGGTGGCGGTGTCGGTCAGGCTCTCCTGCCGGTTGATCCAGGTGCGGAGATGGTTGATGTCGAGGGTCATGGGCGGGGTCCCGTCGTGGCTGCCCGAGGGAATATCGGCGCAGCCCCGGCGGGTCCAGCCCGAGCCCGCCTACGCCGCCCGCAATTCCCGTAGGAACCCGTCCACCTGCGTCCGCAAGGCGTCGCCGTTGCGGGCCAGTGCCTCGGCGGATTCGGTCAGTTGGCCCGATGCGGTGCCGGCTTCCTCGGCCGCGTGGTGGACGCCGGCGATGTTGCTCGAAACCTCCCGCGTGCTGGCGGACACCTCCTGCACGCTGCGGGCGATCTCCTGCGTCGCGGCATTCTGCTGGTCGACCGAGGACGCGATGGCGGTGGAGATTTCGCTCATGCGCCCGATCGTGCCGGTGATGCCCTGGATCGCCTCCACCGCGTCCCGCGTCGCGGTCTGGATCGCGCCGACCTGGGCGGCGATGCCTTCCGTGGCCCGCGCGGTCTGCCCGGCCAGCCCCTTCACCTCGGCCGCCACGACCGCGAAGNNGCGTTCAGCGCCAGAAGGTTGGTCTGGGCCGCGATGTCGCTGATCAGCTTGACCACGTCACCAATCTTTTGCGCCGCGTCCGACAGGCCCTGGACCGTGGCGTTGGTTGCCTCGGCTGCCTGCGCCGCCGCGTTGCTGATCTGCGCCGAGTGTCCGACCTGGCGGCTGATCTCATCCACCGAGGCATGCAACTCCTCGGTCGCGGTGGCGACGGTCTGCACGTTGACCGAGGATTCCTCGGCCGCCGCGGCGACGATCGCGGCCTGCCGGCTGGTTTCGCTGGCCGTCGTCGACATCAGCGCGGCGGTTTCGGTCAGGCTGCCGGCCTGCGTCGTCAGGCTGTCGACATGCGGGGCGACCTGGCGCCGGAACTCATCCGCCAGGCGCGCGAGCTTCGCGTCGTAGCTGGCCTTGTTCTCCTCGATGTAGATCGAGATCGCGAGGTCCATGTCCAGCATGATGACCTGGTTCAGCGCCCGCAGCAGTTCGGCCGTCCTGGCGGCGGCGGCCACCGGGTTCAGCCGGCTGGTGTTGTGCAGTGAGGCAGCCGCGTAGAGATGGCCGATGATGAAGCCATAGCCGCCGATGTACCAGCGCGGCTCCAACCCGATCCGGCTGTGCATCAGGCCGATGGCGCGGACCGAGTTCACATAGGCATCATCGAACCGGGCGGAGAAAAGCCGGACCCAGTGCTCGCTCTGCGCCTTGCCGGCCCGTTCCATCGCGGTATCGCCCTTGAACATCCGGGCCAGGTCCGGGTGGCGGCGGATATGCTGGTAGAACCCGGCCAGGATCTCCGGCAGCGCGCGCTGCAGGGTCGGCAGGAACTCCGTCAGGATCGCGCGCGTGGTCGCGTCGATCCGCAGGAATGCAAGCCGTTCGGCGAGTTGGGAATCGGAGGACATCGGGAGCCCCTGCGCTGTTGCAGCAATCACAGGAAGCTAGCGCCGATGTCCTAACCAAACGTTAATCCGACGCAGAATTCCGCGCCCGCCGGTCAGTCCGCCACCAGATTGGGCGTCGGCGCCAGCGGCAGGCCCTTGTGACCGGTCAGCCGTTCGCCTTCCGCCCACATCTCGAACGCCCGCCGCTTCATCGCCGGCAGCACGGACGCCACCTTGTCGAGGTCCACATCGGCGGCGACGCCCGGATAGCCGGCGCGATCGATCATCGCGGCGAGCTTGCGGTTCTCCAACTGCTCGAACACCCAGTGCAGCGGATCGTCCACCAGCGTCATGTCCCAGTAGATACGGTGGTTCTTGTTGCGCGGGCCGTAGTGGTAGTGCGCGCCATCCCAGAAACAGTCGAAGGCGAGCAGTTCGGTTTCCTCGACATAGGATTTGCGGGTCGCGCCGCCGATGTCACCCAGCACATGGATCGCGAGGCCGCCGTCGCCGACCGGCAGGCGGCGCATTTCCAGGCCGAAGCGGATGTTCCCGGCCTCGAAGATATCGGTGCCGCGGTTGTGCTTCACGGTGTTGCGGCGGGCGCCGAACAACTCGCGTGCACAGGCCTCGACCGCAGGCAGGACGCCGCGGACGGTTTCGAGGTTGGTGGCGGCGGCGACCTGCGGGTAACCGGCGCGGTCGAGCATCTTGGGCAGCTTGGTTTCCAGCGTGCGGATCGTCCAGCCAATCGGGTTGCCGTCGGTCACCGGGTCCATCCGATACAGTTGGCCCATCCCGGCGCGGGCGCGTTCGGCGCCGCCGAGCATCATGGGGGCGGCGATGTGGAGGTCGGGGTTCTCGGGGCCGTAGATGTAGCTGCGCTCGATATCGAAGCAGTTGAAGCGCAGCAGCGCGGTTTCCCGCCCCGCTATATCGGCGGCGACGTCGATGGAGACGCCCTGGTCGGCGTGGTCCTGGATGTTGCCGTCCCATAGTTCATGGCGGACGATGAAGGTCAGGGGATCGGCGGTGAAACGGGTGCCTTGCGATGGTTGTGCCATGTCTGGACTCTCCTTGCCGCGCGTCCTTCGTCGGGCGGACGCGATTGGGCGGTATTGAGAGGAAGACCGGACGGGCATGTCCTTGATCTGGATCAACCGCGGGGCCGCTTTTGGCTTGCCGGCGTGCTACAGCCCTGGTTCGGCGACGCTTGTGGAGCAAACGACGTGACCACCCTGACCAACCTTGCCAACGCGTTTCATTCCGACAAGGGTTCGGCGTGGTCGTATCGGCACCGCTACACTGGCCTGTACGACCTGATCTTCTGGCCGTATCGGGATGCGGCGTGCAATTTCCTGGAACTTGGGCTGGCGGTGGGTGGGCCGGAATCGACCGCCGGGCGCCTGGAACGCACCGTCGAATCCCCCTCCGTCGCCATGTGGCTCGGCTATTTCAGCCAGGCCATGATCCATGGGTTCGACATCAGCGATTTCTCCCATATCCGGCATGACCGGTTCCGGTTTCTGCGCGGGGACGCGGGGAGTGTGGACGACCTGCAGGCGCTGGGGCGGATGGCGCCGTCATTCGACATCATTATCGATGATGCGTCGCATGCGTCGTACCACCAGCAACTGGCGTTCCGGACGCTGTGGCCCCGTGTGGCGCCGGGCGGGCTGTATGTGATCGAGGATCTGCACTGGCAGTCCGATGTCTATGAGGCGTCCCTGCCCGCCGTGCCGCTGACGCGGGACCTGCTGCCGACTTGGTTCGAGAGCGGCGAGTACGTGCCCAACCCGCTGTTCTCCCGTGATGATCTGACCACCCTGGCGTCCCAGGTCGACACCTTCGCTTCCTTCCCGGCCTTCAACGAAGGCACCGACCCGGCATATCGCCAGCCGGACAATTCGGCGAAGCTGATCGTCATCCGCAAGCGGGCGTGATGCGGAGCGGGCGAGAAGCCTGTAAGACTGTCGGTCAAACAACCGCATGGGAGAGAAACCGCATGAAAGACTTCTCAGGCCGCATTGCCGTCGTGACCGGCGGCGGATCGGGCATGGGGCGCGAGCTTGTGCGCCAGTTGGTGGCCGAGGGCTGCAATGTCGCGATGTGCGATGTCTCGGCGCGCGGTATGGCGGAAACCGTCAGCCTGTGCGAGGCAGCGGGGCTGCCGCAGGGGCTGCGGATCACCTCCCATGTCGCGGACGTCTCGAACGAGACCGATGTTCTGAAGTTCCGCGATGACGCCGCCGCCCAGCTTGGCACCGACCGCATCCATCTGCTGTTCAACAACGCCGGCATCAGCGGCGGCGGCAGCATGATCGTGAATGAGCGCGCCGAGTGGGAACGCACCTTCAACATCTGCTGGGGCGGCGTCTACCTCAACACCCGCGCTTTCCTGCCGATGCTGCGCGCGGCCGAGGAAGCGCATATCGTCAATACAAGCAGCATGAACGGTTTCTGGGCATCCGTCGGTCCGGACACGCCGCACACCGCCTATGCCGCGGCGAAGTTCGCCGTGAAGGGCTTTACTGAGGCGCTGATCGCCGATTTCCGGATGAACGCGCCGCATATCAAGGTCTCGGTCGTCATGCCCGGCCATATCGGCACGGGCATCCGCGACAACTCGCTGAAGGTGCAGGCGCACACGGATGAGGACGGGTTGAACGCCGAACAGATCGCGCAAATCAGGACGCGCATGACCTCCATGGGTCGCGATCCTTCCAAGTATTCGGATGCCGACATCCAGCGCCAGCACGCCGAACGCGCACGTCGTTTCGTTTCGGATGCACCGACCAGTGCGGCCGAGGCGGCGACGATCATCCTGAACGGCGTCAAGGCCGACCGGCTGCGTATCCTGGTCGGACCGGATGCGGAGCTGATCGATCGGATGGTGCGCGCCGATCCCGACAACGCCTATGAGCCGGAATTCTACGAACGCTTCGCCGCCGAGGCGGGCTGGTATCCCGGTCGCTGATAAACACAGTAGGAAACGAACATGGCTCAGTTTGGTGATTCAAAGGGAGAGTATCTCGGCTCCCACGTCCGTGACGACGCCGCCTTGTCCGAATGGCTCGGCCGGCGCCCGACGGAAGCGGCGCTGGAACCCGATCTGCCGATCATCGATCCGCATCATCATTTCTGGGATGCGCCGCATCGCGGGCTGTATCTGCTGCCCGGGCTGCTGTCGGACATCGGCGGCGGGCACAATATCGTTTCGACGGTGTTCCTGGAATGTCGCGCGATGTACCGCAAGGACGGGCCGCGGCACATGGCGGCGCTGGGAGAGGTCGAGTTCGTGGCGGGCCTCGCGGCCATGAGCGCATCCGGCAACTACGGTCCCTGCCGCGTGTCGGAAGTCATCATCGGTGGCGGTGATCTGACATCAGGTGCCGCGCAGGTGCGCGAACTGATGGAAGCCGAGATCGTGGCCGCCGGCGGACGCCTGCGCGGCATGCGCCATGGCGTGGCGTGGGATGAGCATGAGGCTGTCAGCAAGTACGCCTCCCGCGCGGTGCCGCTGCACCAGGTGATGGACCCGAAGTTCCGGGAAGGCTTCGCACAGCTTGCGCCGCTGGGGTTGAGCTTCGAGTCCTGGCAGTATCATCCGCAACTTCCTGACGCGATTGATCTGGCGCGGTCGTTTCCGGAGACGTCGATCATCCTGAACCATGTTGGCGGGATTCTGGGCGTTGGCCCCTATTCGGGACGGCGGGCGGAAATCTTCGAGACGTGGAAAGCGAACATCAACGATCTGGCGAAGTGCCAGAACGTGACGATGAAGCTGGGCGGGCTGGGGATGGTCTCGGTCGGGTTCGACTTCCATGAACGGGAACTGCCGCCCTCCTCCGAGGATCTGGCGGCGGCGTGGCGTCCGTATATCGAGCATTGCATCGAGGCGTTCGGCGTTGATCGCTGCATGTTCGAAAGCAACTTCCCGCCGGACAAGCAGTCGGGTGGGTATACGGAGCTTTGGAACGCGTTCAAGCGGATCACGGCTGGGGCGTCGGCGGCCGAGAAGAAGGCGCTGTACAGTGGCACGGCGGCGCGGGTTTATCAGATGATCGCGCCCTGATGGGGGATGGGCCGGGGGTTGCCCCGGCCGACCCCGTCGTGGTGGGCGCAGGCCCACCGCACTTGAGGCCAGCGGCCCAAAATGGCCTCTCCGTCAAGCCCGGCCATGACGGAGAGGAAAGCCTCCTTGCGCGCCTAAGTGCAATTGCCCCGCGCCCACCATGACGAGGCGGATGTGCCCGTGCGCGACAACGCCGCTGTCCCGATCAATCCCCCACAAGCGGCATCACCTCGGCGGCAAACCGTTGCAGCCGTTCGATCGTCTCCGCGATCGACTGGCCGCGGAAATCAAAGATCAGTTCCTGCACCCCGATCGCCGCGAAGCTGCGGATATCCCCCGCCACCTCATCCGGGCTGCCCGAGAAGCTGCGGCGGGTGCCGTCCCGATCCGGAATCCCCGTGTCGTACAGCGGGGCCTTGTAGGACACGGTGATGGCGGAAAAATCCCGTCCCTCGGCTTCCGTCATCCGCCGCAGCGTGTCCATGTGCATCCGCATCTCCTGCGGCGGCAAGGGAGACGCCGCGATGGCGCCCACCGGATGCCACCCGTCGCCATGCTTCGCGGTGCGCCGCAGGGCAGGGCGGGAGTGCCCGCCAACCCAGATCGGCGGATGCGGCTTCTGCACGGGGAAGGGTTCGCAGCGAATGTCCTCGTAGCCGTAGAACTCGCCCTTGAACGACGCCGGGGACTGGGTCCAGAGCTGCTTGAAGATCGTGATCCATTCATCGGTCACCGCCCCGCGCCGGTCGAAGTCGGGGCTGTCCAGCGCCTCGAACTCCTCCTTCAACCAGCCGACGCCGACCCCCAGCGTGACCCGCCCGCCGGACAGCACATCCAGGGACGCCACCATCTTCGCCGTCAGCACCGGGTTGCGGTAGGGCAGCACCAGGACGGAGGTGACCAGTCGCAACTTCTCGGTCGCACCCGCCACGACGCCGAGGATCGAGAACGCCTCCAGCGCGTCCCCCCCGCTCGGGTGCTTGCGGTCGACGGTGTAGGGATAGGCGGAGTTGCTCTCGACCGGAAACACCACATGGTCGGCGATCATGGCGGAGTGCAGGCCCAGCCGCTCCCCCTCCCGGGCGAGGGACAGCACGCCGTCCCGCGTCGCGGTGGGGCCGCGGGTCGGCAGATAGAAACCGTAGCGCATCGCGGGGCGGTCCTGCTGTTATTCGGCGGCGGCCATCATCCGCAGTTCCTCTTCCGCCGAGAGGATCGGCAGCCCCTCGATCGAGGTCGACGCTCGGCCATCGACACCCACCAGCGGTTCGCCGACGAGCGTGATCCGGTAAAGCTGACGATCGAAGTCGGACTGGAAGATGTCGCGCGGGGCCAAATGCGCCGTCGAGCGGTTGTCCCAGAAGGCGATGTCGCCCGGGTTCCACTTGAAGCGGACCGTGTATTCCGGCCGCACCACATGCTCCCATAGGATTTCCAGGATCTTGGCACTCTCGCGCGGGGCCAGGCCGACGATGGATTTCAGGAAGGACGGGCTGGCGAACAGCACTTTCTCCCCGGTTTCGGCGTGAACGGACACCAGCGGATGCTCGCTCCGCAGCGCCCTGCGGCGGACCTTGTCGTCATAGGTGCCGCCCGGCTTGCCGCCGCCGCGCGGTTCGAAGGCGTGGATGCCGCGCAGCCCCTCGACAAAGGCGCGCATCGGTTCGGACAGACCCTGGTAGGCGGCGGCGAGGTTGGTCCAGAACGTGTCCCCACCGTACGGCGGGATCGTCACGCCACGCAGGATGGAGGCACAGGGCGGGTTCACCGCGGCGGTGACATCCGTGTGCCAGCCGTACCAGGGGGTCACCATCATCGCCTCGTACTTCTCATTGGCGGTGCGGTTCTTGGCGACGGAGTAGATTTCCGGATGCCCCTCCACATGGCCGAACACGGCATGCCCGATGGTGGGCTGACCGAACTGGCGCGCCATGGCGACGTGCTGGGCATGGTCGAGGTTCTGGTCGCGGAAGAAGATCACCTTCCACTTGAGGAAGGCATCCCGCACCGCCTTCACCTGGTCTGGCGCCAGCGGGCGGGACAGGTCGACGCCCCGGATTTCCGCGCCGATGTGAAGGGTCAGGGGTACGACGTCGACGGAACCTGATGCGGCCATGGTCTTTCTCCTCCTCGAACATCCTTTGCCCCGGACGGTGATCCCGCCCGGGGGCCCTGTCAATTATTCCCAGCCGATCCAGTCGCAGAAGGCGCGTCCCATCACCAGGTCGAGGTCCGCGCCCTTGAGCCAGGGCAGCTCCTCGGTGAACAGCGTGACGCATTGCCGCCAGGTGCAGTGCATCCGCGTGATGTCGGTCCCCCAGAACATCCGCCGCGGCCCGAAGGCGTCGAACACCCGGTGCAGCGCGTCATGGATGGAAGGGAAGGGGTACTGGTCGGCGGCATAGCCCGCCTGGCCGGTGGCCTTCACCGCGACGTTCGGGTGCTTCGCCAGCGCCAGCAGGTCCGGCAGATGGCGATAGGCCGTCTCGGCGCCGGTCGTCCCGCGCGGCACGGCCATGTGGTCGATGCTGATCCGCAGGCCAGGATGGCGGGCGGCGATCTCTCCGACCCGGGGCAGGAACGTGCCGGCCTGGAGCGACACGGGGATGCCCAGCCGTTCCGCCACCGGAAACAGCCAGTCGAGCGTGCCGTCGGTCGGCCAGGACTGCGATCGCGGGTCGGTGAAGTAGAAGCGCAGCCCCTTCATGCCAGGGCGGCTCTTCCAGGTCTCGATCTTCGCCCGCTCGACCGGGTCGTCCATGTAGAACCAGCCCATGATGGCGAACCGGTCGGGATGGGCGCGCGCCGCCTCCACCGCCAGTTCGTTCGAGTCAGGGTCCCACATGACCGGATGGATCACCGCCCGGTCGATGCCGGCGGCATCCATGGCGGCCAGCGCCTCATCCTTCAGGAAGGGGGTCTGGCGGTGATGGGCCGAGGGCGTGCCCTTGGCCCAGAGGTGGATCTGCGCGTCGGCGATCATCATGGAACGGTTTCCTGGACGGTGTTTCCGGGCACACGGTCAGGGAAAGCGGGCGCGCCGGCAAGATGCGCGGGTGGATAGTGCAAGAACACAATGGGAACATTCGGCGGGCGGAGCCAAATTTTCGCCGCCATGGCACGGCGGGAGAATATTCGATTTCTCCACATTGCCATCAATACCCCGCGTGTGACAGTTTGCGCCCGAATCACGGAGAGCACACGGGTGGACGCACAGGCGACCAGCCTCGCCATGGGCGGAGCACAGACGAAGCAGCACACGGCCCGTACCTATAGCTGGCTGCCTTGGGCATGGGCGGCGCTGCTGATCGTGGTGCTGGCCTTCCTCATCATCTACCCGACGACCATGCTGCTGATCGGCGCGCTGACCACGGGTAACCCGGTCGTCGACGGCTACCAGCTTTCCGACCTCTCGATCGCCAACTTCCTGACCGTCGCGGCCAACCCGAACGTGGCGAGCGCGCTGCTGAACTCGCTGATCGCCTGCGGCGGGGGCACGCTGCTCGCGGTGTTCATCGGCCTGTCCTTCGCCTGGGTGGTGGTGCGGACCAACACGCCGTGGAAGGGGCTGATTGCGAGCGCGGGGATGCTGCCGCTGTTCGTGCCGCCGCTGGTGGCCGGCGTGGCCTGGGCGATCCTGGGGTCCCCCAAGACCGGGCTGATCAACCTGCTGATGGCCAAGATGGGACTGCCGTTCCGGGTCGATCTCTATTCGATGACCGGGATGATCTTCGTCTTCGGTATCTACTACGCGCCCTACGTCTATATGTTCACCGCGGCGGCGCTGCGGAACATGGACCCGTCGCTAGAAGAAGCGGCCGAGATTTCCGGCGCCTCCGCCACCCGCACCATGGCGACGGTGACGTTTCCGCTGATCATGCCGGCGATCATCTCGGGCCTGCTGCTGTCCTTCATCGTCATGCTGGGCATCTATGGCATTCCGGCGGTGCTGGGCTCGCCGGCCAATATCAACCTGCTGACGACCTACATCTTCGCGCTGACCGCCTGGTCGCCGCCGCAGTACAACACCGCCGCCTCGGTCGCCGTGATCCTGATGATCGTCACCGGCGTGCTGGTCTACCTCCAGCAGAAGGCGATCTCCGGGCGCAGCTACACGACCGTGGCGGGCAAGGCGTTCCGCCCGCGCGCGCTGAACCTTGGGCCGTGGCGCTTCCTGACGCTGGGCCTGGCGATCCTGTACATCTTCATCGTCGTCGTGCTGCCGACCCTGGCGCTGATCGTCGCGGCCTTCCGGAAGTTCCTGTTCATCCGCGACATCCCCGCGCTGTTCGACATGAGCCAGTACAGCTGGATCCACTTCAACAAGATGTTCGACAACCCGCTGACGCTGCAATCGATCTACAACTCGATGTATGTCGGCATCCTGACCGCGATCGTCGGCGGCATCCTGTCCTTCGCCATCGGCTACACGATCACCCGCACTCAGACCCCGGGCCGTCGGATCATCGACGTGATCACCACGATTCCTGTCGCCATCCCCGGCCTGGTGATCGGCGTCGCCTACCTGTGGGCCTGGATCGCCTTGCCGGGCGGGCTGTACGGCACGTTCTGGATTCTGGCCCTGGCCTTCGTCGCCCGCTTCCTGCCCGACACGGTCAAGGCGCTCTCGACCTCCCTGATGCAGTTGCACAAGGAGCTTGAGGAAGCCGCCTGGGTCTGCGGCCGCGGCATGCTCGGCACGATCGGCACCATCGTCCTGCCGCTGGCCCGCCCCGGCGTCGTCGCCGGCATGACCCTGCTGTTCATCCTGGCGATCCGCGAACTCGGGTCTTCGCTGTTCCTGTATTCCAGCGGCACGATGGTCATGGCCGTGCAGCTTCTGGGCTATTACGAGGGCGGCAATATCGGCATCACCGCGGCGTTCAGCCTGGTGCAGATGGTGCTGCTGGCCGTGCTGATCACCTTCACCAACTGGCTCTCCCGCGGCGCGGCCGAGGGGGGAGTCGTCAAGACCGGCTGAACACCTCTCAGCCGCCACGCATGACGACCCATGACGACCGCTTGCAAGGACACCTGACCGCATGATGACCCTGAACCGCCGCCACGCGCTGGGATCACTCGCCGCGCTGACCCTGATCGCCAAGTACGGCCCCGCCCGCGCAGCGAAGCCCTTCCAGGCGCCCGCTTCCCTGGTGGACGCGGCGAAGAAGGAAGGCGAACTGATTCTCTATACCGCCGCCTTCCCCGAGGTGATGCAGGACACGATCACCCTGTTCAACAAGCGCTTTCCGGGCATCAAGGTCCGCATGGTGCGCGCCTCCGGCGGCCAGTTGATCACCCGTGTCCGCACGGAAGCCTCCCAGAACAAGCTGGAAGCCGACATCCTCGACCATTCCGACCGCGCGCAGGTGAAGTCGCTCGAGGAACTGTTCGCCGACTACGCCCCGCCCAACGCGGCCGACTATATGCCGCAGACCCTGGTGTCCCCGAAGATCTGGCCGACCATCACCCCGGCCTGGTCGATCGCCTGGAACACTGAGCTTGTGAAGAACCCGCCCAAGACCTGGTGGGACCTGACCAAGCCGGAATACGGCGACGGCAAGATCGGGCAGGTGATCGCGCCGTCCGGCGGCACGACCTGGACGCGGGCGATGTTCGAACGCCAGGTGCTGGGCGAGGACTACTGGCCGAAGCTCGCTGCCAACAAGACCAAGCTGTACCCCTCCGGCGCGCCCTTGTCGGACGCCGTGGTGCGCGGGGAAATCCTGATCGCGCCACTGATCTTCAACATCGTCTATCCGAAGAAGGTCGCCGGCGCCCCGATCGACGCGATCTACCCCAAGGAAGGCGTGCCGATCATCCCCTATGGCAGCGCCATCCCGAAATCCGCCCGTCATCCCAACGCCGCGCGCCTGTGGATGGACTGGATGCTGTCGGACGAGGGCCAGGAGCACTCCCTGCGCGACCAGGGCAACATGACGTCCTTGAAGACCCCGCCGATCGCGCCACCCGGCTTCGATCCCAAGGTCGACAAGCTGTGGGCGCCGGATGCGAAGCAGTTCGAGTCGCTCCACGCCGCCTGGCTGGAAGACTGGAACAAGGCCTTCGGATACCGCCAGTAACATGTCCTCCGAACTTCGCGTCGAGCAGCTTCGCAAGGTCTTCACCACCGGCCGCCCGCCGGTGCAGAAGGCCGCCGTCGACGATGTCTCCTTCACCATCGCCGCCGGCGAGATCGTCGTCCTGCTGGGGCCATCCGGCTGCGGCAAGACGACGACGCTTCGCTGCGTCGCGGGGTTGGAGCATCCGACCTCGGGCCGCATCGTCATCGGCGGGACCATGTACACCGACCCCCAGGCCGGTGTGCTGGTGCCGCCGCGCAGCCGCAACCTGGGCATGGTGTTCCAGTCCTATGCCGTCTGGCCGCACATGACCGTGCGCCAGAACGTCGCCTATCCGCTGAAGGCGCGCGGCACGACGCGGGAGGCGATGAACAAGGCGGTCGAGGAAGCGCTCGACCTGGTCGAACTGCGAAGCTACGCTGACCGCCCGGTCACGCAGTTGTCGGGCGGGCAGATGCAGCGCGTCGCACTCGCCCGGTCGATGGTCTACCAGCCGCAGATCCTGCTGCTGGATGAGCCGCTGTCGAACCTCGACGCCCAGCTTCGCCTGCGCCTGCGTGACGACCTGCGCCGGATCATCAAGCGGGTCGGGCTGACGGCGCTGTACGTCACCCATGACCAGGCGGAGGCCGTGGTGCTCGGTGACCGCATCGGCGTCATGCGCGACGGCAAGATGCGCCAGCTCGATACGCCGACGGAAATCTACAACCGGCCGGCGGATCTGTTCGTCGCCGGGTTCTCCGGCGCCTCGAACGTGATCGAGGGACGGGTTGCCACACGGCGCGGCGACCAGGGCGCCATCACCCTGCCGACCGGAGAGACTTTGGTGGCCCGCCTCGGCGCCGGGGTGAACGAAGGCGAGGCGGTGAAGATCGCGCTGCGGCCGGACAACGTCGACCTCGCCCCGGTGGGGGAGGGGGGCAATCGCTTCAAGGCGCATGTCCGCTCCCGCCACTACCAGGGCAGCCAGACGGTGTACGAACTCGACCTGGCCGGCACGACGATCGAGGCGCTGGAAGTCGGCAGCAATGCCAGCCACCAGGAAGCGACCGACATCATGGTCGCCCTGCCACCGGACCTGTGCTGGGCCTATCCGGCGTCGTCGGACTGACCGCGCACCCCGTTCGGCCCGCGCCGGACGGGACGCTTCCGGCCAAGCGCTTGAAGCCGCACCTGAATTCCTGAAACAGAGATGTCCGGCGATATCGCGCGCAAATAGCGCGGTTGATCGCCGGATTCCGGCCGACGCGCGGTTGACCCGGCGTGACGAGTGGCGCAAGAAATTTCCCTCGTTGGCCGGTCCAGGGAACGTCGCGCATATGGAACCATTGCTGCGCCTCAGTCACGCCATTGACGTGATGAACGAAAGAATTGGCCGAATATGCGACTGGCTTGTCCTGTGGGCCTGCGTCGTCAGCGCGGCGAACGCAATGATCCGATATGCCTACGACATCAGCTCCAATTCCTGGCTGGAGCTGCAATGGTACATGTTCGCCGTCATTGTCATGATGGGCGCGTCCTACACCCTGAAGAAGAATGAGCATGTGCGCGTCGACATCTGCTACATGCTGATGTCGCCGCGCCAGCAGCTCTGGGTTGATGTCCTTGGCATCATCTTCTTCCTGCTGCCCGCCTGCGTCATCATAGGCTGGCTGAGCTGGCCGTTCTTCATGCAGTCGGTCAATACGCTCGAAGCATCGTCCAACGCCGGCGGACTGATCCGCTGGCCGATCAAGTTCGTTCTTCCGCTGGGCTTCTTCCTGCTGACGCTGCAGGGCCTGTCGGAGCTGATCAAACGGGTTGCCTCCCTGGCCGGCCATTCGATACCCGACCTTGAAGCGCACTACGAAAGGCCGGTGCAATGATCCCGTTGGAGTGGATGCCGCCGCTGATGTTCTGCGGCCTGGTCGTGTTCATGCTGATCGGCTTCCCCGTCAGCTTCTCGCTGGCCGCGGTCGGGCTGTTCTTCGGGTTCATCTCGATCGAGCACGGGTTCTTCACCTTCGATTTCCTCCAGGCCATCCCAGGGCGGATATTCGGCTCGATCCTGTCGAACGAACTGCTGCTGGCGATCCCGTTCTTTACCTTCATGGGATCGATCCTGGAAAAATGCGGCCTGGCCGAGGACATGCTCGATTCGATGGGGCAGTTGTTCGGCCCGATCCGCGGCGGCCTCGGCTACTCGGTCATCATCGTGGGCTTCATCCTCGGCGCCATCACCGGCACCGTGGCGGCGCAGGTCATCGCCATGGCGCTGATCACCATGCCCATCATGATGCGCTATAAATACGATATGCGTTACGCGACCGGCGTGCTGGCCGCGTCCGGCACGATCACCCAGCTTGTCCCGCCCTCGCTCGTCCTCGTCGTCCTCGCCGACCAGCTCGGCCGTTCCGTGGGCGACATGTATCTCGGCGCCTGGGGCCCCTCGCTGATCCAGATCGCGCTGTTCGCCGCCTATACCTTCTACCTGTCGATCGTCCGGCCGGAGGCGGTTCCCCCGGTGCCGCGGACGCTGCATGGCAGGGCGCTGATCATCAAGTGCATGTGGGGGATCATCCCCGCCGCCGTGCTGATCTTCCTGGTCCTCGGCACCATCATGATGGGCCTGGCCACCCCGACCGAGGCCGGGGCCATGGGCGCGATCGGCGCCATCGTGCTGGCGGTCGTGCGCAACTCCGAGCTTTCGAACACCGACAAGGTGGTCTTCGGCAGCGGGTTCGCCGCGGCCCTGATCGGCACCGCGATCGGCGCCGTCGCCTTCAAGTCGGTCGCCTTCAAGATCGCCTTCACGGTCACGTTCCTGTCGATCATCTGGCTGTGCTGGTGCGCTTGGCAGGACCAGCGGCAGCGCGGCCTGATCAAGCAGGCCTTCGAATCGACGATGCGCCTGACCTCGATGGTCGCGTTCATCGTTGTGGGCGCCACCTGCTTTTCCGTGACCTTCGCGGGTGTCGACGGCAATCTGTGGGTCGAACATCTGCTGACCGGGCTGCCGGGTGGCGTCTGGGGCTTCCTGATCGTCGTCAACCTGTTCGTGTTCTTCCTGGCCTTCTTCCTCGATTTCTTCGAGATCGCGTTCATCATCATCCCGATGCTCGCCCCCGTCGCGCAGAAGCTGCTCGCCCCGGTGGTCGGCGCGGACGCCGCCCTGATCTGGTTCGGCGTGATGCTGTGCGTGAACATGCAGACGTCTTTCATGCACCCGCCCTTCGGGTTCGCGCTGTTCTACCTCCGCAGCGTCACGCCCAAGGAAATCCCAAGCTCCACCATCTACTGGGGCTCCATCCCCTGGGTGCTGCTGCAGATGGTCATGGTCGGGCTGGTGATTGCCTTCCCGATCCTGGTTACCGGGTTTCTGGATGCGCCATCCACCGTCGATCCCAACACCATCAAGATCGAAATCCAGGCCCCCGACGATCCAGAGGTGCCGGAGCCGATCATCATGCCGGGGCAGCGGACGAACTGATCGTCCATTGCCCCAACGAAAAAGGCCCCGTCCTTCCCAGGACGGGGCCTTTCCTTTTGTGGTCCGAAGCGGTCAGCGGCCGCGGGCGGACATCGCGAAGTTGAAGCTGTCGAAGTTGTATTCCGCGACCCGGAACCAGAGGTTCTGGTCCGCGCGGAAGGCCGTCAGGCTGTCGAGGATCTTCTTGAAGCCGGGGTTCTTGCCCGCGACCTCGTCATAGTATTTCCAGGTCGCGTCGAAGCACGCTTCCATGACGGGGCGCGGGAAGGCCTTCAGCACCGTGCCGCCGGCGACCAGCCGCTTCAGCGCCGCCGGGTTGCCAGCGTCGTATTTGGAGACCATCCACTGGCACACCGCGCCGGACGCGGTTTCCACCATCTTCTTGTAGGACGGGGGCAGGGCTTCCCAGGCCTTCTGGCCGATATAGAGCGAGCCCCAGGAGGCACCCTCCCACCAGCCGGGGTAGTAGTAGTATTTGGCAACCTTCTGGAAGCCCAGCTTCTCGTCGTCATACGGCCCGACCCATTCGGTGGCGTCGATCGTGCCCTTTTCCAGCGCCGGATAGATGTCACCGGCCGCGATCTGCTGCGGCACGACGCCAATGTTGGACAGGATCTGGCCCGCGAAGCCGCCGACCCGGAACTTCAGGCCCTTGAGGTCCTCGACCGTATTGATCTCTTTCCGGAACCAACCGCCCATCTGCGCGCCGGTGCCACCGAAGGAGAAGCTGGTGATGCCATAGGGCTTGTAGAACTCCTGGATCAGGTCATGCCCGCCGGCGTTGAGCCAGGCCATGTACTGGCGCTGGTTCATGCTGAACGGCAACCCCGTCTCGAAGACGAAGGACGGGTCCTTGCCGAAGTAGTAATACGCGGCGGTCTGGCCGCATTCCACCGTGCCGTTCTGCACCGCGTCCGCGACCTGGAGACCGGGAACGATCTCTCCCGCCGCGAAGGTGCGAATCTGGAACTTGCCGTCCGACATCTCGCCGACCAGCCTGGCGAACATCTCGGCGCCGCCCCACAGCAGGTCGAGCGACTTCGGAAAGCTGGACGTCAGGCGCCACTTCACTTCCGGGTTCGATTGCGCGATGGCGGGCGCGGCGAGGGCCGCGGCGGCAACGACGCCGGCGCCGGTGCCGGCAACGAATTTACGACGATCCATGATTTCTCCCTGTTGCCCAAACCCATCTATCGCGGGTCCGGACCTGAGTGGCCACCGACACGATATGCAGTCTTCAGTTCGGAACCCGGTTCCGAATATTGAAAGCACCGCCATTTTGCGCGATCCGTTGCTGTCTGGCGACCGCGCGGCGGAAGGATCAGCGATCCCGTTTCGCCTGTCAATTGATCGATATGATCCGGCGGTTGGCGCGTGCATCCAACGGCCGGGACCGTAATCTTCGGGTGACGGCGGGCGCGATTGCCTTCAGTCTGGGCAGCAGCGTGAACACGGGAGAATTCCATGGCGGATCTGGCGGGAAAAGCGGCATTGGTCACCGGCGCCCAGCAGGGTATCGGGGCGGCGATCGCGATCGCCCTGGCGCAGGCGGGCGCGGATGTCGCGATCAATTACCTCGATGGCCTCGCGGATGCCGAGGCGGTGGCCGCCGCCGTTCGTGCGACCGGCCAGCGGGCCCTGCTGGTGCCGGGCGATGTCTCCAGCCCCGGCGGCCCCGCGGCGCTGGTCGACGCGACGGTGGCCGCGTTCGGGAAGATCGACATCCTGGTGAACAACGCCGGCGTATTCCCGCGCGTGCCGTTCCTGGAGATGAAGGAATCCGACTGGGACTTCGTCCATTCCATCAACCTGAAGGCGACCTGCTTCTGCGCGCAGGCGGCGGCACGGTCGATGGTGGCGGCCGGCATCCAGGGCACCATCGTCAGCGTGGCGTCCTCGGCGATCTTCGGGGCCTCTCCGCGCGGGGTGCATTACGCGGCGAGCAAGGGCGGCGTCGTGTCCCTCACCCGCGCGATGGCCACCGAACTGGCGCCGCACGGCATCCGGGTCAACGCGATCGCGCCCGGCCTGACCGACACCGCCCAGCCCCGCTATGGCATGACCGAGGATGAACTCGTGGCCCGCGCCGCCACCATGCCGCTCGGCCGGATGGGCCGGCCCGAGGACATCGCGCATGTCGCCGTGTTCCTGGCGTCGGAGAAGGCGGCGTTCATGACGGGCCAGGTCGTCCATGCCAATGGCGGGATCTTCATGGCATCCTGACGCCGGCTCAGGGCACCTCGTCGTCCGGGGGCAGGACCGGCTGCTCGCAGCGGGGGAAGTTCATCGCGATCAGCGCCCCGCCGCCGGGTGCGTCCGAGGCGACGATCCCACCGCCGAAGGACTTCATGATCCCATGGCAGAGTGACAGGCCGAGGCCTGTCCCCTTGCCGACATCCTTGGTCGTGAAGAACGGTTCGAAGATGCGGTCGCGCACCGCGGCGGGGATGCCCGGCCCGTGGTCCGTGATCTCCAGCGTCACGATCCCTGGCCGGCGGTCGATCACCGCCCGGATCGTCAACCGGCGTTCGGCGGTTTCGGGCAGGTCGTTCATCGCGTCGCGGGCGTTCAGCAGCACGTTCATCACCACCTGTTCCGCCAGGATCAGCCCGGCGACAACCGGGGGCAGGTCGGGCGTGATTTCGTTCGAGACAAGGACGCTGGATGACCGCAGCGACCCGCCGACCATCGACAGCGCGCCTTCCACCACGTCCCACAGGTTGACGGGCCCGAGCTCATCGTCGCTCTGGCGGCCGAAGATGCGAAGGTGGTTGATGATCGTCCGGGCGCGGGCGGCCTGTTCCTTGATCCGTTCCATGCGGGTGATGGCGAAGCCGATCCCTTCCACGCCGCGGCGTTCCAGCATGCGGGAGACGTTCTCGGCCGCCAGCGACATGATGGAAATCGGCTGATTCAGCTCATGCGCGAGGCCCGCGGCCATTTCTCCCAGCGTCGCCAGCTTGGCGGTCGTCACGGCCTGTGAGCGCAGAGCATGATCGCGCGTGATGTCAGAGACATAGCCGATCGCCTCGACGTCCCCGCCGTCCAGGCGTTCCACCACGCGCACCTGGTCGCGCAGCCGGCATGATGCCCCGTTCCTGTGGGTGAAGACGTATTCGATGCTGGCTTCGCCCTCGGCCAGCAGGGCCAGGAAGTGCGTCTGCCAGCGCAAGGCGGTGATACCGTGCGCCTGCAGCGACCAGGCGTGCCAGTCGGGGAAGTCGCTCACCTGCCAGCCGCTCACGCGTTCCACGTTGTCGGTGATCGCGAAGCTGGCGACCGATCCGTCCGGGGCGACGCGCACGCGGTAGACCGCCGCGGGCAGGCCGGACAGCAGGCGGGCGATCTGCTGGCGGGCGCTGTCGGCGGCGGCGGCGGCCTGGCGCGCCTGTTCCAGTTCGATCGTTGCGCCAACGTAAACGGAGATCGCGATGTCCATATCCAGCATGACCGCGCTGGTGATCGCCCGGACGATCCGGGCCTTCCGCTCCGCGGTCCATGCATCCGAAAGGATCGCGATTTTGGTCAGGCGGCTGAGGATGAAACTATAGGCGCCGATATACCAGCGCGGCGCCAGGCCGATCCGGTGGTGGACCTGCCCGATGGTCCGGACACTTACCATGTATTCCATATCAAACCGGCCGGAAAACAAACGCTCCCAATGCGTCAGTTGCGCGCGCTTGAGCCGGTCGAGCTTCTCTTCGATCACCAAGGGCAGCGGGTGCACGGTCGCGAGATGCAGGTAGAAGTCATCTATGACTTCCTGCATGACCGGCCGAGCGGTAAGCCAGAAATGGCGAAGATCATGGGCTTGTGATTCATCAAGACGCAGGAAGCGAAGTCTCAGCGCAAAGTCTTCATCAGTGTTCTCGGACTGGGACAGGAGTGCCAGGGGAGAGCTATTCATGCAATCGGACTCTTGGATGCTGGTATGTTCGGCGGACACAGGGCGATTGCCCGTCCGCTACCGCTTCTACGGCCAACGTGGACATTGGACCGAAAGGAAGAACCGCAACCTGGTAAATAAAAATAACTTAACGTGTGATATCACTGCTGTCCGGTCAATC
>DIUL01000172.1:0-127 GCA_002422345.1 Acetobacteraceae bacterium UBA6159
GGAACTGGACGCGCCCTACCGATGATCCCCACCATCCTCTTCTACCTGTTCGCGGCGGTGCTGATAGGCTCCGCCACCATGGTGGTCAGCGCGCGGAACCCGGTGCATTCGGTCCTGTTCCTGATCC
>DIUL01000172.1:142-48965 GCA_002422345.1 Acetobacteraceae bacterium UBA6159
GTCATGATGCTGGACATCGATTTCGAGGAACTCCGCAGCGGCTTCCAGCGCTATCTGCCCGTGGGCGGGCTGGTCGGCGCGGTGCTGTTCGTTGAACTGCTGATGGTCTATGGCGGCTGGAAGCTGGCGCCCGACGCGGCCAAGGTCGCGCTGTCGCCGATGCCGTCCGATGTCAGCAACACCGTCGCACTCGGCCGGATCCTCTATACGGACTACGTCTTCCTGTTCCAGGCCTCGGGCGCGGTCCTGCTGGTTGCCATGATCGGCGCCATCGTGCTGACGCTCCGCGATCGCCGCACCTCTCGCCATCAGAGCATCCGGGTCCAGACCGAGCGCAACGCCGCCGACACCCTCGTCATGGTGCCGACCGCCCTCGGCGCTGGCGTAAAGGCCGCGGACATCCGCCGCCCGATCGTCGCCGAACCGGAGCCCGCGCATGCGGATCATGGTCATGACGCCCACGGGCATGGGGGCCACGGCAATGGCCACTGATCGCACCACGACCACCAACCGGAGCATCCATCCATGATGGACGTCAGCCTCGGCCACTATCTGGTGGTCTCCGCCGTCCTGCTCGTCCTGGGCGTCTTCGGCATCTTCCTGAACCGGAAGAACATCATCGTCATCCTGATGGCGATCGAACTGATCCTCCTGTCCGTGAACCTCAATCTCGTGGCCTTCTCGGCCGCGCTGAATGATCTCGCTGGCCAGGTTCTCGCCATGCTGGTGCTGACCGTCGCGGCCGCGGAAGCCGCGATCGGGCTGGCCATCGTCGTCATCTATTTCCGCAACCGCGGCTCGATCCAGGTCGAGGACGTGAACCTGATGAAGGGCTGAGATGATCTACGCTCTCGCCATCTTCGCGCCGCTGGTTGGCGCCTGCATCGCCGGCCTTCTGGGCAGGGTGATCGGCGACCGCGGCGCGATGACAGCCTCGGTCGCCGGCATGGTTGTCGCCGCGATCTGCGGGCCGCTGGCTTTCTTCCAGCTCGTCTCCGGTGCGGCCGAACCGACCGTGATCCACCTCGGCACCTGGATCGACGCCGGCCGCTTCACCGTCAGCTGGTCGCTGCGCTACGACACGCTGTCCGCCGTGATGGTGGGCATGGTGTCCTTCGTCGCCATGCTGATCCATGTCTATTCGATCGGCTACATGTCGCACGACCCGTCGCGGGCGCGCTTCTTCGCCTATCTGTCGCTGTTCACCTTTGCGATGCTCATGCTGGTGACCGCCGACAACCTGCTCCAGCTATTTTTCGGCTGGGAAGGCGTGGGCCTCTGCTCCTACCTGCTGATCGGCTTCTGGTATGATCGCCCCTCGGCCTGCGCCGCGGCGATCAAGGCCTTCGTCGTCAACCGCGTGGCCGACCTGCCCTTCGCGGTGGGCCTGGCGATGATCTTTATGACCTTCGGCTCGATCGAGTTCGCGACGATCCTCGATCCGAAGATCGTGGCCCAGCATGCCAAGGAAACCCACAGCCTGTTCGGCTGCACCTTCCCGGCGCTGGAGGTGATCGGCTTCCTGCTGTTCATCGGCGCGATGGGCAAGTCGGCGCAGTTGTTCCTGCATGTCTGGCTGCCCGACGCGATGGAAGGCCCGACCCCGGTCTCCGCCCTGATCCATGCCGCGACGATGGTCACCGCGGGCGTGTTCCTGATGGCGCGGATGTCGCCCGTCATGGAACTCGCGCCCTATGCCCTGGGCTTCGTCACCTTCATCGGCGCCTCGACCGCCCTGTTCGCCGCGACGATCGGCTGCGTGCAGAACGACATCAAGCGCATCATCGCCTACTCGACCTGCTCCCAGCTCGGCTACATGTTCGTGGCCGCGGGCGTCGGCGTCTACCAGGCCTCGGTCTACCATCTGATCACGCATGCCTTCTTCAAAGCGCTGCTGTTCCTCTCGGCCGGCTCCGTCATCCACGCGATGTCCGATGAGCAGGACATCCGCAAGATGGGCGGCCTCGCGAAGCTGATCCCGGCGACCTGCGCGGTGATGTGGATCGGCAACCTGGCGCTGGCCGGCATCCCGCCCTTCGCTGGCTACTACTCCAAGGACGCGATCATCGAGGCTGCCTTCGCTGCCCATAGCGCCGTCGGCAACTACGCGTTCTTCTGTACCGTTGTCGCGGCCTTCCTGACCGCCTTCTACTCCTGGCGGCTGCTGTTCATGACCTTCCACGGCAAGTCCCGCGCCGATCACCATGCGCTGGAGCATGCGCATGAGAGCCCCTACGTCATGCTGCTGCCGCTGTTCGCACTGGCGCTGGGCGCGATCGTCACCGGGTTCGCCACCGTGAACGCCTTCATCGGCGACGGACAGGCGGCCTTCTGGGCCGGCGCGATCTGGACCAGCCCGGACAACCACGTGCTGGAACACGCCCATCACGTGCCGACCTGGGTCAAGATCCTGCCGATCTTCACCGCGGTCGCCGGCATCGCGCTGGCCTGGGTGATGTATATCGCCAACCCGCTGCTGCCGGTCCGGCTCGCCAACAGTTTCCGGCCGATCTACCTGTTCCTGCTGAACAAATGGTATTTCGACGAGCTGTATAACGCGATCATCGTGCGGCCGATCCTGTGCATCGCGCGCGGCTTCTGGAAGATCGGAGATGAGGCGATGATCGACGGCGTGCCCAACGGCCTCGCCGAACTCACCGCCGGCACCTCGCGCCAGACGGTGAAAATCCAGACCGGCTCGCTCGCCGTCTATGCCTTCGTCATGCTGATCGGCGTCGTCGCGCTGATCGGTCTCTACATGCTGGTCCGGTGAGAACATGAACGCCGCGGGTTTCCCCCTCCTTTCCCTGATCACCTGGCTGCCGCTGGTCGGTGGCGCGGTGATCCTGTCGGTGCGCGGCGATGAGGAAACCATCGCCTCCAACGCGCGCTGGACCGCGCTGTGGACCACGCTGATCGTGCTGGTCCTCTCGCTCGTGCTGTGGGTCGAGTTCGATCCCACCGACGCCGGCTTCCAGTTCGTCGAGTCCGTTCCCTGGCTCTCGGACTACGGGCTTGGCTACAAGATGGGCGTTGACGGCATTTCCGTGATGTTCGTCCTGCTCTCCACCGCGCTGACGCCGATCTGCATCCTGGCCTCGTGGGAGAGCATCCAGACCAAGGTGCGCGAGTACATGCTCGCGTTCCTGATCCTGGAAACGATGATGATCGGCACGTTCTGCGCGCTGGATTTCGTCGTCTTCTACATGTTCTTCGAATGCGTGCTGATCCCGATGTATCTGATCATCGGCATCTGGGGCGGACCGCGCCGGGTCTACTCGGCCGTCAAGTTCTTCCTCTACACGCTGACCGGCTCGGTCCTGATGCTGCTGGCCATCCTGGCGATGTGGATGCATGCCGGCACGACCGACATCCCGACCCTGATGGCGACGTCCTTCCCGCCATCGATGCAGACTTGGCTGTTCCTGGCCTTCCTCGCCTCCTTCGCGGTCAAGGTGCCGATGTGGCCCGTCCACACCTGGCTGCCAGACGCGCACGTGGAGGCGCCGACCGCCGGTTCCGTCATTCTGGCCGGCGTGCTGTTGAAGATGGGCGGCTACGGGTTCATCCGCTTCTCGATCCCGATGCTGCCGGAGGCCTCGGCCGCCTTTGCCCCCCTGATGTTCACTTTGTCGGTTGTCGCGGTGATCTACACCTCGCTCGTGGCGCTGGCGCAGGAGGACATGAAGAAGCTGATTGCCTATTCGTCCGTCGCCCATATGGGCATCGTGACGATCGGGCTGTTCACCTTCAACGAGCAGGGCATCCAGGGCGCGCTGTTCCAGATGGTCTCCCACGGGATCGTGTCGGGCGCGCTGTTCCTTGTGGTGGGCGTGATCTACGACCGGATCCATACCCGGGAGATCGCGCGGTATGGCGGCCTCGCCGAACGCATGCCGGGCTATGCCTTCGTGTTCATGCTGTTCACCATGGCCTCGGTCGGCCTGCCGGGCACCGCGGGGTTCGTGGGTGAGTTCCTGGTGATTTTGGGCGCCTTCAAGGTCAGCTTCTGGTTGGCCCTGCTGGGCGGCGCAGGCATGATCCTGGGCGCGGCCTATATGCTGTATCTGTATCGTCGGGTCGTCTTCGGACGCATCACCCGCGATGACCTGCGCGCGATCATGGACCTCAGCCCCCGCGAATGGGCGCTGTTCGTGCCGCTGATCGTGCTGACCATGTGGATGGGCATCTACCCGTCCAGTTTCTCTGTCTTCTGGGAGGCCAGCGTGGCCGCGATGGTCAAGCATCATCAGGCGGCCATGGAAAGCGCCGTGAAGCTTGCCGGGGTGATCAACTGATGAACTGGACCTTGGCCCTGCCCGAGATCGTCCTGGCCTGCTTCGGCATGGGCGTCCTGCTGTTCGGCGTGCTGCGCAAGCAGGACAGCACGATGTTGGCGACGATGTTCACCATCTTCGGCTTCCTGGTCACCGGGCTGCTGGTCGCGACCGGCCTGCCTGGCACCGGCTTCCACGGCCAGTTCGTCGCCGATCCGTTCAGCACGTTCAATAAGCTGCTGATCCTGATTGGCGCCTCCTTCGCCGCGCTGATGTCGCTCGACTGGAACGAAAAGCAGGGCATCGGCCGGTTCGAGTTCCCGGTCGTCATGCTGTTCGCCGTTGTCGGCATGATGATCATGGTCTCGGCCTCGAACCTGATGACGCTGTATGTCGGGCTCGAACTGCAATCTTTGTCGCTTTACGTGCTGGCGGCCTTCGCCCGCGACGACATTCGCTCGTCGGAAGCCGGGCTGAAGTATTTCGTCCTGAGCGGTCTGGCCTCCGGCCTGCTGCTGTATGGCGTGTCGATGGTCTACGGGTTCTCCGGCACGATGGATTTCGTGGTGCTGCGCGACCAGTTGGCCAATCCCGCCAATATCTCGGCCGGCCTGATCGTCGGCGTGGTGTTCGTGCTGGTCGGGCTGGCGTTCAAGGTCTCGGCCGTACCGTTCCATATGTGGACGCCCGACGTCTACCAGGGCGCGCCGACCCCGGTGACCGCGTTCTTCGCGATGGCCCCCAAGGTCGCAGCGATGGCCCTGCTGCTCCGCGTGATGGCGACCCCGTTCGGGCATCTGCTGCCAGCCTGGCAGTCGCTGATCGTGATCGTCTCGATCGGGTCCATGGCGCTGGGTGCCCTGGCCGCCATCGGGCAGACCAACATCAAGCGGCTGATGGCCTATTCCTCGATCGGGCATATGGGCTTCGCGCTGATCGGTCTCGCCGCCGGGTCCGAGGACGGGGTCCGCGGTGTGCTCGTCTACATGGCCGTCTATGTGTTCATGACCGCGGGCACCTTCGCCTGCATCATGTCGATGCGCCGCAACGGCAAGGCGGTCGAGGAGATCAAGGATCTCGCCGGTCTCGCCAGCAATGACGCGGGCCTGGCCATGGCGCTGGCCGTGTTCATGTTCAGCCTGGCGGGTATCCCGCTGATGGCCGGGTTCTTCGCCAAGCTGTACGTGTTCCTGGCGGCGGTGAAGGCCGGGCTGTGGACGCTCGCGGTGATCGGCGTCCTCGCGAGCGTGGTCGGGTCGTTCTATTACATCCGCATCATCAAGGTGATGTACTTCGACCCGGCGGGGGAGAAGTTCGATCGCCGCCCGGCCGCCTTGTCCTTCGTGGCGGCGGCGACGGGGTTGATCACGGCGTTCTTCTTCCTGTTCCCGACCCCGGTGGTGGACGCGGCGCAGTTGGCGGCGCGGGCCGTGTTCCCCTGAACATCACGCGGCTGGGGCGATGCCCTGGCCGGTATGGCTGGAACGCAAAACGCCCGGGCACTGCCCGGGCGTTTTGCTGTTTGGTGGGGGACGATGGCCTTTCGGCAGGCGGGGAAGAGATGCCGGCGGGTGGAGGGTGATACCCACTGCGGCGGGGGCTTCGACCCTTACCGTGCCGATGCGGCCCGCTGTCCGCTCTGGGCAGCCCAGAATACGACCGGTTCGGAGATCACCCCCCGGTCGAGGTCGGACCGGGAGGGCGACGGGATCATCCCCAATCAGACGCGCGGACGGGATTATCCCCCATCAGGCGCGCGCGGGTGCCAGCCCAGGCTCCCGCGCGCGACGTTCCTGGAAAGCCTCAGACAGCGCCGACCAGCAGCACGACCCCGGCCACCGACGCGGCCGCGCCAGCCATCCGCACCGCCGGCGCGCTGATCCGGCCCATCCCGAAGCCCGCCGCCACGCCGGCCGCATGCAGCAGCGCCGTCGACAGCATGAACCCGGCCGCATAGCCCAGGGCGCTGGCCGAGGCCGGCATCTCGGCGCCATGCGCCTGGCCATGGAATACCGCGAACAGGCCGGCGAGGCCCATCGCCACGGCCACCGGCGCACGGACGCCGAACGCCACCATCGCGCCGAGCACGACGACTGACAGGGCGATCCCGATCTCCAGCGCCGGCAGTGCGATCCCGGCCATGCCCAGCGCGCCACCCGCCGCCATCACGGCCACGAAGGCCGCCGGCACCAGCCACAGCGCGCGCTGTCCGATCTGCCAGGCCAGCAGCCCGACCAGCACCATCGCCAGGACGTGATCCAGCCCGCCCACCGGGTGCAGGAAGCCGGCCATGAACCCGAGCGTGTGACCGTCTGCCCCCGTATGGGCCAGCGCCAGCCCCGGCATCAGGGTCACGGCGGCAAGGGCGAGTGCGGAAATTTTCATCATGATCGGAGCCATCCTCTACGCATTTCAGGCGGTTGAGCCGCCATTGATGGCACGCGTCCGGCCGCCGCAAAAGAGGATGACCGACCGGAATGCACAAAAGGAGAGCGCTTCCACCACGGCGCGCGATCGTGGCAGATCTCTGATGCGGCGGGTGCGATGGGAGGAACCGTTTCCCCCCATCACCGGCCTATTCGGCGGCGGGCTGCAGCACCTCGGCCATCCCGGTCGGGATGCCGTCGATCGTGGCGACGTTCTTCTCCCGCCAATAGGCATCGATGCCGTCGGGACCCTTGCGGGTGGCCCAATCCTCCAGCGTGTGCCGGTCGTGGTCGAAGTTCATCACCGGCACGGCGAACCCGCAGGAGGTCTGCACGGATTGCACGTCCAGCGCGATGATCTGGCGCGCGCCGGGTGGTTCCTGGCCGGCATAGACGGTGTTCAGATGGCCCGCGTAGGCCTGGGACCCGCGCGGTAGGACGCGACCGGTGCCATACAGGCGCAGGATCATCGGCGGCCCCTCGAAGGCGCAGAACATGATGGTCAGGCGGCCATCGGTTCGGATATGGGCGGCGGTTTCGTTCCCGCTGCCGGTCTGGTCCAGATAGACGACTTCCTTGTCGCTGATCACGCGCAGGCAGTCGGAGCCCTTGGGCGACAGGTTGATCCGGGACCCTTCCGTCGCGCTGGCCGTGAAGAACACGTGCTGCCGCTTGATGAAGTCCTGGATCGCCGGTGGGATGTGATCGAAGAACTGGGCCATGTCAGCGCCTCATGACGGGGGAGGGGATGCTCTCGATCATGACATTGATCACCGCCGGCTTTCCACTGGCAAGCGCGCGGTCGATCGCGGGGGCCAGGTCGGCGGCTTTCTCGACCAGTTCGCCATGCCCGCCCAGGGCGGTCGCCACCAGGTCATAGCGGGTCTGGTTCAGCTCACAGCCGAAGGTGCGGTTCGGGCCGTAGTCGCGGACCTGGAGGTTGTATTCCGCGTTCCAGCGCGCATCCGTGCCGACGATGGCGATGAAGGGCAGGTTCAGGCGCACTGCGGTTTCCAGCTCCGCCATGTGGAAGCCGAAGGTGCCGTCGCCCAGCACGGCGAAGACGGGGGCCTTGGTCTCGACGGTGCGGGCGCCGGCGGCCATCGGCAGGGACCCGCCGATCGAGCCGGCGACGCCGTTGATCATGCGCCGGTCGTTGTTGAGCATCGCCTGACCCCATTGCGCGAACTCCCCGCCGTCGCAGATCAGCACGGCATCGGGGTTGCGATCGAGGTAGGGGGCGAGGCCGCGGAACACCTCGGCCGGGTGCAGCTTGCCCTCGGTCTTGGAAACGACGGTGGCCATCAGGTCGGGGCGGGCGGCGAAGGCGGCGCGGGAGGAGGCGAGCCAGGCGGCGTCGCCCTTGGTCTTGGCGCGGGCAATGAGGGCCTCGCCGGCCGGGTAGGTGTCGGCGACGCAGCCGAAGATCAGGGCGGCGCCCTTGGCCTTGGTGGCGCGGTCGATCAGCGCGCCTTCCGGGTCGATCGAGATGAACTGGCAGGCTGGGTCGAAGAACGGCGCTTCCCCGAACTTCAGGGTGAAGTCGAGCGCCTTGCCCAGCAGCACGACCAGGTCGGCGTCCTTCGCCACCTCGGCGTAGCGGCCGAGGGTGGCGTCGTTGAAGGACCGTGGCCCCTCGCTGATAACGGTCGGGACGCCGAGGGCGGTTTCGATGCGGGCCAGCAGGTCGCGGCCGGGGCGGTTGGCGAGGACCGGGGCGCCGACGATCAGCGGGCGTTTCGCACCCGCGATCAGGGACAGGATGGTGTCGGCGGCGGCGTTGCTCAGGCCGACGGGCGTGGCGGTGAAATCGGCCTCGGTCGGCCAGGGGATGCTGTCTTCCGGGACGGACGGGTCGAGGATGTCGGAGGGCAGGGACAGGTGCACGGGGCCGGGCCGGCCGGAGGTCGCGATGCGGATGGCCTTGGCGAGTTCCATGCCGACGGTGCGGGTGTCGGTCGCCATCCACGACGCCTTGCAGACGGGGGCGGCCATTTCGACCTGCTGGAGCTCCTGGAAGCCGCCGCGGCCCAACTGATCGGTCTCGGTATGGCCCGAGAGCAGGACCATCGGCGTTTCCTGGCCGAGCGCGGTGAACAGGGCGCCGACGGCGTTGGCGTGGCCGGGGCCGCCGGTAACCCAGGCGATGCCGGGGCGGCGCGTCAGGCGGCCGAAGCTGTCGGCCATGTGGACGGTCGCGGCTTCATGGCGGACATGGAAGAGTTCGAGCTTGGAATCGATCGCGGCGTCGAACAGCGACATGATGTGGTTGCCGGACAGCGTGTAGATCGTTGTCAGGCCAGCGCGTTCCAGCGTCTTGATGACGATGTCGGCGCCACGCAGGGTCTTGGTCATCTTGGGTCTCCTGTCGGGGTCGGTCCCGCTGTCGTGATCGGGGCCGTTACGGTGGGTCGGTCATACAGCGTATCCCGGCCGGCTTGTATCCCCACGGGGTTGGGGTGGTGTTGGGGGCTGCGTTTACGAGAGCACCCCTCGGGCCGGCAGTGTGGGACCGCCTTGTGGCACCATCGGGGCATGTCCTGGCGGATTGGACAGCATGGCATGGGGGGGTGTGAGGTGGCGTTGGGACAGGAGAACCTGCAAGCGCAAGACGGTCCCCGGCAGTCCGTAAGTGCTACCGCGACATGGGGAACGGCCAAAGACCAGCGGCCCATTCCAACCAGATTGCCAATGATTCGTCCCAGGTCTTGGGATGCGGGCCGTGAGGCGGCTGTTGACTTTCGGGATACGGCGCACCGGTGGGGTTGAACGGGTAAACCCCGCGCGCGTGGCACCAGCGCGGAGGCGGCGTGTCGAGATGCGCCGCCTCTCGTTGTTGCGGAGTCAGGCAGCGGGGGACGGCTGCCTTCACCGCGGTGATCAGGGCCTGGTGGGTGGGAAACACCTCCCAGACCCGCGCCGTGTTGTCCCCCGACCCCGTGAACACGCGCGCGCCGTCGGGGGGAAACGCGACGGACCTGACCTCACCCGTATGCCCCGCGAGCGTGGCGATGACGCGCCCCGATGCGGCGTCCCAGACCCGCGCCGTGTTGTCATCGGCCCCCGTCAGCACGCGTGTGCCGTCTGGGGAAAACGCGACGGACCGGTACGAATTCATATGCCCCGCGAGCGTTGCGATGACGCGCCCCGAAGCGGCGTCCCAGACCCGCGCCGTGCTGTCCTCGGACCCCGTCAGCACGCGTGCGCCGTCGGGGGAAAAGGCAACGGACGAGACGCCACGCGTATGCCCCGCGAGGGTTGCGATGACGCGCCCCGAAGCGGCGTCCCAGACCCGCGCCGTCTTGTCGTCGGACCCCGTGAGCACGCGGGCACCATCGGGAGAAAACGCCACGGACCAGACCCAACTCTTATGCTCCGCGAGCGTTGCGATGACGCGCCCCGATGCGGCGTCCCAGACCCGCGCCGTCTTGTCGTAGGACCCCGTCAGCACACGCGCGCCGTCGGGAGAAAACGCGACGGACGGGACCAACTGCGTATGCCCCGCAAGCGTTGCGATGACGCGCCCCGATGCGGCATCCCAGACCCGCGCCGTCTTGTCCCGAGACCCCGTCAGCACGCGGGCGCCGTCGGGGGAAAACGCGACGGACAGGACCCAATGCGTATGCCCCGCGAGCGTGGCGATGACGCTCCCCGATGCGGCGTCCCAGACCCGCGCCGTGTTGTCCGCGGACCCCGTCAGCACGCGGGCGCCTTCGGGGGAAAACGCGACGGACGAGACCCCACCCGTATGCCCCGCGAGCGTGGCGATGACGCGCCCCGATGCGGCGTCCCAGACCCGCGCCGTGTTGTCCAAGGTCAGCACGCGCGCGCCGTCGGGGGAAAACGCGACGGACGAGACTCCACCCGTATGCCCCGCGAGGGTTGCGATGACGCGCCCCGATGCGGCGTCCCAGACCCGCGCCGTCTTGTCCAAGGCCCCCGTCAGCACGCGGGCGCCGTCGGAGGAAAACGCGACGGACCGGATCCGATTCGTATGCCCCGCGAGGGTTGCGATGACGCGCCCCGATGCGGCGTCCCAGACCCGCGCCGTCTTGTCCCAGGACCCCGTCAGCACGCGGGCGCCGTCGGGGGAAAACGCGACGGACCAGACCTGCTCTGTATGCTCCGCGAGGGTTGCGATGACGCGCCCCGAAGCGGCGTCCCAGACCCGCGCCGTCTTGTCCCAGGACCCCGTCAGCACGCGTGCGCCGTCGGGGGAAAATGCGACGGATCGGACCCCATCTGTATGCCCCGCGAGCGTTGCGATGACGCTCCCCGATGCGGCGTCCCAGACCCGCGCCGTGTTGTCGTTGGACCCCGTGAGCACGCGGGCACCGTCTGGAGAAAACGCGACGGACGAGACCCAACTCGTATGCTCCGCGAGCGTTGCGAGGACGCGCCCCGAAGCGGCGTCCCAGACGCGCGCCGTCTTGTCCATTGCCCCCGTCAGCACGCGTGCGCCGTCGGGGGAAAAGGCAACGGACGAGACTCCACCCGTATGCCCCGCGAGGGTTGCGATGACGCGCCCCGAAGCGGCGTCCCAGACCCGCGCCGTGTTGTCGAAGGACCCCGTCAGCACGCGTGCGCCGTCGGGGGAAAACGCGACGGACCAGACTCCACCCGTATGCCCCGCGAGGGTTGCGATGACGCGCCCCGAAGCGGCGTCCCAGACCCGCGCTGTGCTGTCCTCGGACCCCGTCAGCACGCGGGCACCGTCTGGGGAAAACGCGACCTGGTTCACAGGCCCGGCGTGTCCCCAAAGAACCGCCCGCTCTCCCCAGCCGGATGCCCAATTTCGCCATGCCGTGTCCAGCGCGTGCCACGCCGCAGGCTCCAGCTTCAGCACACGATGGCGGGCCCCATCCGCGTGTGGGTCCGGCAGCGCGTCCAACCCGAGCAGCATCGCCCCGACATGGTCGCCGCGCGCGCTGTGCTGCTCGACCAATCCCGCGATGAACTGGGACCGGTTGCGCATCACGTCCCGCCAGCCCTCGAACACCGTCCACAGCCCGGCCCCGGTCGCGGCGATCACCAGGACCAGCAGCAGGCCCAGCCCGGCCGCCCAGCGGCGCTGCACGCGGCGGGTCCAGGCCTGCGCACCCCGCACAGCCGCCTGCGCCTGCTCCGCTTCCACCACCAGCCGTTCCCGCTCGGCGACCTGCGCCCGAGCCTCCGCCAAGGCGTAGTCCGCCAGCGTCTCGCTCGCGTCCAGGAATTCCCGCAGCATCGGCGTGATCGTGGGGGCGTCCGCCGGGCGCCTGCCGGCCCAATCCCGCGCCTCGGACAAGGAGGCGCCGCGCAGCAGCAGGTCCTCCCCGCCGCCCGCAATAGCCTCTCGCGCCTTCCACCGGGCGGCGGCGTCGGTCAGGCGGGTATGTTCCCGGATCCAGCCGATATCCTGGCGCAAGGCGGTCGCCAGTTCGGACAAGGGCCGAGCGAAGGACTGGCCTTCGCGGAAGATGGTGTAGTTGAGGCGGCGCAGGCGCTCGGGCACCTCGGTTTCCGGCACCGGCTTGCCCGTGACCGGGATCAGGCGCTTGCCCAGTCGCGCGGCATGCTCCACCTCCCACGCGCAACGGGGGGACCGGACGGCGGCGGGTGTCAGCAGGAACACGACCGTGTCGGCGCCCTGGATCAGGTCACCGATGCGTGCTTCCCATTCCTCGGCGTTGGCGATGTCGTGATGGTCGAGATATGGCTCGAAGTCCGCCAGCCCGAGGCCATGATACAGTTCATCGGCCAGCGTCGCGCCGTCTGACCGCGCGTAGGAGATGAAGACCTTTGGCTTTCCGGGAGCGGGTTCGACGGTCGGCGGCATCGCGCAGCCTCTGGGTGGAGTGGATCATCTTGTCTGGTGGACGCCGTAACGACAAGGCTTCCTCCGACGGGCCGAGAGGTGTGAAAGGCATCTTGAATCGCGCGCCTTGAAGCCCTGGATGGTCAGTGGCAAGCGTAGGTACCAGGAGCTTGGACGGATTTCGTCTCCCCCAAAAGCAACATGGCCGGGACAAGCCCGGCCATGCGCAGTCACGAACCGTTATGTCCGGATCACACCGGATCCCACGGATAGACGTCGCGGGTCCGCTCGAGCGGGGTGAACGCCTTCTCGACGGCCGGCAGCCAGGTTTCGGCCAGCTTCTCGGACGTCCAGCCATCCGGGCGCGCCACGATGCGGATCGGGCGGGGCTGGTTGTACAGGTAGATTTCGTTGCCACGGACACCGAAAATCTGACCGGACACCTTCGCCGCCGCATCCGTCCCGAGGAACGAAATCAGCTTGGCGATGTGGTCAGGCTTCGTCCGTTCGGCGCGCGCCTTCAACTGCTCCTCGGACTGGCCGGGAACCGTTTCGATCATGCGGCTGAACGCATGCGGCCCGATGCAGTTGGAGCGGATGTTGTAGCGCTGCATGTCCATCGCGATGCAACGCGACAGGCCGGCGATGCCCAGCTTGGCGGCGCCGTAGTTGGTCTGGCCAACGCTGCCGATCAGGCCCGAGGTGGACGTGATGTGGACATACGCACCGCTTTCCTGCTTACGGAAATGCGGCACCGCGGCGCGGGAGACATAGAAGGCACCATAAAGGTGGACCTTCATGACGGCGTCCCATTCCTCGATCGACATGTAGTGGAACATGCGGTCCCGCAGGATGCCGGCGTTGTTCACGACCATGTCGATGCGGCCGAAATTGTCGATGGCGTCCTGCACCATCTTCTGGGCGTCTTCCCAGCTCGAAACGCTGCCCGTATTGGCAACCGCTCGGCCTTGGCCATGGGCCTGGGTGATTTCGGCGACGACGCGCTGCGCCGGGCCGGAGTCGCGGCCTTCGCCAGTCACCGTGCCGCCGATGTCATTCACAACGACCTTGGCGCCGTTGGCCGCCAGTTCCAGGGCCGTGGCCCGTCCGATGCCGCCACCGGCGCCGGTCACGACGGCCACTTTCCCGTCCATCATACCCATTGGGTTTCCTCCTTACTGCTCAGGATGTTCACACAATGAGCCAACACGCGCCGTCTGTCACCCTCCCCAAGGCGGGTTTTCGGATGGGCGGAGGGGCAATTCATGGCGGGCGCGTTATCACCATCGCGTGGCGTTTGGGTTTCTGCTATCTTGACGGCGGCGATCAGGCCCGTGATACCCCGATCGAATACATCCGGCGTTCCACGCGGCAGCGTCGGGCGTCGTCGTACGCATGTTTGCAGGATCGCCACGCGCAGGCTGCCATTGCGCACCCGTTTTTCGCGCAGGCTCCCATCGCGCAGGCCATGGCACAGAAACCGACTGGACCCGCATTGACCGAGACCACGACCGAACCGGCGGAGCCGAACGGCACCGTTCCTTCAGACCACACGACCGATCCGGCGCCCGACACCGCGGTGCCCATGCCTGCCGCCGCGATCCAGACGGAATTGCCGTTGCTGGCGGCGATCGCGCCCACCGACCCCGAGCCTGCTGAAGCGCCGGCGGTTGAGGCTGTGCCGGCCGATGCGGCCCCCGTTGAAGCAGAGTCCACCGAATTGGCCATGGTTGAAGCGGCTCCGGCCGAGGCTGCGCCAGGTGAACCGGCCGTTGCGTCATCGGCGCCGGTTTCCGACGCCGACCAGCCCGTGGCGGCCGATGCGCCGGAACCCGTCGCTGCCCAGGCCGCCGAAGAACCCGCTTCTGACCCGTCCGAACCGGACGATGACTACCCCGCCGAACCCGAGCCCGAGGAAGCGCCTCGCACGGTCTTCGCCGATCTCGGCCTGTCCCCCGAGATCGTCCGCGCGATCGAGGATATGGGCTACCGCCACCCCACCCCGATCCAGGAGCAGGCGATCCCCGTCGTGCTGATGGGCCGTGACGTGATGGGCGTGGCGCAGACCGGCACCGGCAAGACCGCCGGCTTCACCCTGCCGATGCTCGACATCCTGTCCGGCTCCCGCGCCCGTGCGCGCATGCCGCGCAGCCTGATCCTGGAGCCGACGCGCGAACTCGCCTTGCAGGTGGCCGAGAATTTCGTCCAGTACGGCAAGTACCTCAAGCTCACCCACGCCTTGATCATCGGCGGGGAGAGCATGTCGGACCAGAAGGACGTGCTGAACCGCGGCGTCGACGTGCTGATCGCCACGCCTGGCCGTCTGATCGACATGTTCGAGCGTGGGTCGATCCTGCTGTCGGACGCCAAGCTGCTGGTGATCGATGAGGCCGACCGGATGCTCGACATGGGGTTCATCCCTGATGTCGAACGGATCGTCTCCCTGCTGCCGCCCAGCCGCCAGACCTTGTTCTTCTCGGCGACGATGGGGCCGGAAATCCGCCGCCTCGCGGATGCGTTCCTGCAGAATCCGAAGGAAATCACGGTTTCCCGCCCCGCCTCGGTCGCGACGACGATCACCGAGGGGCTGGCGCTGGTCTCCGAACTCGACAAGCGGGAAGTGCTGCGCCGGCTGATCCGCAAGCACGATGTTCAGAACGCCCTGATCTTCTGCAACCGCAAGAGCGATGTCGATATTCTCTACAAGTCGCTGACCAAGCACCGGTTCAGCGTTGGCGCGCTGCATGGCGACATGGCGCAGTCGGTGCGGTTCTCGACGCTGGAGAAGTTCAAGGCCGGCGAAATCCGCCTGCTGGTGTGCAGCGACGTGGCGGCTCGCGGCATCGACATCGGCGGCCTGTCGCACGTGTTCAACTTCGATGTGCCACACCACGCTGAGGACTATGTCCACCGCATCGGCCGCACCGGGCGCGCGGGACTGGAAGGCCACGCCTATACGATCGCCAAGCCGGATGACCGCTTCGCGATCGAGGCGATCGAGAAACTGATCAACCACCCGATCCCGCCGATCGCGATCGAGGGGTTGGACCCCGTCGAATGGTCCGAGGGCGATGGCCGCAAGCGCCGCGGCGGACGCGCCAAGAAGGCCGCCGATCCCCGCAAGGGCGATGGCCGCAAGGGCGAACGCGACAAGCCGGTGCGTGACCGCGCGCCGCGGATGCGCGCCGAACCCGAGATCGTGCCCGTTGCCGCCGAACCGGAAGCCGACTTGGCCGCCGCGCCGCAGCCCGATCGTCCCCGCCGTGAACGCACTCCCCGTGGTGACGACCGGCCCGCGCGCCGTGACGAGCCTCGGCGTGACGAAGCCCGCCGCGATGAACCGCGTCGTGATGAGCCCCGGCGTGATGAACCAAGGCGCGAGGCCGGCCGGCGTGATGAACCCCGTCGCGATGACTCGCGCCGCGACGAACCGCGCCGTGACGATTTTCGGCGTGACGGCCCGCGGCGGTTCCGTCGTGACGATGACCTCGGTGCCCCCGTCCTGGGCTTTGGCGACGATGTCCCCGCCTTCATGTTGCTGCGCGTCCGCGCCCCCCGTCCCATCGAGACCACGGAAACCGAGGCATGAGCGAGAAACCCTCCAGCCACTTCACGCCGTTCAACTGGGAAGACCCGCTGCGGCTCGATTCCCGGCTGAGCGAGGACGAACGCGCGATCCGTGACGCCGCGAACGCCTTCTGCCAGGAGAAGCTGTTCCCGCGCGTCCTGATGGCCAATCGCCTGGAAAAGTTCGATCGCGAGATCATGAACGAATTCGGGGAGATGGGGTTCCTCGGCGCGACGCTCGATGGCTATGGCTGCGCCGGCGTGAACTATGTCAGCTACGGCCTGATCTCGCGGGAGGTTGAGCGCGTCGATTCCGGCTACCGGTCCGCGTTCTCTGTCCAGTCCTCACTCGTCATGTATCCGATCCATGCCTTCGGGTCGGAGGAAGTGAAGCAGAAATACCTGCCCAAGCTTCGCACCGGAGAGTTCGTCGGCTGCTTCGGCCTGACCGAGCCCGATGCCGGCTCCGACCCCGCGTCCATGCGCACGCGGGCGAAGTCCGTCGATGGCGGCTTTCTGCTGAACGGGTCGAAGACCTGGATCACCAACTCCCCGATCGCCGATGTGCTGGTGGTCTGGGCGAAGGACGACAACAACGACATCCGCGGCTTCGTGTTGGAACGCGGCATGCCTGGCCTCACGCAGCCGAAGATCGAGGGCAAGTTCTCGCTCCGCGCCTCCATCACCGGCATGATCATGATGCAGGATGTGTTTGTCCCCGAGGGCAACATGCTGCCCAAGGTGAAGGGGCTGCGCGGCCCGTTCTCCTGCCTGAACAACGCCCGCTATGGCATCGCCTGGGGCGCGCTGGGCGCGGCCGAATTCTGCTGGATGGCGGCGCGCGACTACACGCTGAACCGCAAGATGTTCGGCAAGCCGCTGGCCGGGACGCAGTTGATCCAGAAGAAGCTGGCCGACATGCAGACCGAGATCACGCTGGGCCTGCATTCGGTCCTGCAACTCGGCCGCCTGATCGACGCGCATGATGCCTCGCCGGAGATGATCAGCCTGCTAAAGCGCAACAATTGCGGCAAGGCGCTGGATATCGCCCGCGTCGCGCGCGACATGCATGGTGGGAATGGGATCGTCGACGAGTACCACGTCATTCGCCATGTGATGAACCTGGAAACCGTCAATACGTATGAGGGGACGCATGACGTGCATGCGTTGATCCTCGGCCGCGCGCAGACGGGGCTTTCCGCCTTCGGGGGGTAACGCGGGGGAGGCTGTCGCGGCCACTCCCCCGTCGTGGCGGGCGAAGGCCCGCCATTCACGGATTGTTTGATGGGGCCGGGACAAGTCGTGGATGGTGGCCCGGAGCCTGCCCTCGGGCCGGCCCATTGCCGGACCCGCGGGTCCACCACGACGAGATATCCTGGGTTGCCTCCCGCGGCCACCGCGACGAGACAGCTTGGGTGCCTCCCGCGGCCGCCATGACGAAGGAACCGCCTGGGTTGCCTCCCGTGGCCACCATCATGAAACCCCCACCCCCTATTGCTGCCGCGGTCCCGCATCCAGCAAGGCCAGGTTCTGCTCCGCCAGGTCGGCGGCTTCGCTGTCCGGTTCCAGCGTGACCACCTGCCGCCAGTCTTCCCGTGCACCGGCCAGGTCGCCGCGCCGCTGACGCTGGATCCCGCGTTCCAGCAGCACCTCCGGGTCCGTCGGAGCCATGCCCGCCGCGCGCTCGATATCCCCCGCCGCGCGTTCCAGTTGATCCAGCCGCCGCCACGCCATCGCACGCGCCAGCAGCGCATCCAGCCGGTCGGGCGTCTCCGCCAGCACCCGGGTCAGATCGGTGATCGCGTCATTCTCCCGCCCGACCTGTGACGCGGCCTGGGCGTGACGCACCAGTACCTCCGCGTCATCGGGGGCCAGCATCAGCGCTCGGGTCGTGGCCCGGTACGCTTCCTCATACGATCGCATCAGGAACCAGGCATCCGCCGCCTGGTCCAGCAGCAGGGCCCGCGCGCGGTCCGTAATCGCGCGGTCATCCGCCAGGGTTTCCAGCATGGTCGCCCCCTCGGCCGCCTGTCCGGCGGCGATCAGCGCCAGCGCCTGGCAATGCCGAGCGGCGGCGCGTCCGTTGGTTGGGGAGGAGGTCCATTGGAGGGCGAAGGCGATGGCGGCCTGCGGGTCCTCGGGCAGCATACCCAGGCAGGCCTCGTAGCTCGGGTCCTCGGCGATGCGGGGCGGGAAGGGCGGAACCGGCATGCCGGCGATCGGCGGTTCGGGCGGTTCAGTGGCAGGGGCGTCGGTAAACCACCAAAGCCCGCCGGCCACCAGCGCGGCGGGCAGGGTCATTCCACTCAGAACGACGAGTTTCCATCCCATAATAACGCCATTCTAACGCGTCTTTTCGAAATGATGAAAGGCATTTTGTCCTACATGCATATCCGCGGGCAGCGCGCCGAACGGCGGGAAGGGCACGCTGCCCACGCAAGGGGCGAAGACGCTGTCATGAATCAGCGTGTGACCGCGCAAAATCGGCCACACGGTCTCCGACAGCAGGTCCTGATCGACGTGGTCGTGTTCCACCCGCCAGCCCCGATAGGCGGCCAGAAGGTTCGCGACCGGAGGCAGAATCCCACCAACCCCGCCCCACATGCCAGCCAGCAGCAGGTCGGTGTGGGTGTACCAGTCCCGCATGGCATGGAAATGAAAGGTGGATTGCAGCCAGGCGTCGACCGCCACCCGTTCCTTCACCGTCAGCAGGGAGTCCGCGTCCCGGCACAGAAAGCGCCGCACGGCCGGGTCCGAGGCGACCTCGAACCGCCACAGCAGCTTGCGGTGCACCGGCAGATCGGGTGGCAGGACCATCGGCCGCGGATCGACGCCACGCTCCCGCAGCATCGCCAGGTAGGCCGGATCGACCGTCTGGTCGTGGTACACCCGCATCGTCCAGGCCGGGAACAGATGGCGCAGGATGCGTGTGCTCTCCAGCAGCGGCACGTGGTAGCGCGGTTCGTTGCCCCAAAGGCTATAGGCGATCACGTTCTCGGCGGGGTTGCCGGGATTGAACGGTGGTGGAGGCGCCGCGGGCACCGCCACCAGCCGGGGCAGGGTGCCAAACCGACGGTCCTTCGCCTCCAACGCCCGACGGCCAAACACCACCGCCTGATCGGGCCGGCCCAGGCGCGCCCAGCAATCGGTCAGGCAATCCAGGACGTTGGGACTGTCCGAGCCCAGGGCCAGCGCCTGTTCGCAGGCGGCGATCGCCTCGGCCGGCTGACCGGATGCCAGCAGCAGGACGGCGATATTCTCGGGGAAGCCGCTGACCGAGGGGAACCGATCCTGCCCTTGCCGCAGCGTGGCGATGGCGTCGGGGATGCGCTGTTCGGCGCTGAAGGCCAGGCCGAGGAACAGATGGTCGTCCGCCAGGACCTCCGCCCCGGCGAGGGCAATCGCGCGGGCCTGCAAGGACGAAGCCTCGGCCGGCTGTCCGCGGCCATAGGCATCCCGCGCGGCCAGGCGCAGGGCGGCCACATTCTCGGGGACGGCCGGTGCGTCGTTGATACGCGCGGCGATCGGTCGCAGCGTGACGAAGGCGCCAGACGCGCCGGTCGTCCCGCCCTGGATGCCGCGCGACCTGGACATCAGGTCAGCGCGGGGACAGCACGGCTTCGGCCTGGGCCGTCGCGGTCACGGGAATGTCCTCGGCCACCGCGACCGGGGGTGGCGCGGCTTCGGCGCTGCGGGCCATGGCCATCGGCGCGGCCCGGGGCATCGGCATCGGCTCGACGCCATCCAGGCGCACCGACCGGAAATGGTCGAATTTCAAATCCATCAACATTGCCGCATCGTCCGCTCGGCCGCGCAAAGCGAGCACGGCCTGACGCGTGGCATCCTGGCGGGCCTTCTTCTCGGTTTCCCGCGACAGGCGCCATTGCATCGAACTGACGGCCAGCCCCTTCTGTTGCAGCGTGCCCACCAGGGTCAGCAGCGCGGCGCCATCGTTGGCGGACAGGCGCAGGGTCTGGGAGGCATGCCACTTCTCCGCCCGTTCCTGCTGGTTCGGGCCGATGCGCCAGACCTGGTAGCTGCCATTGGACATCTGGACGCCCTTGGCCTGCGCGGCGATGGCGGTGGCATCGCGGGACATGACGTTGACCCGGCCCTGTGCGTCGGCGGCGTTGCTGGCGGTGGCCTCGGCCCGCAGGAAGGCCACGAGTTCATCGGGGGACGCCATGACGGTGGCCGTCTCGGCAAGGGACAGCACGGTATCGGCCGCGAGGACGGGCGGGGCGATCAGCAGGGAGGAAGCCAGGAGAACGGCAGGGAGCGTGCGACGCATGATGGGCAATTCCGATTGCGATGCGACCAAGTTGGTTCCGCCCGGACCCCGCCGCAAGGCCGTCGGGTGGTCAGCTCGTCCGGCGGCGAGTCCTGCGGTGCAGCAGACCGAGGGTCGCGGCGCCCAGGCCGAACAGGCCGAGCGCCGCTGGCTCGGGCGCGTCGACGACGGCGGTGGGGAAGGCCGCGATGGAGGCCAGCGACGCCCCGAACGGCGCGCAGTCGGAGCCGCTGAAATACAACGCGTCCGCGTCGTCCGTGAATGTGTAGCCGAGGCCGGTCATGAAGCGCTGGTCGGCGGTGGACAGGCAGTAGTCCTTGCCGGTTTCCAACTGGGCGTTCTGGGTGTTCCGCGTGGTGCCGGGGGACGACCAGTCGATCCGGTCGGCGGTGAGCGCGGTGTTGTGGCTCCCGAGCGAGGTCGTTCCGCCATCGATCGAGGAATAGGCAGCCGCGTTGTAGGAGAAGCTGTTCGTGCCGGGCGCGGAATAGCGCAGCAGGTCGGCCGCGTAGGCAAACATCGGGGACGCGCTGATCAGCCCGCTCATGCGGCCAAGGGCGTGTTCAAGTTCGTGGGCCGCGACGCCGGCGAAGTCATAGGCCAGCAGGGGGGAAACCGCGCCCGCGAACTGCTTGAAGGCGTATGTGCTCGAGAACCCGATATAGGCGTCATAGGTCGGGACGGTGAAGCCGGTCATGCCCAGCGCCTTTGCCTGCGCCGTGGGGATCAGGAAGCGGTTCGTCCCGGTCGGGTCGGAGGAGGGCAGGGGGACCGTCACGCCGCCTGCCTTCAACAGGGCCGTGGCGGAGTCGAAGGTCCGGAAGCCGCCAGCCGCGGAGACCCGTGTTTCGCCCACTTTCCCCGAGGCGATGTTGACGGTGTTCACCTTGCCCCAGCCGACGTGGACATTGACCTCGATCGGGTTGGCGAAGGCGGCCTCGAAATGTTGCACCACGCTTTCGAAGGCGGATTGGATCGCGGTTGAATTGGCGTTGGCGGTGACGGTCGCGTCATAGGTGACGTTGATGACCATGGCTTTGGCGGGCCCGATCGTCAGGCCGGACAGCGCGGCGCCGAGGGCGACGGCGCGGAGCGGGGAAGAGAGGCGGGCAGGCATCGCGCGGATTCCGATGATCGAAGGGGCAAGGCGGAGGAATAGCCCGCTCGGATCACCGTCGACAAGGGGCGAATTTCGCTTGAAGACGGAAAGTTATATATTTGAGACGCGTCGCGCCATAATTTGGACGAATCGGCATGACTTCATTCGTTGGCAGACTCGTCTTCCGGCGGTGGTCGTGACTGGCTTCGTTCCGCATCGATCTGTCGGATCTCCCGATAGATGGCGTCGGTGATCTGCCGGGGGCTCATCGCAAGCCATTCCTCCTCGGAATGGCGAGCGCGGACCCGGTTGTAAGCCTCCTGAAAGATTTGATCGCTCATGGCTCGCTTAAGTTTTTTGGCGCTAGGCGAACGCCGTTGTTGACCTGCGGCGAATTCGTACTACAACGTGAAAAAAACGTCAAAAACACATCACCGAGGTCTGATCGCATGGAAAGCCCGACCGCTGACATCCTGACGCTTGCCGCAAACATCGTCAGCGCGCATGTCGAACACAATGAAGTTTCTCACAATGAAGTACCCCGTCTCATTCGAGAGGTGTACGCAACACTCGTGGAGGTAGGTCAGGATCGCCCGCGTCCCGTGGCTGGCCAGACATCCGCCGCCATCCCGGCCGCTCGGCGGAAGGCAGGTGGGACCGAGGAAATCCTCACCTGTCTGGAATGCGGCATGAAAATGAAAATGCTGAAACGCCATCTGCTGACGGTGCATGGCATGACGCCCGAGGATTATCGCCGCAAGCACAACCTGCCTGGCGATGCGCCGATGGTGACGTCGAACTATGCTGAACTGCGCTCGCAACTCGCCAAGGCCAGCGGTCTGGGCAAGCGGCAGTCGGGGCGCGGCCGGAGCTGATCAGGGGGCGTCGAACCGCCGTGACAGGGCAGTCCCGACCGCCTTTACCACGCTGATCCAATCCCCCGGGCCTGGCTGGCGAAACAGCCGGACGGAGGGGTACCAGGGAGACCCGGCGCGAGCCAGTAGCCAGCGCCAGTCCGGATCGAATGGGATCATGATCCACGTGGGCCGCCCCATCGCGGCCGCCAGATGCGCGACAGACGTATCTATCGTGATCACGAGATCCATGGCCGCCAAAAGGGCGGCCGTATCAGCAAAGTCGTGAAGTTCGGCGTCATGGAGAACCATGGTGCCCGCTCTGCTGATCGCGGCCTGGTCCTCCGGCGTGATCTCTCGTTGCAGGCAGTGGAACGTGATCCCCGTGCGCGCCAGCAACGGGGCCAGCAACCGAACCGGGATCGCCGATCGCGGGGCGCTGGCGCGGGAGCCTGACCAGACCACACCGACATGGATACCCCGCAGCGCGCCAACCCGCTCTGCCCAGGCGATCCGGGCATGCGGCGGGACGCCCAGATAAGGGATCTCGGCGGGGATCGTGTCCAGGCCTGTCCCGAAGGCCAGCGGCAGGCTGAGCATCGAGGTCGTCAGATCGGCCGGTGGCGCGGGGTCGTCCGTGCCCACGACTCCCCGGACCCCGCGCAGGGTGCGGAACAGCCAGATCAACGGCGGCGGGACTGAGAGCCAGACCTCCGCCCCCAGCTCCGCGAGCAGCGGGGCGTAGCGCGCGAACCGGATGCTGTCGCCCAAACCCTGTTCGGCGACCACGCGCACCCGCTTGCCGCGGATGGCCGACAGGTCGAGCACGGTGTGTCGCTCGGGCGGCGGGGAGTGGGCGGGCACGTCCCACCGATGCTCGTACTCCCGCCATCCGCGCGCGAAATCCCCCAGCAGCAGCCGGGTAAGCGACTGGTTCCACCGTGTCGCGTGTTCCGCCGGCCGGTCGCGCAGCAGCGTGTCGGTCAGGTCCAGGGCTTCGCGGTACCGCCCCTGCGCGCACAGCACGCGGCCGAGTTGGTTGATGACCTGCGGCAGCCGGTCGGCCGGAGCCAGGGGGAGCACGGCCCGCAACGCGGACTCCGCCTCGGTGAACGCCCCGAGGGCTTCCAGCGCGCGTCCGAGATTGAACCGCGCGGGTGCGAAGTCCGGCGCAAGGGTCAGCGCGGCCTGGAACCGGGCCACCGCCTCATTGGGTCGATCCGCCAGCAGCAGCGCGTTGCCGAGGTTGTTCAGCGCGCCCGGGGTCGGGGCGGTCGAGGCCAAATGCTGTTCGAAAGCCGTGATCGCCGCGTCGGCCTGCTGGGCGTCAAGCCTGGCGGTGCCGAGGTTCTCGAGCAGTTGGGGATGGCGGGGGTGAAGGCCGAGCGCGCGTTGGAGCCAGACGATGGCCTCGGATGGCGCGGCGCGGAGGGAGCACAGCACGCCCAGCAGATGCAGGGCGTCGAAGTGCGCGGGGTCCAGGGCGAGGATGGTTCGGCAGGCGCGTTCAGCCGCGGGATGGTTTCCCGCCTGGAAGGCTTCGCCCGCCTGACGCATCAGGCGGGCGACATCGGGGTCAGCCGCGCTTCTTGGCGCCACTGGCCCGGGTCGGTTTCGGGTGGGCGGGGGCCGCGGCACGCTTGGGCTTGGCGGCGGGCTTGGGAGGCGCCTTGCCCGCCCGCAGATCGGCGATCGTGGCGCGGGTGGTGATCTGGTCGGGGTTCATCCGCAACTCGATGATCGCGGGTTTGCCGCTCTCAACCGCTCGGCGGAAGGCCGGGGTGAACTCGGCGGTGTCGGAGACGACTTCGCCATGCCCGCCGAAGGCCTCGATGTATTTCGCGAAATCGGGGTTGGTCAGCGCGGTGCCGGACACGCGCCAGGGATAGGCGCGTTCCTGGTGCATGCGGATCGTGCCGTACATCTGGTTGTTGAAGACCAGCACGATCGGGGCGACGCCGTGATGGAACGCGGTCGCGAGTTCCTGGCCCGTCATCATGAACCCGCCATCGCCTACCATGGAGATGACCATGCGGTCGGGGAAGGTGATCTTGGCGCCGATGCCGGCCGGCACCGAGTAACCCATCGCCCCGTTGGTCGGTCCAATATAGCGCTGATCTTCGGAGAAGTTCAGAAACCGCGTGGCCCAGCCAGCGAAGTTGCCGGCATCCGTGGTCACGATCGCGTCCGGGGTCATCATCGCCTCAAGCTCCCGCATCACGGTGCCGAGGTTGAGCGTCCCGTCATAGTTCGGCACCGCGCGCTGGGCCTCGCGGAGCGAGCGCAGTTCCCGCGTCCAGCCGGCCCAGGCGGGCTTCACCGGATCAAGGTCGGCGGCGGCGAGGGCGAACATGTTCAGGTCGGAGACAATGCCGAGCGCGGTGCGGAAGACGCGGCCGATTTCGCCACCATCGGGGAGGACCTGGATGATCGGCACGCTGCCGGCGAGGTCGAGCAACGAATACCCCTGCGTGACGGCATCGCCGAGGCGGCTGCCGATCGCGAGGATCAGGTCGGCCTCCTTGACCTTGCCGATCAGGCCGGGATCGGAGCCGACGCCGAGGTCTCCGGCGAAGTTTTCCAGCGACCCGTCGTAATGGGCCTGGCGGCGGAAGCCGACGGTCACCGGCAGCTTGTTCGCGAGCAGGAAGCGTTTCAGGGCGGCGCGTCCCTCGGCCGTCCAGCAGGACCCGCCGACAACCACGACCGGCTTCTTCGCCTTGGCCAGCATCGCGCGCATCTCGCGCAGGGCGGCTGGGTCGGGGAAGGCAACGGAGGTGCGGGCGCGGGGCAGGTCGGGGACATCGGCCTCGACCCGCTGCATTTCTTCCGACAGCGCGATGACGACGGGGCCGGGGCGGCCGGAGGTGGCGACGTCGACCGCGTGTGCCACGACTTCCGGGATGCGCTTGGTGTGGTCGATCTGGGTGACCCATTTCGCCAGGGGCGCGAACATCTGGCGGTAGTCGACTTCCTGGAAGGCGTCGCGGCCGGTGTCCTCGTGCGGGATCTGGCCGACGAACAGCAGCATGGGCGTGCTGTCCTGGAAGGCGACATGGACGCCGATCGCGCCGTGGCAGGCACCGGGTCCGCGGGTGACCATGGCGGCGGCGGGGCGGCCGGTCAGCTTGCCGTAGGCTTCGGCCATGTTGACCGCCCCGGCTTCGAACCGGCAGGTCACAAGCTTCAGCTTCTGGCGCTGGTCGTACATGCCGTCGAGCGTGTCGAGGAAGCTTTCGCCCGGAACCTCGAACACATGGTCGATGCCCTGGGAAACGAGTGCGTCCGCCAGGATCCGCCCGCCGTGACGTGCCCCGCGTGATTTGCGGTTGGAAGCCGAATCCATGCGCCGTTTCCCCTTATGCTCGTGGGCGGGAGAATAGGCCGGTTACGCGTGTTTCGTCACGGGGCATCGGGCGCTTCGGCCTGTCCGCCACGCTCCGTGAAAATCCGTGCCTTGATCCGTGTAAATCTGTGTCTACAGCGGTGGATGGGCAGGACATTGGCCGTGACGTCCCCGCATGATGGCCTTCGCGATACGAACCACCGCGCAAGACACAGATTTACACGGATCAAGGCACGGATTTTCACGGAGCCCCTGGATCGCCGGCGACGCCTCGGCGGCCATTTCCTTTCGCCTCGTTCCCAGGCACGATGCGCGGCCATGAGCATCGACGGACAAACCGACGACATGATCAGCGCGATCCTGACGGGCACGCGCCGGATCGCCATGGTGGGAGCGTCCGCCAAGCCCTGGCGCGATTCCAACCATGTCATGCGCTTCCTGCTGGATCGCGGCTATGACGTGACGCCGGTCAACCCGAACCTTGTCGGCCAATCGGTCCATGACCGGGCGGCCGTCGCTCGCCTGGCCGACGCCGCACCGCTCGATATGGTTGACCTGTTCCGCAACAGCACCAATGTCGGCCCCATCGTCGATGCCGCCATCCGCCTGGGCGCGCGCACCATCTGGATGCAGCTTGGCGTCATCGACCACGAAGCCGCCGCCCGCGCCCGCGCCGCCGGGCTGGTTGTCGTCATGGACCGCTGCCCGATCATCGAGGATCGGCGCCTCGGCCCATTTCACGCCCCATCGGGGCATTGAAGGCCACCCGGGCACACGCCACATCGGTGTCCGGAACAAGATCATACCCGGAGGACTGGGAGACGCCTGCATGACGAACGAGGAACGCGACATCATCTCGCAATTCATCGCCAGGGTTGGCGGTGCGCCGATGCCGGGGGAACAGGGCTATGGCGGCTCCGTGCCCGCCACGCAGGCGGCGCTGCCGCCGGTGGATCGGGAAGCCGACGCCCTGATCACGCAGCAGTTCCAGCGCTACCCCGAGGCGCGCTACCGGATCACCCAGCTCGCCTTCGTGCAGGAACATGCGATGGTGGAGGCGCAGAACCGTATCCAGCGCCTCGAATGGGAACTCCAGCAGGCGAGGCAGGAGGCCCAGCAGGCCCAGTACGCGGCGCAGCAGCAACAGCAGCAGCGTGGCGGCGGCGGTCTGTTCGGCGGGTTGTTCGGCGGCAACCGCCCGGCGCCCCCACCGCCTCCGCAACAGGGGCCGTGGGGTGGGCCGCAGGGACGGCCTGGTGGATATCCCGGTGGTCCGCCGGGCTATAACCAGCCTCCGCCGCCGATGCAGCACGCGCCTGGCTATCAGCCGGGCATGTTCCAGCAGCGCGGCTCGGGCTTCCTGGGCACGGCCCTGACGACGGCCGCGGGCGTGGCGGGCGGCATCCTGGCCGCGAACGCGATCAGCAGCATGTTCTCGGGTGGGAGCAGCGCGCTGGGTGGCGCGGCGGGTGCCGCGGCCAGTCCTTGGGCGAGCCCGGCGGCAACCGATCAGGGCGGCTGGGATACGGGTGCGGCCGGCGCGGCCGGTGGCGGCTGGGAACAGGCGCCGCAGGAGTCCGGCTGGGACGACGGTGGCGGCGGCGGTGGCGGTGGCGGCTGGGACAGCGGCGGCAGCGACGAGACGTTCTGAACCATCCCTTTCACTGAAACGGCCCGGACCGAAATATCGGTCCGGGCCGTTTTCATGTCCGGGCGCGATGCCCCGGGCAGGATCAGATGTTGGACGCGATCCAGTCCTTCAGGCGGCTCTTCGGCATCGCGCCCACCTGCGTCGCCGCGGGCTTGCCGTCCTTGAAGATGATCAGCGTCGGGATGCCGCGCACCGAGTAGTTGTTCGGCGACATCGGGTTATGGTCGATATCGACCTTGGCGACGGTGATCTTGCCGTCGAACTCACCGGCGAGTTCTTCCAGCGCCGGCCCGATCATCTTGCAGGGGCCGCACCACTCCGCCCAGAAATCAACCAGGACAGGCCCGGTCTTGCTGGCTTCGATCACGTCGGTGGCGAAGCTCTTGTCGGTGACCGGCTTGGTGTTGGCGCTCATGGAAAGCCTCATGCATTGGGGTTTCCTGGAAAGTGGTCGCGCATCCGGCGGCGGTCAAGGCGGGGTGTGGGGAGCGTGCTCGTCCAGCAGCCCGTCCGGCAGCACGCTCACCCGCGCCGTCCGGGTCCAGATCAGCGCGCAGACCACCGGCCGATCCGGGAAGATCGCCCGCAGCACCGCGCGGTACGTCGCCATCTGGCGCAGATACAGCACCGGCGTGTCCTCCACCCGGGACGGAGCCTGCCGGTTGGTCTTGAAATCCGCCATCAGCACCTGGTCATCCAGCACCGCCAGCCGGTCCACCAACCCACCCACCACACGGTCGCCGATCACGCCGGTCAGAGGCACCTCCGCCCGCCCCGATGGCCCGAACAGAGGCGCCAGGGCAGGGTGGTCCAGGATCGCCATCACCTCCGCCACCAAGGCCGGCCGGTCGCCCGGATCGATGCCCAGCCCCCCGCGCGCCAGATACCGCGCCGCCGCCGCGGCCCGGTCCGAGGGCGGGACTTCCGGCAGATGCTGCAACAGCGCGTGCGTGACCTGGCCCCGCCGGAACCGGCCCTCCCCCATCTCCCGTTCCGCCAAAGGCGAAGCCGACGCCGGCACATCCCCCAACTCCACCCCCTCCGGCCGGCTCGGCGCCAAGGGCATGGGCCGGGGCGGTTCGGGCGGCGGTTCGGCCGCGGACCAGTCCGGCGCGCCGCCCAGCCAGGACGGCGGTTCAGCCCCCAATCGTGCCTGCGCGGCCGGGCGATCCACGGTCACGGGGGCGATCTGCGGGGAGCGCAGGCGCAGCACCGATCCCTCCCACCCGCCGGTGAAGGGGCTCTGTTCGGCCGCCAGCTTCTCGAATCCGCGCGCCACGCAACGGTACCAACTGGCCTCGTTCGGCTCCCCCTTCATGGCCCAGCCACAGACCAGCAGCCGGTCCTCGGCGCGGGTCAGGGCGACGTAGAGCAGGCGGTTGTATTCCTCCATGTCGTCCTGGCGCGCCCGGTCGCGCAGCCCGTCCACCACGTCGCAGCGGTACTCCTTCCCGGGCGAGAGCAGAGGCACGGTCTTCTTCGTCACCGGATCGGTGCCCCAGAGGATGCTGTGCCGATCCGGCGGAAGGCCGGTCGTATCAGGCAGGACCACCAGCGGCGCTTGCAACCCCTTGGCGCCATGCACGGTCATCACCCGCACCTGGTTCCCCGCCCCCTCGGCTTCGCGCTTCACCTCGGCGCCGGCATGGCCAAACCAATGGAGGAAGCCCTGCAAGGACGGAGGATGCAGCGCGCCATAGGTCAGGGCCGCGTTCAGCAGTTCGGCCACGGGTTCGGCCGCCTCGGCCCCCAGGCGCGCGAACAGGCGGGTGCGCCCACCCAGCGGCCCCAGCGCCTCGGCCAGCAGGGCATGGGGAGTCGCGTAGTCGACCCGGGCAAGCAGGGGAGCGAAGAAATCGACGACGGCACGCCAGGACGGCTTCTCGTCGGCGCGGGCGCGCAGGGCATCCCACAGCGACCCGCGCCGCCCGACCGCCAGGGCGATCAGGTCGTCGTCGTCCAGCCCGCCCAGGGGGCTGGTCAGCACGCAGGCGAAGGTCAGGTCGTCCTGTGGCAGCAACAGCGCCTCGCACAAGGCCAGCAGATCCTGCACGGCCGGCTGCTCGGTCAGCACCATGCGGTCGAGGCCCGCCACCGGCACGCCGCGCGTCTTCAGCGCCCGCACCAGGGCCGAGGCGAAGGCGTTGCGCCGCCGGACCAGCACCATCACGTCCCCGGGTCGCAGCGGCCGGCCGCGGCTTTCCAGGATTTCGGTCCCGTTGGTCTGGTCGCGGATCCAGTCCGCCAGCGCCTCGGCCAGTTGCCGGTCGGCCGAGGTCTGGGAGACGTTCTCGGTCGGTACCGTCCAGGCCTCGGTGTCGGTATCGGCGGGGCGAGGGGTGAGCGGCCAGAGTTCCACCAGGCCGGCGTGCTCCGCCCGGTCGGCCTGGTGGGAGAGCGTGGCGCCAGGATCCACGACCCCCCGCGCGGCGGTTTCGTCGGAGAAGACGGCGTCGACCAGGGTCAGGACCGGAGCGGTGGAGCGGAACGACACGTCCAGCGCCACATCCCGCCAATCGAGGCCGGCCGTCCTGACCCGCGTGCCGAGGCTGGCGCGGGAGGCCGCGAAGGTGCGGATGTCGGCGCCCTGGAAGGAGTAGATCGACTGCTTGGGGTCACCAACGGCGAAGATGGAGCGGGGGATGCTGTTTTCGCTGGCCTTTCCCAAGCCGGCACCGGCCTCGCTTGGTTCTCCCCCCCTCCCCTTGAGGGAGGGGGTTGGGGGGAGGGGTGATCCCCCCCCAGTCGGTGCCGCGATACCCCTCCCCCCAGCCCCCTCCCGCAAGGGGAGGGGGAGCAGGACGCCATCATCCCGTGCCCCGACTCCGGCAAAGAACTCCTCCGTCAACCGCAGCGCGATGTCCCATTGTTCGGGGGAGGTATCCTGCACCTCATCGAGCAGCAGATGGTCCAAGCCGCCATCCAGCTTATACAGCACCCACGCCGCCCCAGGCTCCCGCAGCAGGTCCTGCGTCCGGCGGATCAGGTCGTCGTAGTCCAGCAGGCCGGCCTGCTCCTTCCGCTCCCCGTAGCCGAACACCACCGGCCCGGCGAGGGAGGCCAGCGCGAAGGACACCTCGGCGACCTTCACCGCGCGCATGGAGTCCTCGATCGTCATGATCCGGTTCGCCTCGGCCACATAGGCCTCCACCAGCGTGGGTTCGGCGTCCGAGAGCTTCTTGTTCACCAGAGCCGTCAGCCCGCGGATCACCGGAGGGCGGTCGCGTACGAATTCGTCCCGCCACGCATCCCAGTTCTCGGCCCGCGCGTCCTCGGGCAGGGACAGCCAGGCGAGGATGCGTTCGGCCCGCTGCGCCACGCTGGCCGATCCCGCCGTCCGGACCCGTTGCGCGGCCTGGCGGATCGTGTTCTCCCCCATCCAGGAGGCGGCGCCGCGCAGCACCTCCGCCTCCGACCCCGCGGTGACGCCGAGGGTGCGGCGCTGGGCCGATTCCAGGTCGGGACCGAGGGAGAGCGCTTCCTCCAGCCGGTCGCGCTCCTGCGCCATGGTCTTGATCTGCTGGCTGAAATCCTCGATCCGCGCCAGGGCGGCGAGGCGGTGCAGCGCCCCGGTCAGGCCGCGGTCCTCGGCGCCCGAGAGCATGTCCTCCATCGCCTCGGCCTGCGCGTCCTGGGCGTCGCGGTCGTCCACAAGCTGAAAATGCGGAGAGATCGCGGCTTCCAGCGGAAACCGGCGCAGCAGGGACTGGCTGAAGGCATGGATGGTGCCGATCCGCATCCCGCCTGGCAGGTCGAGCACCTGGGCAAACAGCGCGCGGGCCCGCTCGACGGTGGCGGGGGTGGGATCAACCTCCAGCCTTGTCAGTTCGGCGATCAGGTCGGGAGTGGGGATGGTGACCCAACGGCCGAGGGTCCGTTGCAGCCGCAACGCCATTTCGGCGGCGGCGGCCTTGGTGAAGGTCAGGCACTGGATGCGATCGGGGCGCACCCCGGCGAGCATCAGCCGCAGCAGCCGGTCGGTCAGCAGCTTGGTCTTGCCCGAACCGGCCGAGGCGCCAACAAACGCGGACGCAACCGGGTCCGAGGCAGCCAACTGCGCCCGGTTGGCGCTGTCGCGTGGGGAGAGGGTCATGGGGTGCGGGGTCCCCGACGGGTGCAGTGAGTGCGTTGGGCCCAAAGACGGTGCCGCCACGCCCCCCCTCCCCTTGAGGGCTTGGGCCGCGAAGCGGACCGAGGACGGGGGGAGGGGTGAAACCCCCCGGTCCGTGCCGCGATACCCCTCCCCCCAACCTCGGTCCGCTTCGCGGCCCAAGCCCTCAAGGGGAGGGGGAGAAGTGGTGAAACCAGCACCCTCACCCCCCATCCTCCCCGGCCTGGGACCATTCCGCCACCCGCGCCAACTGCGCGTAATCCGCGTACCGAGGCGCCCAGGCCGCGTTCGGATGCGACAAATACGGCCTCCCATCATCAAAATCGTCGATCAGCCGTTCCAACGCCGCCTTCGCCTCCGCCACCCGAGAGGCCAGGTCGTCGTCCTTCTTCTGGAACAGCGCCGTCTCCTCCCCCGGCCGCACCCCGCCGGTCAGGCGCCAGTAAAGCAACTCGGTGGAGGCCGCGGTGAACCCGGGACCGAACCCGCCCTCCTCCGCCATCGCGGCCTCCAGCAGCAACTGGGACGCGAACCCCTGCTCGACCGCCCGCCGGGTCGGCACGCTGCCGGTCTTGTAGTCCAGGATCGTCAGCGTCCCATCCGCCCGCTTCTCGATCCGGTCCGCTCGGCCGCGCAGCGTGAAGGGGCCGCCGGGGCGGTGCAGGGTGACCTCGCCGGCAACCTCGCTTTTCACCTGAGCCGGTGGGGACTTGCTGCGGCGCATGATCTCCTGCTCCGCCACCCAATCCGCGATCCGCGTCAGCCGAGGCGCCCACCAGGCGATCAGCGCCGGTCGCAGCCCCTCTCCGCGCAGGGTCAAATCCATCATCCGGCGCAGGCGGGCGGCGGCACCGGGCGGCCAGGCGGAACCGACCTCGGCCAGGAACCGATGCAGCGCGGTGTGGACCAGTTCGCCGTAGTCGGCGGCATCGGTTTCCTCATCCAGCGGCTTCAGCTTTTCCAGCCGCAGGATGTGGCGGGCGTGGATGGCATAGGGGTCGCGCAGCCAGGTCTCGATCGCCGTGACGCCCAGCCTGCGCGGCCGCAGGCTGACCGGCGGGTTGGGCCGGGGCGGCTTCACCGGGCGAGGCCCGCCCACCGGCAGGTCCATTGCCCGCGCCCAGTCGGCGGCGGGATGGCCGGGCAATCCCGGCAACCCCTGGCCCGCGAGGAACGCGTCCAGCCGCGTCAGCCAGCGCGCCGGCACGGCGGGGGCGTTGTCGCGGCGGGTCGGGCAGGACAGCACGACCTCCCGCGCCGAACACGTGGCGGCGAGGAAGTCATGCGCCGCCTGGCCAACCACCACCTCGGGGGAGGGCAGGCCAACCCGCCGGCGCATCGGGCGCGACAGCCAGGGGCCGGGATCGGTCTGCGGCGGCCAGACGCCCTCGGCCAGCCCGCCGAGAACCAGGCGGTCGACGCTTTGCAGCCGGGATTCGAGCAGGCCCCAGATGAACACGCGCGGATGTTCGGTCCCATCACGCCCGCGCACCGCCCGCCGGCCGCGCACGACGGCGCCTTCCAGCACGGCGTCGAGGAACCCCGGCAGCACGCCCCGCCGCTGGTCCGGCAGCATCGGCGTCACCGCCTGCACCGCGGACAGGCGTTCGGCGAGGGCGGCACCTTCCTCCCCGGCCCAGAGCCGCGACGGGCCCGGCGTGTCGACGGTGGTGGCCAGCCGCTCCCCGGCCTCGATGATCGCGGCCAGGGCGTCTTCCAACGCGGACTGGACAGCCGTCTCGATCCGGATCGCCGGTTCCAGGCAGTGTTCAAGCTGGGCGAGGAAGGCCTTCAGCCGAGCGCTTTTCGCCCGATCGACGGCGATGCGCAGCCCCGCCAAGCCTTGCGGCGGCCGTGGACCACGCAGGCAGGCGATCTCCAGTTCCCGCGCCTCCGCTCGGCTGGCCGCCGGATACAGGCCGGCGGCGGTCAGCGGATGTTTCAACAAAGCGAGCAGGGGCACGGGCGCGAACCGATCCGCCACGGCGCGGGCGAGCAGCCGTAGGAACACGGCCGGCGGGCTGTCGGCCAGTTTCTCACCGGCGCTGTCGTCGGCGACGATGCCGTAGCGGGACAGCGCGGCGGTTACCCGGGCGGCAAGTATCCGATCCGGCGTCACCAGCGCGGCCTGCGCCCCGGGGGTTTCGAGCGTATCCCGCAGCACGATGGCGATCGCCTCCGCTTCCTCCTGCTGATCCGCGGCGGTCAGGCGGGTGAGGCCGTCCAACGCGACGGGGGCGGGGGACTGCCAGGCGGAGAGGGCCTGGGCGGGGAGAAGGGCGCGGGAGAGCGTGGCAAAGCGGCCGGGGTTGGTGGAGGGGAGGATGGTCGTCCCCGCGCGATGGTCTGTCGTTGGGGTGTGCCGACCCTGGGCGCCAACCGTCATGGCCGGGCTTGACCCGGCCACCCGCGCTTCGTCGGCACCGCCACCGTCGGACCCATGTTGCACCACCGACCCAGCGTGGGTGGCCGGGTCAGGCCCGGCCATGACGGTGGGGCGCGGGGAGGGTGGACCAGAGCGGGCAGCGGAGGGGGCAGCCAGATCGGGGCCGTCCCACCCCAGCACATCCCCCCTTGTCGCACCCAAATCCGCCAGCAGCCTCGCCAACCCCGCCTGGGGGTGGGAGTCCTCGATCGCGTCCCACGCGTCGTCATCCATCCCCAGGTCCAGCGCCGGCAGCACCACCTGCCCGGTCGGCAGCCGTGTTACCACCTTCAGCAACCGGGCTACCGCTGGAATCCCAGCCGTCGTGCCGGCAATCAGGATCGGGTCGGCGGGTGGCGTGTTCTCCCAAGCACGGGCCTGGGCATCCAGCAGCGCGACCTGCCTCGCAGCAGGGTTCATCAGGCCGTTGTCGGAGAGCCAGGCGGGCCAGGCCTCGGTCACGATGCGGAGAAATTCCAGCGTCTTCGCCCAATGTTCGGCAAAGGCGGGATCGGCGGCGTCGGGCAGTTTCTCCCGCAGGTCGATCTCGGACCGTTCCGCCTCATCCATCAGCGCCGCGAGTTCCACCGCCAGCAGCCAGGCCCGATCGGCCGAGGCCGGTGCCCCGCCATCCCCCCGCATCGCCAGGATCAGCCGTGTCATCGCCGCCAGCCGCTGCATCTCGTCAACCGCCGGCGGCAGGTCGAGCGCGCCGGTCAAGGTCAACGGCGCCTCATCCAGCGCGCCCAAGGCGGTGATCCGGGGCAGCAGCAACGGCCGCCCGCCCGAGACCCGCAGGAACGCCTCCGCCAACCCGCGCGACGACCGGCGGGTCGGCAGCAGGATCATCCCCCGCGCGATGGCCAGCGGATCATCCCCTGCCCGGGCCAGCCACCCGGCCGCCAGCGCGTCCAGGAACGGCACATGCGCCGGTATGGTGAATAGGTTCAGAGCCATGGGTGCGGCGTATCGACGGTCATCCGCGCCTCCAGCCGCCGTTCCGCGTCCGCCAGGTCGGCGGGGGTCGAGAGATGGAACCACGGCCCGTCATGCACGATGGCGCGCAGGCGCCCGGCTTCCATCGCGCGGTTCCATGCCAGGTTCATGCTGAAGGGCCCGGGCGCCATGCCGTCGAGCAGGGACGCCCGCATCATATGCACGCCGGCATACAGATAGGGGACGACCTCTCGTTCGCGTCGGCGGCGCGGCACGCCCAACTGGTTGAGCGCGAAATCCCCCTGGCCGACCGCGCCGGCGATCTGGAAGGTGCGCTGCACCAGCAGGACCGCGTCCACGCTGTCATCGAAGGCCTGGGCGAGGCGGGTCAGCGCCGGCGTCGGCCCATCCAGCCAGAAGGCGTCGCCGTTGATGACGTAGAACGGACCCTCGCCCAGGACCGGCAGCGCGTTCAGCACCCCGCCGCCGGTGTCCAGCAATGTGGTTTCCCGCAGGAAGACGGTCCTCGGGGCCGTGGTGCGGGCGCGCAACGCGGCCTCGACCTTGTCGGCGTGCCAGAACCCGTTGACGGCGACCGTCCCGACTCCGGCGGCGGCCAGGCGGTTCAGGGAATGATCGAGCAGCGACACTCCCTCCAGCGTCAGCAGCGGCTTGGCGGTGTCGTCCGTCAGGGGGCGCATGCGGGTGGCCAGGCCGGCGGCGAGGACCATGGCGGTAAGCGGACGAACGGTCATGCGGCGAGTCCTGGCGGGTTGCCGCGCTGCGCGGCGGGGATCCAACGGTCGAGCGCCAGGGCCAGCGGCGCGACCGCCGGGTCCTCCAGGGCCTGGGCCAGCAGGCGCCAGGTGCGCGGTCCAAAGGCAAGATATTGCGGCCGGTTGTCCCGCAGCGCGAGCCGCACCCACTGGCAGGCCACCCGCAGATGCCGCTGGGCAGCGCAGGCGGCATAGGCGGCGCGGAAGGCCACGGGGTCAAGCTCGGGGCGAAGGGTGAGGTAGCGCGCCAGGACCTCGGCCGCGAGGGCGGGGGGGATGTCGCGGCGGGCGTCCTGCAGCAGGGAGGCGAGGTCATAGGCCGGGTGGCCGATCGCGGCGCCCTGGAAGTCGATGATGCCGACGGCGCGTGGGCTGGTGGTCCCGGCGGCGCGGGCGCCGGTGGTCCCGGTGTCGCGGACGCCAGTGGTCCCGGCTGCGGCGCGGTCGGGCAGCCAGAGGAGATTGCCGGCGAAGAAGTCCCGATGCACGAAGCAGCGGGGGCCGTCTCGCAGCGGGGCCAGGATGGTCGCAAGCGCGGCCCCGACCTCGGTTCGCGCGGCGTCCGGGGGCGCGGTGCCAAAGGCCGCGGGCCACCACCAGTCGAACAGGGTGCCGAGGGCGGTTTCAGCCATGGGCTGGGCGTTCCAGGCGGGCAGCCCGAGGGGAGGGGCGGCGCGCTGGAGGGGGATCAGGGCGTCGATGGCGGCGTGGAGGACGGTGGCGGGGTTGGTGTTGGGGAGGACGGCGGTGGAGTTGGTGGGGAGGACGGTGGTGACCTGGGGGCTGTGGATCGCGGCGACACCTACAATGGGGGTAGCGGCGCCGGCCACGCCACCACGCCCTCCCTCCCCTTGAGGGAGGGGGACGGGGGGAGGGGTAGCACCCCCCCCGTCCGTGCCGCGATCACCCCCCACCCCAGCCCTCCCCCTCAAGGGGGGAGGGGGCGTTGTTCCACGATCCGAGCCCCGGCTTCCCAGGCTCAACATTGTTCCGCGATCCGAGCCGATGCCTCCCAGGTTCAGCGTTGTTCCGTGATCCGGGGCCACGTCCCCCAAACCCGACCCCACCACCCCATCCAGGACCACCGACAGCAGCGCGTCCCCCAAATCCTCCTCCAGCACGAACCCAGCCTCGGCATCCGCCTTGAACACCCGCGGCACCGAAAGCCCGATCGCCTCCAGGTGTGCGGCGATGCGCAGGAACGGGCGCACGTCCTCGGGCGCGGGCGCATCCATCAGGACCGCCCCCCCCAACGCACCCGTCAACCGCCAGTACCGCCGAAAGCTCGCATCCTGCGCCAGCGGCTCGATCCGCGCGCTCTCGAACCCCGAGCCCGCGAGGAACGCCCGCATCGCCTCATCCCGGCTCATGCGATGCGCCCGATCCGGTCCGCCCAGCCGGAGACGGTGGCCACCCGCGCGTCCCCGTCCTCCAACGCCAGCACGATCGTCAGCGCATCCTCCGGCCGGAGGTCGCCCAGCCGGTCGGGCCATTCCACCAGCACGATGTCATCCCGCGCCTCATCCCAGCCGAGTTCATCCAGCGCCCCGGGACCATCCAACCGCCAAAGGTCAAAGTGATGCACCGCGCCAACCCTCGTCTCATACGTCTGCACCAGGGTAAAGGTCGGGCTCGGCACCTCCAGCCCTGGATCGGCCGCGGCGGCGCGCAGGAAGGCCCGCGCGAACGCGGATTTGCCCGCGCCCAGTGGCCCCTCCAGCAGGATCGCATCCCCCGGACGAACCAGGGTGGCGATCACGCCCGCCAACCGCTCGGTGGCCGGCAAGGTGGGCAGGGTAATGGTCCGGGGCGACGACATGGCCGCATTCTGCCCCGCCACCGGAGTCGCGGGCAACGTGCGCCGCGTCAGGCGAACCGCCGGATCGAATAGGGCGCGAGGGGAATAGGCGAGGGCCGCCCCCCGATGATCGCCGCCACGACCTTCCCGGTCATCGGTCCCGCCGTCAGCCCGACATGACCATGCCCGAAGGCATGCACCACGTCCGCGCAGCCGGACGCCGGCCCGATGCAGGGCAGCCCGTCCGGCGTGGAGGGCCGGTGCCCCATCCACACCTTCACCTGGTCCGGCGTCACGTCGGATGGCAACCCCGGATAGGCGGTGCGCGCGAACCGCAGCAGCACCTCGGCCCGCTTCCAGTTTGGTTCCGCCTCCAGCCCCGCGAGTTCCACCTGCCCCCCAATCCTCAACCCCGCCGGCGTCATAGCAAACGCCATCTTCCCATCGCTCGGCATCATCGGATGGCGGAGTTCTATCCCCGGGTTCTGGATAACGGCGTGATACCCACGCTCGGTTTCCAGCGGCACGTAGTCACCCGCCGCCTGGGCAAGATCCTTCGACCGCGCGCCGGCCGCCAGCACCGCCTTGTCACAGGCGATCTCCCCGGCCTCGGTCACGACCGCGCGCAGCCGCCCTGCCTCGATCCGCAAGCCGGTAGCGCGGGTCCGGCTGATCACAGCGCCCAGCCCCTCGGCATGGCGGACCAGAGCCGCGACATACTGCCCGGGGTCGCGGCACTGGCCGTTCTCCTCCACCAGCACACCGAACCGATAGCGCCGGTGCAGGGCCGGTTCGCGCTGGCGGAGTTCATCCTCGTCCAGTTCCAGCCACTTCGTCCCGGTCTCCCGGCGCAGGCGCCAGGACAGGGCCTCCGCCTCGAACGCGGCGCGGTCGGGGAAGACGAACAGCACGCCCTGGCGGGTGATCAGCTCGACGACGCCCGCTTCCTCGGCCAGGCGGCGATGCAGCCCGGGGCTGTCCGCCAGCAATGGCGCCAGCGCATGGGCGGTGGCGGAGACCCGCGCCTCCGTCGCGCCAGCCTGGATGAAGCGGCGCAGCCATGGCAGCAGCTTCGGCAGATAGGACCAGCGGATCGCCAGCGGCCCCAGCGGATCGGCCAGATACCCCGGCACCTTCTTCCACAGGCCCGGCGACGACATCGGGATGACCGAGCTCGGGTTCAGCAGCGTGCCGTTGCCGTAGCTCGCCGCCTGCTCCCCACCCGGATCGCCCGGTTCGACGATCGTCACCCGATGGCCGTCGCGCAGCAGCTCGATGGCCGAGGCGGCGCCGACAATCCCGGCCCCGATGATCACCACATGCATGGTCGTCTCCGTCATCGCGGGGCTTAGCGGGCTGGGTGGACTACTTCGTGGGCGTGGCGGCAGGGGGCGGGAACTGGCGCGACAGCTCGATCTCGTTCAGGCGGATCGGTTCCTTCTGGAGCATCGCGGCCAGGTAGGCCCGCGCCGCGGCCTGGGCGCGCGCCTGCCTGATGGCCTGGATCAGCCCCTCCCGCGCCTGTTCCAACGGCATCACGCCGGGCGGACGGGTGCCGGACAGGCGGACGATATGCCAGGAATCGGACCCGCGGATCGGCTCACTGATCGTGTTGTCCTTCATCGTCATCACCGCGGACCGGATGGCGGGGATCAGCACGTCCTCCCGCACCCAGCCCAGGTCGCCGCCGCGGCCGGCGGTCGGCTTGTCCTGCGACAGCTTGCGCGCCAGGTCGGCGAAGTCGGCCTTCGGCTTCAACGCCTGCGCGCGGATGTCGAGGATCTTCTTCCGCAGCTCCTCCTCGGTCTCCTTGCTGGCGTTGGGGGGGATCAGCAGGGCGATCTGGGCGATGTTGTATTGCTTCGGCACCGTCAACCGGGACTTGCTGGCCTCGTAGGAGTTCACGATCTCCTGCTCGGTTGGTTCCGGCAGGCTCGCCTGGGTCTGGCTGGCCACGAAGCTCTGCACGATGACCTGGATGCGCGCGTCATCCGCCTTGGCGGCCACGTCGGCGCGGGCATCCCATTTGGCCGCCTGCGCCTCCGCCAGCAGCGAATCCCGCAACAGGCGCTCTCGGATGGCCTCGGTCAGCGCGGCGGGGTTGGTCCGCAGGCGTTCGCGGGCCGCCGGCTCCATCAATTCGAGCAGCTTCTCGATCTCACCGGCCGTGATCTTGACCTCACCGCGCTGGGCGATGACGGCGTCCGGGGCGTTGGCGGCGGTCAGCAGCAGGGCGATGGGCAGCAGGGCAAACCTGAAAAAACGGGGCACTCGGGTTCTCCGTTAAGCGAGGAAGTCCGTCGCCAGCGCGACGAGAGCGTCCGGTGTCTGCAGATGCGGGAAATGCCCCGCGTCTGGCAACAGGGCAAAGCGCGCGCTGGGCACGAGGCTGGCGACGTGGCGGCCATGCTCGGGCGGCCAGATGAAGTCATGCGCGCCCGAGGCAACCAGCGTCGGCGCGGCGATCGCGCCCCAGTCCATCCGCAGGCCGGTCAACGCGAGGGAAAGTTCCGCGTACGCGTCCGGGTGGTTGGCCAGGTAGATCGGGCGGTAGGCGGCGCGCTGGGCGGCGAAGGCCTCGGGGAAGGCGTTCTTCAGGCTGGAGTCGATGACGGCGCGCATCCCCTCGGTCCGCACGCGGGCGGCGCGGGCGGTCAGGTAGTCGGCGGTGACGCCGCCGAGGTCATCGGACACCGCGCACATCACCAGGCGGCGCACGCGGGCCGGGTGTCGGATGGCGAGGACGGCGCCGGCCAGCGATCCCAGCGCCGATCCGACGACGTCGACCCGGGGAAGATCGAGTGCGTCGAGGAACCGGGCGAGATCATCGGCGCAATCGGCGATCGAGAACGCGCCGGGTGGCTTCTCCGACCGCCCGGCGGAGCGGAGATCGACCGCCAGCGCCCGCCGCGTCCGCGCGAACATCGGCAAGGCCGCGGACCAGCTTTCCCCGCTGCCACCGAGTTCGTGCAGCAGCAGCAGGGGCACGCCGCCGTCGCCAGCTTCCCGGTAATGCAGGCTGATCCCTCCCGCCTCGGCATAGGGCATGGTTGTGGCCTTCCGTCTTTGGACGTCGCGGCAGGGTGGCATATCCGGCGGGATGGGCACAGATGGGGGTCAGGGCAAAGGTGTCGCGCGCCGCGATGGGATCGCCCCCAGATGCGTCATGCCGGCCTTGTGCCGGGAAAAATGCCAGCACGCCGCCGCGATTGGTCCCGGCACAAGGCCGGCATGACGCATCTGGGGGGGCGGACACCCCCCGGTTCCGGCCGCACCGGATTTGCCGTAACCCTGCCCCATGTCGGAAACCGAAAAACGGCCCAGCGTGGCCGACCTGTTCGTGGGCTTCTTCGTGGTCGGGGTCATGGGATTCGGCGGCGTGCTCGCGTCCTCGCGCCGGATGGTCGTGGAGCAGCGCGGTTGGCTCACCGCCACCGAGTTCACCGGGCTTCTGGGCCTGTGCCAGTTCCTGCCAGGCGGGAACATCATGAACCTCAGCGTGGCGCTGGGCGCGCGGTTTCGCGGTATCCCCGGCGCGGTCGCGGCTCTGGTCGGCCTCATGAGCGGTCCGGTCGCCATCGTGATCGGCCTGGGCGTCATCTACGACCAATACAAGGACGTGCCGGCGGTGGTGACCGCCTTCGCCTATCTGTCCGCGGCGGCCGCGGCGTTCATGGTGGCGACGGCGCTGCGGATCGCGGCACCCCTGTGGGGCAAGCTGCTCGGGATCGGGGTCGCGGTCGTGACCTTCATCGTCATCGCCGTGCTGGGCTGGCCGCTGGTGCTCGCGCTGCCGGTTCTCGCCCTGATCTCGGTCGCGCTGGCCTGGATTCTGCGGCCGGAGGAACGGGCATGAGCCCGCCCGGCGTGCTGCTGGGCCTGGCGCTCGTCTTCGGGCAGTTGTCGCTGCTGGCCTTCGGCGGCGGGAACTCGATCATCCCCGAGATGCACCGGCTGGTCGTCGATGTGCATGGCTGGCTGGGCGGGCGGGAGTTCGTGGCGCTCTACGCACTGGCGCAGGCGGCACCCGGGCCGAACCTGATGGTCGTCAGCCTGATCGGCTGGCAGGTCGCTGGCCTCGCGGGGGCCGTGGTGGCGACGGTGGCGGTGTCGCTGCCGTCCTCGGTGCTGGTGCTGCTGGTCAGCGGGGTCTGGTACCGGTTCCGCGATGCGCCATGGCGGAAGGCCATCCAGGCTGGGCTGATGCCGGTGACGGTGGGGCTGATCATGGCGGGCGCGTCCGTGTTCATCCGCGAAACCGCGACCAACTGGGCCACGATCGCGGTGATCGCGGTGACCCTGCCGGCTTTCCTGTTCACGAAATGGCATCCGCTGGTGATACTCGGCGCCGCGGCGGCGCTGGGAGCCGTGGGGGGATCGGGATGATGGCGGACGCGGAGCAACGGGCGGCGCGATGGCTCCAGGCCTGGGACAGCCAGGGCATCCATCGCACCGGCACACCGGGTGACGAGGCGGGCGCGGACTGGCTGCTGGCCGAGGCCGCCGCACTGGGCGCCATGCCGGTCGTTGAGTTGTTTCCCTTCGACCGGGTCGACCCGGTGGAGACGTGGCTGGAGATCGATGGCACCCGGATCGCCGGCGTACCGGTGTTCGACGCCCCAACCACCGACGGCGTGACCGGGACGCTCGGGCCCTTGGGCAGCGGGGCGGCGATCGTGGCGGCGGCACTCTCGCCGCGGGTTGTCTACACACAGGCATGGCGGGATTTGCGATCCGAGCCAGGCCAGCGGGGACTGGTCGTGATCTGCGAGGGAGAGCATCCGGGGCTGGGCCTGCTGAACGCAGAGCAGTTCAAGGCACCCTATGGCGCCCCGGCGATCCATGTCCCGACCGAGGCGCGGGATGCCGTGCTGTCCGCCGCTGCCCGTGGCGCCGAGGTTCGGCTGGTGGCACGCGCCGACCGGATCCGGGCGACGGCACGGAACGTGGTGGTGACGCTGCCGGGGATGGACCGCTCGCGCCCGCCGGTCGTGGTGATGACGCCCCGCAGTTCGTGGTGGCAGTCGACGTCCGAACGGGGCGGCGGCCTGGTGTGCTGGCTGGAGACGCTGCGTGCCCTGCTGGCAAATCGCCCGGGATGCGATGTCGTGCTGACGGCCAATACGGGACATGAGCTTGGCCACACCGGGCTGGATGCGTTTCAGGAGCGGCGTCCCGGATGGGACCGGCCTGGCGGTGCCACCTGGGTACACTACGGCGCGAATATCGGCGCGGTGGGGGGGCGGCTGTCGATCATGTCCGCTTCGGACGATCTCCGAACCACCATGGCCGATGCCTTGCGCTCGGCCGGGCAGCCGGCGGATGAGTTGGCGCCTGCTACGGTGGTGCCGAGCGGGGAGACGCGGGATGTGCATAGGGCGGGTGGGCGGTATGTGACGCTGGTGGGATCAAACCCGCTGTTCCACTTGCCCCAGGACCGTTGGCCGCATGCGGTGGACGTGCCGGCGATTGCGCGGTTGGCGGCGGGCGCGGCGGGGATGGTGGTGACGCTGACGCGGTAGACTGGACGGCACGAAACGGCATCGAAACGTCTGCGTGGCGGGCTGTTGACCTAATCGTTCCGGTCAAGGGATGCGGACCTCGGGCACGCCGTCCTGCGCCCTGTGGACGCTGAGACGGCGCCACAGGACCAGCCACCCGGAACGGTTCAGAACGGACGCACCAGCATCAGGCTGAGATACGGCACGTAGGTCACCACCATCAGCACGAAGATCACCACCACAATCCACGGCGCGGTCGCCTTGGTGACCTCGAACAGGGACATGCGGGAGATCGCGCTGGCCACGAACAGGTTGACCCCAACGGGTGGTGTGATGGTGCCGAGCTCCAGGTTCACGACCAGGATGATCCCGAGGTGAATCGGGTCGATCCCCAGGGCCATCGCCGCCGGATACAGCACCGGCACGAAGATCATGATGATCGGCACGCCATCCATGAACTGACCCGCGATCATCAGGACGATGTTGATGATCAGCAGGAAGAGCAGGGGGGACATCTCCTGCTCGGTGATCCATTCCGCGACGGTGGCGGGGATCTGCTGGTCGGTCAGCAGGAATCCGAACAGGATGGCGTTCGTGACGATGAACATCAGCATCGCGGAAACCAGCAGCGAGTCCTTGCTGACCTTCACGAATTCCCGCCAGGACAGTTCCTTGTAGATGAACTTGGCGACGAAGAATGTGTAGAAGACGGCGGCGATGGCGGCCTCGGTCGGCGTGAACAGGGCCATGCCCTCGATCTCGTACGATCCGATCGTCATGTCCGGATAGCCGTAGATACCGCCGATCACCATGACGGGCAGCAGCAGGCTCCATCCCGCGCGCCTTGCCGCGTGCAGGCGCCCGCGCCAGTCGACCCGCGGCAGCGCTTCCAGCCCACGGATGCGCGCGGCGACATAGGCCACCAGCAGCAGCATCCCTCCGAAGAACAGGCCGGGCATGATCCCGGCGATGAACAGCTTGCTGACCGAGGTCTGGGTGATCAGCGCATAGATCAGCATCGGGATGCTGGGTGGGATCAGGATGCCGAGGCTGCCCGCCGTCGCGACGGTGCCGATCGCGATTTCCTTCGGATAGTTGGCGCGCATCATCGCCGGGATCAGGATCGATCCCACCGCGGCGACGGTGGCGGCGCTGCTGCCGGACGCGGCGGCGAAGAACATGCAGGACAGCACGGTGGTCAGGGCGAGACCACCGCGGATATGGCCCACCATCGCCTGTGACAGGTCGGTCAGGCGGCGCGCCACGCCACCCACCTGCGCCAGGTTGCCGGCGAAGATGAAGAAGGGCGCCGCCATCAGCGGAAACGCATCGAGGTTGTGGAACAGCCGCTGCGCGACAATGGCGATCGGCAGGTCGGTGAACAGCAGGAACGTCGCGATCGTCGACAGGCCCAGTGACACCGCGATCGGCACGCCGAGGAACAGCAGCCCAAACAGGCTCGCGACCAGGAAAAACGCGGTCATGCGATCACGCTTCGGCTTTGGAACGATCCGCCCATGACAGCCTTCCCCTTGTTCTTGTCGTTATGGTGCGATCGTCACAGCAGATACCGATAGGACGCGAACCTGGCCCGCAGGTCGTTCACCGAACGGCGCAGCATGAACAGCACACCCAGCGGCAGGCCCAGGAACAGGGTCCAGGTCGGAACGCCCGTGGACGGATCGATGTCCTGGCCTTCGAACAGGAAATACTGGAACCGCGCCGCCGCGATCAGGATCAGAACGACATAGGCAACGAACGCAAGCGCGGCGACCGTTTCGAGCAGCGCCGCCGGCCGCGTCGGCAGCATCATGGCGATCAGGTCCATGCGCACGTGGCGCCGGCGGGCGGTGACGGCGGCGGCGCCGATATAGACCGCCCAGACAATCAGGATGACGACGCCTTCCTGACCCCAGACCAATCCGACGTTGAACAGTGCGCGCATCACGATCTGCGCGCCGGCCAGGACCGCGGCCGAGACGTACAGGATGACACCGATCACTTCCTCGACCAGCATCGTATCCTCCGCCGGGACCGAGGGATCTTCCTCGCCCGGCGGAACGAATGTCTCGACCATCAGCGCGCGGCCATGTCCTGGTCCGCCAGCTTGTACATCGCGTCCAGCATGTCCTGGCCGACGACGTCCTTGAACTGCTGGTGTACGCCGCGGAAGTGCTTGACCATCCGGGCCTTCTCGGCCGGATCGATCTCGTGCAGCTTGACGCCGAGCGCCGTGAGCTTGGTCTTCGCCTCTTTCTGCGACTGTTCGGCATAGGACCACTGCCAGGCAACGACCTCGTCGATGATGCCCTTCAGCTCGGTGCGGATATCCGGCGGCAGCCCGTCCCAGAATTTCGCGTTCGTTGCCATCAGGTAGGCGTTGAACACGTGATGCGTCAGCGAAATGACCGGCGCGACCTCATACATCTTCGACGCATAGGTGCCGTCGAGCGGACCTTCCCAGCCATCGACAATACCCGCCGACACGGCCGAGTAGGTTTCCGCGAAGCCGATCGGCACCGGGATCGCGCCGGCGTATTTCATGAACGCGTTGAAGGTCGTGCTGTCCTGGATGCGGACTTTCAGGCCGACGAAATCCTCAAGCTTGCTGATCCGCTTGCGCCGCATGCCCATGTCGCGGAAGCCGTTCGGAGAAACGCCGAGCGGATGCATGCCCTTGGCGCGCAGCTTGTCATTGAACAGCTTGCCGCCCAGTTCCGGCGAGTCCATCGCCTTGCGCATCATGTCTTCCGAGGTGATCACGAAGGGCAGTTCGAAAATCGCGAACTCGGGGATCACCGGCGTCCATTTCGCGAAGGTGGGCTGCACGAGGTGGACGGCGCCTTGCTGCAGGGCCTCGAGCGCATCCCGCTCATTCGGGTAGAGCTGTCCGTTCGGGTAGACCTGGATGACCACCCGGCCCTTCATGCGTTCTGCGACCAGCTTCCGCAGCCGGTCCGCGCCCATGCCCTTGATCTGGTTGGTCGGCACATCATGCGGAAATTTCAACACGATAGGCTGGGCCGAGGACTCGGTCGGCGCGGTCGTCAGTCCAAGCATCAGTGTTGCCGCGACGGCGAGCAGGGTGCGGATTTTCATTTTGTCTCCCCCGAAATTGCGTGTCAGGCGGCGTCTACTCCGCCGCCAGCCGTCCCTGTGCCGGCCAGTCCTTGATCGAAACGCGCCAATGGATGCGATCCTGGTCCGGCGGATAGTCGCCGGCGGCCATGTGGTAAGAACAGCGGTTGTCCCAGATCACGATGTCGCCCTTGGCCCATTTGTGCCGGTATTCGCCGTCCGGCTGGATCATGAAGTGCTCAAGCTCGTTCAACAGATCGTCGCTCTCGGCCTTTTCGGCGCCTTCGACGAACAGGATCTTGCCGGGATCGAAATACAGCGATTTCCGTCCGGTCTCCCGGTGCGTGCGGATGATCGGATGCATGGAGGGCGGAAGGTCCCGATCCTCGGGGTTCAGCAGCGCGGTTGAGTTGCGCCGCCCGCCATAGGTGAAGCCACCCAGCACGCCTTCGAGCCGGTCCTTCAGTCGTTGCGGCAGCGCGTCGTAGGCGGCGTAACCGCTGGCGAACAACGTGTCCCCGCCGACCGACGGGATCGCCACGCCATAAAGCTGCGTGGCCTTGAACGGTTCCACGTCATAGGCGCCATCCGTGTGCCAGCCCTCGGCGCCGCGGCGATAGATCGCCTGGTTCAGCTTGCCGTCCGCGTCGAACTTGTTGACGCCCAGCAGGGTGATTTCCGGATAGTCCGGATGGCGCGTGCTTTTGGAGGGATGGGGGGAGATCGTTCCGAAACGGCGGCTGTAGGCCAGGAATTCGTCGATCGTCAGATCCTGTCCGGTGACCACCATGACGTTGTGGTCCAGCCACGCCTGATAGATCGGCGCGAAACTGGCGTCATCGAGTTTTCTGACATCGACTCCGGACACCTGGACCCCGATCTTCGGACCCATCCAGCGTATCTGTACCATGGCATTTCCCCCCGAGCTTGCGAGCGCGGCCTTTGTTCCCGGTAGGTGATTCTCTCCCCGCGAGGGTGTCAAGTCTTATACCAAACGGCGTAACCACTGACTCTCCGGACGGTGCGCCTTCGTCGTGGTGGCCGAAGGGCCACCATCCACGACTTTGCCGCTGGGAACAGGGGAAAGCCGTGGGTGCTGGGCCTTCGCCCAGCATGACGAGGTGGAGACCGCGAGGGTCATCGCCAGGTTCGCCTGGTATTCCGGGCGGGCATATCTGGACTCGTCATGGACGATGGACCTGTGGCGATTTCCGTTTCGCACTGTCGACGGCGGGACAGCCATAGGGAGGGAGAAAGATGAATGTAGTGACGATATACGTATCAATAAAGGAATAATACCGGCCGGGATTGAGATCGACCCTTGTCGTCGCCACCTCGTCATGGTGGCCGCGGGGCCACCATCCACGGCTTTCCCTAGTTCTTAACAGCAAAGTCGTGGGTGGTGGGCCTGCGCCCACCATGACGGGGTAGCACCGTTCGGAGGGTCAATAGTTATGCCGGCTGGTATAGTATAAATGCCTCGCACGATCCCGCCCCGGCCGTCCCGTCGGAATAGTCGGGTCGACTCTTTCCCGCCCCGGTCGGTGCCCGCATCCAGCCCCGCGAACCGTCTCAGCGCAGGGATGTCGTGCCGCGCTTCCGCCATTCCAGCGCACTCACATCCGCCCATCGCCGGAACGCCTGTGCAAATGCCGATGGGCTAGCAAACGCCAGGGCCGTGCTGATTTCTCCGATCGACAAGTCAGTAAGGTCGAGCAGTTCACGCGCGGCCATGAACCGCACCTCATCCCGGATCGCCTCGAACGTCGCCCCTTCCGCCGCCAGATGCCGACGCAGCGTGCGTGGCGTGAGGCCGAGGGTCTTGGCCGCCCCCCTCATCGATGGGTCTTCCCGAAACAATTGAGGGCGGATGACATGCCGCAACCGAGCGGACGGGCTCTCGAAAGCAGGGCCGAGCATCGCCGTGACCTCACGAAGCGCGCTTTCTCGTTTGACCGGATCGGCACCGCGAACCGGATGATCGATGCTGGAACCAGGGATCACGAGGCAACTTTGATGTTCGTTGAACCGCAACGGTGCGCGCAGCACCTCCCGATACGGTCGGAGGTCGTCAGGCGGCTTCTTGCAGATCAGGATCTCGGCCGGCGTCACCTGCCCGGCGGTCAGGTCCCGAATAACGGTACAACCGACCGCGACGCAGAGTTCGTATAACTGCCGCCCGCCGACCGATGCGCGATCATAAGCGCCATAACCGAAAATGAAATCGCCGCCCGAACGATAAAGATAGACGACAGCGCCACTGGAATAGCCCAACTGCCAGGTGACCCAGTCCAGCAGAGCCTGGCGCAAGGTCGGCGCCTGGCTTGCCATCCGGTAGATCGCACCATGCGAGGACCAACTGTATCGCGCGCCCAGAAGCAGTCCGAAATGGGAACAACCCGTTTTCAACGCGGCCCGTTCCAGCACTTCCAGGCAAACCGGGAACGAGACGCGGCTGTCAGGTGTCAGCGTATCGAGGTCGATGCTCAACCCATGGGCCACGTCCGAGGGCGCGACGCCGAAGTCACGCAACAACCCGGCCACATTGGCCATCGGTCCGGCTCATTGATACGCGTCCGAAAATGCGCTCGGCATCCCGAGTGGTGTCCCCAAAACTAAAACATACATACGCCTGATCGGCTATCGTGGCTGCCGGAGTGGAAATCACGCTACGCCAGAAAGGCCTCGATCCATGAAAAATAGCCCCAGGACGCTGGCCTGGACAGGTGTCGTCGGGTTGGAGATGACCGCGCGCGGAAGGCGCGAGTGGTTCATGGATCAGCAACGTGGTTGCCACCGAAAGAAAAAATGGCAGACTGGGGGAAACAAGTGCGCCCCAAACACCCTTGGATGAGAAACAACATGCCAGCACTGCTGTCCGGTCAATCAC
>DIUL01000191.1 GCA_002422345.1 Acetobacteraceae bacterium UBA6159
GGTGCATAATGACACGGGCGTCGCGGTTTTTCGCATGCGCCAGCACGGGCATCCGCCACGATGCTATCCATCGTCCACCCCGTCGTCGACAACAATGCAGACGCGCCGCTGCCACCGGATCGGCGAAAGGTCATGACCGCATCGACGGCAATCCGTCCGACCCCCACGCTCAGCGTGACGCTCGGCCTGGGTTCGGGCAAAGAACACCCGCGCTTCATGACCGACGAAAGGACCCAAGATGGCCGGCACGCCAACCTATGCGACCCCGGCAGGATTTCTCGGGATCAGCCGCAACGACCGGTCCGCGGCCTTCACGGTGGCCGGCGCGCCCATGGACATCGGCACCACGAACCGCTCGGGCACAAGGGAAGGACCGGCGGCGATCCGACGCGCCAGCCGGATGCTGGTGGATGGGGCGCACCCAGGGTTCTGGGTCGATCCGCTGACCCTGGACCTCGCCGATATCGGTGACTTCGATCTGGCCCTGGGCGATATCCCCACCTCCCTCGCCCGGATCGAGGCGCAGGCCGACGGGCTGGCCCACCTGCTGTGCCTGGGTGGAGAACACAGCATCTCCCTGCCGTTGCTGCGGTCGTTACGAAAACGTCTTGGCGCACCGGTGGCGCTGGTTCATTTCGATGCCCATGTCGACACCTGGGACGATAATTTCGGCCAGGCCTATGCCCATGGCTCGGTCTTCCACCACGCGATCCGGGAGGGGCTTGTCGATCCGACCCGGATGATCCAGATCGGCATCCGCTCTCCGGTGCAGCGGGAGGTCTGGGACTGGACCGTCGGCCAGGGGGTCACGATCCTGTCGGCGATCGAGGTCCATATGATGGGGCCCGCGGCGGTAACGGACCGGATCAGGACGGTCGTGGGCGACGCCCCCGCCTATCTCAGCTTCGACATCGACGCCCTCGACCCGGCCTTCGCACCCGGCACCGGCACGCCCGAGATCGGTGGCCTCGCCAGTTGGCAGGCGCAGGCGATCCTGCGCGGGCTGGGCGGCGTCCGTTTCCAGGGCATGGATGTGGTGGAAGTCGCGCCCGCCTATGACACGGCGGAGATCACATCCCTCGCCGCCGCGACGGTCGTCTGGGAGTACCTGGCACTGCTCAACGCCTGACCGCGCGCGCCATGCGCTGGGGTTCTGCCTTGGGTCCGAGAAATACGTTGCGCCATACAGCCATTTTCCCCTATACAGCGCGTCCGCTTAGGCCCCAGTCGTTGGGCCGTGGCGTTCACCGACGCCTCGCACGTGCCGCGAGCCCTCCAAAGGGCACAGCAACGACGTAAGCGTCCTTTTCGGTCGAGCCGGCTGTCACGCCGGGGTCGTTAGGGAGCTGCCTATGTTGGCTGATCAGATCGCGGCGACGCGAAGAACGCGCATCGCCTGAACCCACCGCCGGAGAGCGCAACGCGCCTCCGCTGTTGGCTTCTGTTTTCCCCATCGTCGTTCGGCCATGCCCCCGCGCATGGCCGTTTGCTGCTGCGAGGATCTTCGCGATGTCCGTCATGCGTGTCCGTTCCGCCGTCTCTCCGCTCCGCCGTCGCATCAGCGACCTGCCGATGCCCGCGCCGCTGCGCTCGGTCGACGCGCTGGTCGCCGAGGAGCGGCCGGAGGAGCCGATCCATTGCATCCGCCCGGCCACGCTGGCGGCGACCGCGCGCGACTTCGTGGCGGCGTTTCCCGGCGATGTGCTCTATGCCGTGAAGTGCAACCCGGACCCGTCGGTGCTGCGCGCCCTGTGGGCCGGCGGCGTGCGTCATTTCGACTGCGCATCGCCCAGTGAAATCCTGCTGGTGCGCCAGATGTTCCCGGACGCCGCGATCCATTTCATGCACCCGATCAAGGCCCGCGGCGCGATCCGGGAGGCCTGGACACGGCATGGCGTGCGCGACTTCGTGCTCGACAGCCAGGCGGAACTTGAGAAGATCCTGCAGGAGATCGGCGCGGGTGATGACCTCGGCCTGGTCGTGCGCCTCGCACTGCCGAAGGGCGGCGCGGTGCTGGACCTGTCCGGCAAGTTCGGGGCCGAGGCCGAGGAAGCCGCCGCGCTGCTGCGTGCCGCCCGTCCGCACGCGACGCGGCTGGGGATCGCGTTCCATGTCGGCTCCCAATGCCTGGACCCGCTGGCCTGGCGGCAGGCGCTGGCCACGGCGGGCGCGGTCATCCAGGCAGCCGGTGTGCGCATCGACATCGTCGATGTCGGCGGTGGGTTTCCGGTCGCCTATCCGGACATGGAGCCGGTGGCGCTGGGCGCGTTCATGGCGGAGATCGAGGACGGTGTCGATCGCCTCGGCCTGCCCGGCGTCCGGCTATGGACGGAGCCCGGGCGCGCCCTGGTCGCCGGTGGCGGCTCGGTTGTCGTGCAGGTGCAGGCTCGGCGTGGTGACATGCTGTATATCAATGATGGGGTGTATGGCAGCCTCGCCGATGCGGGTGTTCTGGGCTTCCGCTATCCGGTGAGGCGCATCCGCCCGGGTATCGTTGCCGATGATACCACCGTCCGTGACTTCGGCTTCTACGGCCCGACCTGCGACAGCGCCGATGTGATGCGTGGCCCCTTCACGCTGCCCGCGGACATCGCCGAAGGAGACTGGATCGAAATCAGCCAGCTCGGCGCCTATGGGGCGTGCCTCCGCACCGGGTTCAACGGGTTCGATCGGGCCCGCATCGCCGAAGTCGGCGATGCGTCCGTCGATCACGACGACCTCGAAGGTTACGCGCGCGCCGCCTAGGCGCAGGCTGTTCCGTCACGCCTCTTAGTTAGCTCTTGCACTAAGTGTCGTCATGGTGATACTTAGCCTTATGGAACAGTATCAGGAGCGGCTGAACGACGTCTTCCAGGCGCTCGCCGATCCGACCCGCCGCTCCGTCCTGGGACGGCTGGGCCAGGGGCCGGCCAGCATCAGCGAACTGGCGAAGCCGTTCAGCATGGCGCTGCCGTCCTTTATGAAACACATCCAGATGCTGGAGCGCAGCGGATGGATCGTGACCCGCAAGGAAGGCCGGACGCGGATTTGCACGATCGAGAAGAAGGCCCTTGCCGCCGCGGATGCCTGGCTCTCGGCGCAACGGGCGCTGTGGGAAGCCCGTTTCGACCGCCTGGATGCATTGCTGGAGGAGACCAAGAATGACTGACACAAGGCTGGATCTGGAAATCGTCCGCGTCGTCGCCGCCCCCCGTGCCAAGGTGTGGCGTGCCTGGAGCGACCCCGAAATCCTGAAGCAGTGGTGGTGCCCGAAGCCCTGGGTGACCGAGGTGCGTGCCTTCGACTTCCGCCCGGGCGGCGCGTTTCATACCTTCATGTCCGGCCCGGACGGCGGGGAAAGCGACAATCCCGGCGTGTTCCTCGAAATCGTGCCGATGGAACGGATCGTCTCGACGTCCATGCTCCTGCCCGGCTGGCGTCCCGGGACGCCGTGGCTGCCCCTGACCGCCATCTTCATGCTGGAGGATGCAGGCGCGGGCACCCGCTATACGGCGCGCTGCCTGCACAGGGATGACGCCGATCGCCAGAAGCACGCCGAGATGGGCTTCCATGACGGCTGGGGCACCGCGATCCAGCAATTGGAAGAGGTCGCGCGATCCCTCCCGTGATGCGTCCGCCTCCCTGAAATCGGGTCGGGCGCGGTGGAAACCCGTGCCTGACGCTTGGGCCCCGGTCGCATGACCGCGCGGCGCGGTCCGGTTCGAGGGCTGCCGGCAAGCCCTACCGCTATATCCTGTTGGACATTGCGGGAGACCGATGTATACCAACCGGACGCTATTCCCCGATGGGATTGGCGCACGCCGGCCGACCCGATGGAGGAACACGAACGATGTATCCGAACGTCTCATTGCTCATTGACGGCCAGTGGCTGCCCGCCGCCTCCGGTCGCACCCTGCCCGTGGTCAATCCCGCCAGCGATGAAACCATCGGAACCGTCGCCCACGCCGAACGGGCCGACCTCGATCACGCGCTGGACGCGGCGGACCGCGGCTTTCGCGTCTGGCGGAAGGTATCCGCCTATGACCGGTCAAAACTGATGCGCAAGGCCGCCGACCTGTTGCGGGAACGCGCGGACGCCATCGCGCCGCTGATGACGCTGGAACAGGGCAAGCCGCTGCCGGAAGCCAAGGGAGAGGTGCTCGCCGCCGCCGACGTCATCGACTGGTTCGCGGAAGAAGGCCGCCGTACCTATGGCCGCGTTATTCCCGCCCGGGCCGAAGGCATCTACCAGCTTGTGATCAAGGAGCCTGTGGGCCCCGTCGCCGCCTTCACCCCCTGGAACTTCCCCATCAACCAGGTGGTCCGCAAGCTGTCCTGCGCGCTGGCGACCGGCTGTTCCATCATCGTCAAGGCACCGGAGGAAACGCCCGCCTCTCCGGCTGAACTGATCCGCTGCTTCGTCGACGCCGGCGTGCCGGCCGGGGTGATCAACCTGGTCTATGGCGTGCCCTCCGAAATCTCGGAATACCTGATCCCGCATCCGGTCATCCGGAAGATGTCGTTCACCGGATCGACGGCCATCGGCAAGCAGTTGGCCGCTCTTGCCGGTCTGCACATGAAGCGCGCGACGATGGAACTGGGCGGCCATGCGCCGGCCATCGTGTTCGACGACGCCGATGTGGACGCGGCCAGCCGGATGCTGGCCGGGGCGAAATATCGCAACGCGGGCCAAGTCTGCGTGTCACCCACCCGGATGCTGGTGCAGGAACGCGTCTACGAGCAGTTCGTGGAAGGCTTCCTGCGCCACACCAAGGCGGTGAAGGTCGGCGACGGGATGGAAGCCGGGACCACCATGGGCCCGATGGCCAATCCCCGCCGGATCACCGCCATGGAGGCCTTCATCGGCGACGCCACCCAACGCGGGGCAACCGTGCGCACCGGCGGCAACCGGATCGGGAACAAGGGCAACTTCTTCGAACCGACGGTCCTGACCGACGTGCCCAAGGACGCAAGGGTCCTGCATGAGGAACCCTTCGGCCCACTCGCGATCATCACACCCTTCGGTTCCTTCGATGACGTCGTGGTGGAAGCCACTCGCCTCCCCTACGGCCTCGCGTCCTACGCCTACACGCGGTCGGCGAAGACCGCGAATGCCATCGCCGCCGCGGTCGAAAGCGGAATGATCTCGATCAACCATCACGGCCTGGCGCTGCCGGAAGTGCCGTTCGGCGGCGTGAAGGACTCGGGCTACGGGTCCGAAGGCGGGTTGGAGGCGCTGGAGGGTTACCTCGTCACCAAGTTCGTCACCCAGGCGGGCATCTGAAGGCAAACGAGCGGCGGTGGTGGGCGCTCCGTCATCCGGATGGCAGGCGATTGAGTGCCTGGATGTGCTTGCGCACGGCGGCGGCGGCATCGACCTCGATGGCGCGGTATCGTTCCACCACCGCCTTCCCCGCCTTCGTCAGCACGGCCCCACCCCCGCCGCTGCCGCCCGCGGCCGTTTCCACGACTGGTGTGCCGAGGCCCTTGTTCAGCTCCTCCACCAGTTCCCAGGTCCGGCGGTACGACATCCGCAACGCCCGCCCGGCCGCGGATATGGACCCCGAGCGTGCGATTTCTTCCAGGACCGCGATCTTCCCCGGCCCGATCCGGGTTCCGGATGCGAGGTCCACCCTGATGCTCAACCGGTCGCTGGCCTTCGCCGTCTCCGGCAACCTGTTTTTTCGTGGCGCCATGATCCCGCAACCAAACACGTCCGGCCCCGAGGGATCAACCGGGGCCACGGCCACATCCTGCCCGCCGACCTGAAACCCTCCTGAACTCGAAAGGTCACCGCATGCGCTTCGTCCTGTTCCTCTGCCTCCTGCTCGCACCGGTCGTGGCCCGCGCGCAGGCCGTGACCGTGTTCGCCGCCGCCAGCCTGACGGACGCGCTGAAGGATATCGCCGCCGAGTGGACCAAGGCCGGCCACAAGCCGCTGCGCCTGTCCTTCGGGGCCAGTTCGTCGCTGGCACGCCAGATCGAGCAGGGCGCGCCGGTGAACCTGTTCGCCTCGGCCGACCTGAAATGGATGGACTACCTGGCCGAGAAGACGCTGATCGCCGCGGACACGCGCCGGAACCTGCTGGGCAATACGCTCGTGCTGATCGTTCCGTCCGACAAGCGCCGCCAGATCGCGATCACCCCATCGCTCGACCTCACGGCCTTGCTGGGTGCCAACGGCCGGATCGCGACGGGCGACCCCGCGCATGTCCCGGTCGGGCTCTATGCGCGGGAGGCGCTGACGAAGCTGGGCCTGTGGGACGCCGTGATGCCCCGCCTCGCCCGGACCGAGGACGTGCGCGCGGCCCTGCTGCTGGTCGAACGCGGCGAGGCCCCGGCCGGCATCGTCTATTCAACCGACGCCGCCGCGTCCAAGGGCGTGTCGGTCGCGGGAACCTTCCCGGCCGACAGCCATCAGGCTATTACCTATCCCTTCGCAGTCACCAAGGCCGGTGACACACCGGAGGCGCGATCCGTCATGACCTACCTGGCAGGCCCCCAGGCCCGGGCCATCTTCAGCCAGCGCGGCTTCAAGGTGCAGTGACCTGACGCTGACTCCGGAAGAATGGGAAGCCGTCAAGCTCACCCTCTATGTCGCGGCGCAGGCTGTCGGGTTCGGCCTGCCGCTGGCCATTGTTGTCGCCTGGGTTCTGGCGCGATGCCGCTTCCCCGGCCACGCGTTGCTGAACGCGTTGGTGCATCTGCCGCTGGTGCTGCCGCCGGTCGTGACCGGCTGGCTGCTGCTGATCACCTTCGGCGTGCGCGGCCCTGTCGGCGCCCTGCTGCATGACTGGTTCGGTATTCGGCTGGTCTTCACGACGGCGGGCGCGAGCCTCGCCTGCGGGGTGATGATCTTCCCCATCATGGTCCGCGCGATCCGCCTGTCATTCGAGGCCGCGGACCCCGGCCTCGAACAGGCGGCGCGCACCCTCGGCGCCGGCCGGCTGGACCGGCTGTTCACCATCACGCTCCCGCTCGCCTCCCCGGGTATCCTGGTGGGCGGGATCGTGGCCTACGCCACCTGCCTGGGGGAATTCGGGGCGGTCATCACCTTCGCCGCGAGCATCCCTGGGGAAACCCAGACCCTGCCGCTGGCCATCTACGCCGCCTTGCAGGTGCCGGGCGGTGAGGCGAAGGCGGCGCAACTGTCCCTGGTGTCCATCACCCTGGCATTGACGGGCCTGCTGCTGTCGGAATGGTTCGCCAAGCGCCTCAATGCCATGCTGGGTCGATGAGTCTTTCGATCCATCTGCGCCACGCCTTCCCATCCATCAGCCTGGATGTGACGTTCGAGGCACCGACCCCCGGCGTAACCGCCTTGTTCGGTCCGTCCGGTGCCGGCAAGTCCACCATCATCGCCGCCGCCGCCGGCCTGCTGCGCCCCGATGCGTGCCGCATCGCCGTCGATGGCCGGGTCCTGGGCGACACGGCCGCCGGCGTATGGCTGCCACCCGAGCGCCGGCGGATCGGCCTGGTCTTCCAGGACGCGCGCCTATTCCCGCATATGTCGGTCGCGAACAACCTCCGCTACGGCATGCGCCGCGCCGAACCCGGCCCCATCCAGTTCGACGAAATCATCGCCCTGCTCGGCATCGAGGCCCTGCTGGCCCGCCGGCCGCACACCCTCTCGGGCGGAGAACGCCAGCGTGTCGCGATCGGCCGAGCCTTGCTGGCGCAGCCGCGGTTGCTGTTGATGGATGAGCCACTGGCGAGCCTCGATGCCCCGCGCAAGGCGGAAATCCTGCCGTTCCTGACGCGGTTGAAGACAACGCTGCGCCTGCCGGTCCTTTACGTCACGCATGCGTTGGATGAGGTCAATCGGCTGGCGGACTCTGTCGTGCTGATCGACCAGGGGCGTGTCGTCGGCGCGGGGGCCTTGGCCGACATCGCCACAAGGGCCGACCTGCCCTTTGCCCAGCGCGACGATGCGGGGGCGCTGCTGCACTGCGAGGTCGCCGGCCACGATGCAGGGCGGGAACTGACGCGCTTGTCCGGCGGCGGCGTGACGTTCCTCGTGCCCCTGCTGGACCTGCCGCTCGGCAGCCGGGTGCGGGTGCGGATACCGGCGCGGGAAATCACCCTGGCCGGCAAGGCGCCCGAATCCATCAGCATGCACAACATGATCACCGGCACCGTCCGGCGGATCGCGCGGGAGGGCGCCCGCCGGTCCGCCATGGTCGAAATCGCGTTGCCCGACGGCGCCTTGCTGTCCCGCGTGACGCCGGACGCGATTGGGAATCTGGGATTGGTCGAGGGTGGCCCCGTCCTCGCGCTGATCAAGTCCACCGCGATCGAGGTTCTGGGCGCCTGAACCCAGGCGCCCCCCGGCGTTCAGGTGCCGCGCTGGCCGATCGGGCAGGTGTTCAGGCCCAGGATCGTATAGAGCGGGCAGGTGTTCAGCAGCCCGGTCGCCAGCGGCACGAGGCCGATCAGCCCCCACCAGCCCAGCGGCCCGAACCATCCCGCCGCGAGCAGGGCAATCCCGACCACGATGCGGAGGATCTTGTCCAGGCCACCAACATTCGTACGGAACATGGGATTCTCCCTAGGCGGCGGATGCCGCGTGTGTCGATTTCAGATGGAGGAAGCTGTCGCCGCTCCGGTCGGTCCGACCTGGCCCGCTGGCGGGGCAATCACACCGTCGCCATTGGCGCCGATCTCGGTCCGCCACGGGCGCCAACGCTCCAGCGCCACCAGGCCGGCGATCAGCACCACCGCGAAGCCGAGGGCCAGCATCCAGAACGGAACACCGGTCACGCTCGCGAGGGTCAGCTTGCCCGGGCCACCCGACAGCAGGATCGGATTGAGCATCGGCTCCAGGTAGGTGAACGCCACCGCGCCCAGCAGGCCGCCCACCAGGGTCAGCCGAGCGTCGGCGTAACCGGCGCCGATCTGGGCGGCGACGGTGCCGGGACAGGCGCCCGCCATCGCGATACCGACGCCCAGCAAGGCGCCTCCGATCAGGTCCGCGCCCATCAGCACGGCCTTGGGACCCAGCTTCACGATCCCGAACCCGTGCAGCACGGCCAGCACGACCAGCCCCGTTGTCACGGCGGTCAGGAAGATCTTGAGCATCACGAAATTCCGCAGGCGCATCTGGCCCACGATGATCCCGGGTTCAAACACACGGGATTTTTCCAGCGCGAGGCCGAACACGGCACCCATCGCGAGCCCGATCAAAACGGCTGTGAATACGGACATATTCATTCTCCCTTGTCAGGAACGGCGCGTCAGCAGGGCCGTGGCGATCCCACCGGCGAACATCGCGCCCACCGCGATGAACGAACCCAGCGCAAGCTGCGCGATACCGGAAATGCCGTGGCCCGAGGTGCAGCCATCGGCGATGCGCGCGCCCAGAAGCATGATGAAGCCGGCACCGAAGGCCATCACGAAGCGGCCGGTTCGGGTCCCTGCCCCGCGCACGTCGCGCCAGATCGGGGCAATCCCGCTGCGCGCCGTGCCCGACAAACGGGATGACAGGAATGCGCCGAGCGCGATCCCCACGACGACCGCGACCTGCCACCAGTTCTTGGCCCCCGTAAGATGCTTGGCTGCATAGTCGATAGAGCGGATGCCAGGGTCGACGAACGATGCCAGGCTGTCACCCACGGTCACATAGGATGACGACGTGCCCAGCGCGGTACCAAGCAGAAGGAATGCGGGAATTTGCAGGAGTCCGATGATCGTGCCAGTCAGATACGGTGACCAGGCTCGGTCAGTGAGGGAAAGCATGGCGTTGCTCCTTTTCAGGTTGCCGGCATGCGCCATTTATATTAGAATTTTCTCAATCAGTAAATACTAATGTTGAGGCCGGATGACACAAACGACATCAATGCACGAAGCCATGGAGGCCCAGGCCGCCGAAGCCGCCCGCATGCTCCGCCTGCTCGGCCACGAAAAGCGCCTGCTCGTGCTGTGCCACCTGGTTTCGGCGGGGGAGATGAATGTCAGCGACCTCGTGGCCGCGGTCGGGCTATCGCAGTCCGCGCTGTCCCAGCATCTGGCCCTGCTGCGGGAGGACGGGTTGGTCGCGACAAGGCGGGAAGCGCAGAGCATCCTGTACCGGCTCGCCGATCCCAGGGCGGCCCGCATTCTCGGATTGCTGCGGGACCTTTATTGTCCGCCGGAGGAATGACGGTTCAAGGGGAAGCAAGATGACAGGCGGGGCCGACGAAACGATCATCTACCATAACCCGAAATGTGGAACGTCCCGCAAGGTGCTGGGGATGATCCGGGACGCGGGGGTGGAGCCTCGGGTCATCGAGTATCTGAAGACCCCGCCGACCCGGGCGGAACTGACGGCCCTGCTGGCCCGGATGGGGATCACGCCGCGGGCACTGCTGCGCCGCCGCGGCACGCCCTATGACGCACTCGGGCTGGATGACCCGGCGCTGAGCGACGATGCCCTGATCGACGCCATCCTCGCCCACCCGATCCTGATCGAGCGGCCGGTCGTCGCATCCCCCAAGGGCGCAGTGCTGTGTCGGCCGGTGGAGCGGGTCCGCGATATCCTGCCCTGATCCGGGGGGGTCAGACCCGGCGGCGAAGCCCCGCGAGGCCCAGCAACCCCGCCGCCAGCAGCGCGAGTGAAGCAGGTTCCGGTGCCTCGACCGGGACTGCGTCGAAGGTCGTGACCAGGCCCAGGGAGCCGGCCTGGGGGTAGAGACCCGCCATCGCCCGCGACATCAGGCCGGACGTCGAATCGGTCTGGAAATTCGAGGCATAGGACGCGTTCACGCCCGTCACGATGACGTCCTCCATCAGCAGATTGCCATCCGCGGGGTCGTAGACGAACGGAGAGCCGTTGAAGGTCAGGGCGGCCGGCATGATGCCGGAAACCACGAAACTCCCGAACGACCCCAGCAGGGTGCCTCGATTGGTCGCGAAATTGACCGCCAGGGCGTTGGCGGGCTGCGATGTCGTATAGAATGATATGGTATGGGTCGCCGGTTGCATCAGATTGCCGATCTGGTTCGTCTGTCCGTAGAACGTCAGCGCACTGATGGTCACCGGGCTGGAAAAGGCGGTGGAGGACCAGGCCTGCTGGTATCCGGTCAGACCCATATACGGCGCGCAATTGAACGGGATGCAGTTGGCGTTGTTGGCAACACCGATCGTGACGGCGGCCTGAGCGACCGGCGCGCAGGCCAGACCGGCGAGGATGGCGATCCCTGAAAGAGCCACACGCATATGACGAATCCCATACAGCCAAACTTTGTAACAACATTTATCATGTTCCGGGCACGGGTCAAACTTCAACCGGCACCGTAATCAACCCGAACGGCCATTGCCGTCCTGGTCGGGTCGGGCCCGACCAGGATGATCCGGCATCAACCGAACGCCGGAATGCGAACGTCTGGCGCCCGCATACGCCATTGGACCGACCGGCCGCCTTGCCTGTAATCTGGTGCAACCGGACCATCCCCGGTCCGCCGCCGTTATCGACCGGAGACCCCATGGCACCTCGCCCCGATCCCGTTGCCTCCGATCCCACCGCGCCTGCCGAGGCCCGCGTGGTCGTCATCGGCGGGGGCATCATCGGGGTCTGCACGGCCTATTTCCTCGCCCGCGCCGGTGTGCCGGTCGTGTTGTGCGAGAAGGGGGAGATCGCGGCGGAGCAATCCAGCCGGAACTGGGGCTGGTGCCGCAAGATGGGGCGCGATCCGGTGGAAATTCCGCTGGCGCAGGAAGCCTTGCGGCTCTGGGCTGAGATGGACACCGAGATCGGCGCGGAAACCGGGTTCCGCCGCTGCGGCATCGTCTACATGTGCCGCACGCCCGAAGAACTGGCGCGCCGGGAAGCCTGGCTGGATGAGGTCGCGCGTCCTTATCAGCTCGACAGCCGCCTGCTGACGCGGGACCAGATGGCACGCGTGCTGCCCGGCATGACCGGCGCCTGGGCGGGCGGGTTGTTCACGCCGAGCGATGGGCGGGCGGAACCGCAGAAGGCGGCGCCGGCGATCGCGAATGCCGCGCGCAAGCTGGGAGCCTCGATCCTGACCAACTGCGCGGTGCGCGGCGTGGAGACGCAGGCGGGGCGGATTTCCGGCGTGGTGACCGAGAAGGGCCGGATCGCGTGTGATTCGGTGGTGCTCGCCGGCGGTGTCTGGTCGCGCATGTTCTGCCGCAGCTTGGGCATCCGTCTGCCGCAGTTGCGCGTCATGTCATCCGTCATGCGGACCGAGAAGATGGAGGGCGGGCCGGAAATGTCCGCCAGTGGCTTCGGCTTCAGCCTGCGCAAGCGGATGGACGGCGGCTATACCGTCGCGAGTTGGAGCGGCAATGTTCACGACATCGTCCCCGATACGCTGCGCTTCACGCGTGATTTCATTCCGGCCCTGCGCCATCAGCGCGGCAGCCTGAATCTGCGCGTCGGCGGGCCGTTCCTGCGGGATTTGTTCTCGGCGTCCTCCTGGAAGCTGGATGGCGTGTCGCCGTTCGAGAAGACCCGCGTGCTGGATCCCGCGCCGCATGAGCCGATCCTGCGGCAGGCCCAGACCAACCTGACCGCGGCCTTCCCGGTGTTTCACGGCATGAAGATCGCTGAACGCTGGGGCGGGGTGATCGACGTGACGCCGGACGCGGTGCCGGTGATCTCGGGCGTCGACAGCGTGCCGGGGTTCTTCATCGCCACCGGCTTCACCGGCCATGGCTTCGGCATCGGTCCGGGCGCCGGCCGTCTGATGGCGGACCTGGTGATGTCTCAGACCCCGGTGGTCGATCCGGCGCCTTTCCGCTACAGCCGCTTCACTGATGGGTCGCGTCCGCGGCCCCACCCTTTGGCATAGGCCCGACCCGGGCCTGGATTCGAGGACACGATGGGTCCGAACTTCCCGATCACCCGCCTGCGCCGCCTGCGTGCGTCGCAAACCCTGCGCGACATGATGCAGGAAAACACGGTCACGCTGAACGACCTGATCTACCCGATCTTCATCGAGGAGGAGCTGGAAGACTTCGCTCCGGTCGAGAGCATGCCGGGCATCTTCCGCATCCCCGAGCGCAAGCTGGACGCGGCGGCGAAGGAGATTGCGGCGGCCGGCGTCAAGGCGGTCATGACCTTCGGCGTCAGCCGCCACAAGGACGACACGGGCAGCGATTCCTGGAACGAGAACGGGCTGCTGGCCCGCATGACCAAGCGGATCAAGGACGCCGCGCCCGATCTGCTGGTGCTGTCGGACACCTGCTTCTGCGAATACACGTCGCACGGCCATTGCGGTGTGATCGACGGCGAGCACGTCCATAACGACCACACGATCGAGAATCTGGGCCGCCAGGCGGTTGTCGCGGCGCGGGCCGGGGCCGACATGATCGCGCCGTCATCGATGATGGACGGGCAGGTCAAGGCGATCCGGAGCGCCCTGGACCAGGCCGGCTTCGTCAATACGCCGATCATGGCGTATTCCTCAAAATTCGCCTCCGCGTTCTATGGCCCGTTCCGCGCGGCGGCGGGGTGCGATCTGATCGGCGACCGCAAGGCCTATCAGATGAACCCGATGAACGGGCGGGAAGCGCTGCTGGAATCGATCGTGGATGAGGCCGAGGGCGCCGACATCCTGATGGTGAAGCCGGCGTTGCCGTATCTGGATGTGCTGGCGAATATCCGTCGGAACTCACTGCTGCCGGTCGCGGCGTATCAGGTGAGCGGCGAGTACGCGATGATCAAGTTCGCCGCCCAGGCCGATGCGATCGACGAACGGCGGGTGGTGCGGGAGACGCTGGGCAGCATCAAGCGCGCTGGGGCGGATCTGATCATGACCTATTTCGCGATGGATATCGCCCGCGAAGGGTTCTGACGGGAGACCTTGACCGGGACCCGCCTTCACTCGTTCGGCGGATGGCGGGGCTGCCACGCACGACTTTGCCGTCCGCTACAGGGAAAGTTGTAGACGGGTTGTGCCCTGGCTCAGTCCTCCGCCACCCAGGGGTTGAGCAACCGGACACCCGCGCGGGCAAAATCGTCCTCATTCCGCGTGGCAACACCCAGGTCGTGCACCAACGCCGTTGCCGCGAGCAGGGCGTCCGGCCGGGCATAGGTGTAGTTGTCCCGCTTCGCCTCGAACGCGAGGGTCCGCCAACGGATCAGCACCGCCTCATCGACCTCCAGCAGTCGATCCGCGAACCAGGGCAGCAGGCCGTCCCGCAGCCAGGCCTCAAGCTCCGCCTGGAAGCCCGGATCGGTGACGCGGGCGATGCCGACACGGATCTCCGCCACGGTCAGGCGGCTGAGATACAGCCCGACCCGAGGCACCCGGTCGGCCCAGGCCATGACCCGACGATCGGCGCGCGGCCCCTTGCGGATTTCCGAAACAACGTTCGTATCCACCAGCCAGCCGCGCACCGGACGGATCACGGGGTAAAATCCAACGGATCGCGCACCGGACCGCGTTCGCGGGTGAGCGCGTCGTCGAACCCGTCCAGCCGCCCGAACGGCCCATCCGTCAGCAAAGACGCCAGGCTGGGGCTGGACGCCGCGGGGGCGAGGCGTGCGTAATCAGCGGCGGCCATGATCACCACGGCACCTCGGCCGCGGACGGTGACGTGCTGGGGGACGCCCTGTTGTGCTAGACGGACCACTTCACTGAACCTCGCTTTGGCATCTTCAAGCTTCCATGTCGCGGCGGGTTCGCCACTGTCCGGAACGCCCAGGCGGTGTAGCGGAGACATGTTAAGAAAGCCTTACTGACCAGACTGGTCAGATAGCAGGGAAGGCGTGGGATTTCAATGATGGCAGCAATCGGGAAAAGATTAATTGCAGCCCTGCCCCTGGTTTTGGCCGCCTGCGTCGCCTTCCCGCCCGCGACCGTATGCGCCCCGGGTCTCGGCGAGCCGATGCTGGCCTATGAGTTGTTCTTCGGCCGCACCGTCCCCAACCGGGCGGACGTGTCCGACCCTGAATGGACCGCGTTCATCGAGGACTCGGTGACCCCTGCCCTGCCCGACGGTTTCACCGTCTTCGACGCCCGCGGCGCCTGGTACAGCACGCGAGCCGGCCGTACCATCCACCAGACCAGCAAGGTGATCCTGGTGGCGCTGCCGGATACGCCGGACAGCCTGGATGCCGTCAACCGCGTGCGATCCGCGTATAAGTCCCGCTTCAACCAGCAGCTTGTCGGCATGACCGCGCAGCCGACCTGCGGCACGTTCCGATAGGCCCCGCCCGATGACCGATCACGTCGCCGACCATTATGCCACCACCGGCCTGCTCGACCGCATCCTCACCGCGCTGCGCGCGGCGGGGAAGGACCTCGACCGGCTGACCATCGACGACCTGGCCCCGATCGACGAATTCCACTCCCGCCGGCGCAAGGCGACCGAGGAACTGGCCGCCATGCTCGCTCCCACGGCCTCGGACCACGTCATCGATATCGGCTCGGGGATCGGCGGACCGGCGAGGTATCTGGCGACGAAGCATGGCTGCCGGGTCACCGGGGTGGACCTGACCGAGGCGTTCGTCGCCACCGCCTCGGCCCTGACCAGCATGCTCGGCCTGGCGGATCGTGTTGATTTCCGCGTCGGCTCCGCGCTGGCGCTGCCATTCCCGGATGCCAGCTTCGACCTGGCCTGGACGCAGAATGTCGCGATGAACATCGCCGACCGCGCCGCGTGGTACCAGGAAATCCGCCGCGTCCTGAAGCCGGGCGGGCGGTTGGCGATCCAGGATGTGGCGCAGGGCACGGGCGGGCCCCTGACCTTCCCGGTGATGTGGGCGGACCGGGCGGAGATCAGCTTCCTCCATTCACCCGAGGAGACCCGTGCCCTGCTGGAGCAGGCGGGCTTCCGGGTCCTGCAATGGGTGGACAACACCGACGTCGCCCTGGCCGAGAACGCGGCCGAACGCGCGCGGCTGTCGGGTGCCTCGGCCGGACCGCCGATCCTGGGCATCCACGTGGTGGTGGGGCCGACGTTCCGGGACCGGGTCCGGAACGCCAACCGGGCGCAGGAGGACGGGCGGACGCGCCTGATCAACGGCCTGCTCGCGCGGGACTGAGGGCCGCCATCGGCGCCGAAAATTCTGGTGAAAGACACATCTTTGCGTTCATAGTGCCGCCGAGCGGACGGGGACTTCTGGTGGGTGGCCGGAATGACTTGATGGCGGCTGCCTTTTACTGCGTGGACTGCTCTGCACTTCTCCGTACGCCGACGATCAGAACAACAAGGGGCCGCCAAGGAACAGGCCCCATTCGGCAGGAAAGGTACGTCCGATGCAGAAGATATCCCGTCGTCAGGCCGTTGTCGGCCTGGGTGCGGCCACGGCCGCGACCACGTTGCGCTCCCGCTCCGCCAAGGCCAACAAGCCCATCGTCGTCTGGTGGACCCAGGGCTTCTACGCGGCCGAGAACAAGGCGGTCGAGGATGCCATGGCCGCCTGGGAAAAGAAGACCGGCAACAAGGTCGAGCTGACAATCATGAACGGGCCGGACCTGATCACGAAGATGATCGCGGCGATGAACGTCAAGGACGTGCCGGACCTGGTCCATACGGTCACGGGCGACCGGTTCCTGGTGCCGGCTGCGGCCTGGAACGACCAGTTGATCGATCTGTCCGACGTCGTCGCGACGCAGGACAAGCAATTCTCGAAAACCGCGCTCGACAGTTCGCGGTACTATAACAACGTGACGAAGAAGCGGTCCTATTTCTCGGTGCCGATCAAGTGTTCGGCGATGAACAACTCGGTCTGGCGGCCACTGGTCGAGGAAGCCGGCCTCCAGATCAACGACATCCCGAAGACGCAGGATGCCTACTACAAGTTCTTCGAGACGGCGCAGGACAAGTTGCGCTCGAAAGGAAAGCGCATCTTCGGCCTGGGATACTCCATGGCGACGAAGGAGGCCGACAGCGGCACGCTGTTCCACTCATTCCTGAACGCCTATGGCGGCGCCGGTATCGTTTCACCCGAAGGTAAATTGCAGATCGACGATCCTGCCGTCCGCAAGGCCGCAATCATGGCGTTGGAGCGGCTGACGACGCCCTACAAGAAGGGCTATGTCCCGCCTGGCGCGATCAATTGGGGCGATGTCGACAACAACAACGCGTTCTATGCCCGCCAGATCGTGATGACGCCGAATGCCACGATCTCGATCGCGGTGGCGCAGATGGAGAAGAAGGACCAGTACCTCAAGGAAATCATCACCCAGGGCATCCCGCTGAACAACGACGGCAAGGAAGTCCCGCGGCTGCTCGGCGTTTCCCCCTGCATCATCCCCAAGGGTGCCCAGAACATCGACGGCGCCAAGGAGCTGCTGAAGGCGTTCATCATGCCGGAGAACCTGAACTCCTATCTGAAGGAAACCCGGGCGCGGTACCTGCCGGTGATGGATTCCATCATCAAGAGCGACCCGTACTGGCTGGACCCGGCCGACCCGCACCGCAAGGCGGGGATCGAGAACGGGTTGCTCGCGCCCTCGATGCCCTGGTGGATGGCCTATAACCCCGCCTATGGACAGATCCTGTCCGAGCAGGTCTGGACCCAGGCGGAAGCCAACATCACGCAGCGGAGCATGACCCCCGAGCAGGCGTTCGAGGAGGCGGCGAAGCGGTCGAAGCTGCTGTTCTCCCGCTACCAGATCACGTGACCGGCGGCGGAGCGGTTCCCGCGGCAACCCGCCGATCCAGGAACCGCTCCGCCAGCCTGCCGATGACGGAAATCGCCACGATGACCAGGCAGAGCTGGCCGAAATCCGCTGCCCAACCCAGGCCGAGCCAGTCCTGCACGGTCGGCGCGATCCACCATAGCGCGGCCCCGATCGCCAGCGCGCCGGCCGCATAGGCCTTCGTCATGGCACGACCGCCCGGGTGACGTCGGTATGGAACACCAGCATATCGGCCACGCGGGTGACCGTGCCCTCCATCCGCCGCTTCACGCCCACATGGTCGCGGAACGACTCCGGCAGGGTTCGGCCGTCCGGATCGCCCATCAGCATGAAGCGCCGTCCCTCCACCGGGCCGGTGGTGACCAGCACCGGGGGCACGCCGCCCAGGATGCAGACATTGGCGCAGGCCTTGTGCGACAGGCCATCGCCCGGCCGCATCACGCCGGCCACGCATTTGCCGTCGCAGATTTCTCCCACCACCCGCCAGGTGCCCAGCGGAGTCGTGGGAACCGGGCCCGCCAGCGGGGCGGCATCCGCCTGCACGGCATCGACCAGCAGCATGTCGATGTCGCCGCGTTTGACCACCGCCCCCGTGACCCGCACCCGCTGGCCGGCAAACCGCTCGGCCTCCGCCTGCACGCCGACCTTGCCGGCGCCGGACAGCAGCAAAGCATGGCCCTCGGGATGGGTCGCGTCGGGATCGGTCACCAGCACCGGGTAAGGGTGTTGCAGGATCACGCCCGAGACGGTCCGTTCCCCCAGCCACTCCCCGCCGCCCGGATCACCAACTCGCGCCCCCAGCGCCAGGGCCAGGGCGCCCGCCCCACCCAGCACCAGCACGGTGAGCATCACCAGGAACCCTGCCAGCGGCGCGGCCGAGCGTGGCGACCAGCCGATGAAGAAGGGCGTCCTCATGCCACCACCACCGGTTCGACAAAGGTGCCGGGCGGGTTGGGCCTTGGATCGAGCAGGACCATGCCATCCTCCACGCGCAGCCGATACGTCGCCAGCCTCTCCGTGAACGGCGGCGGCGCTCGGCCGTCCGCGAGCCGGTACTGAAAGCCGTGCCAGGGGCAGGTGATGCAGCCATCGACGACCCGCCCTTCCCCCAACGGGCCGCTCTGGTGGGCGCAGAGATTGGTCACGGCCGACAGCATCCCGTCATGGCGGAAGATCGCCACGGGTTCGGCATCGGCGAGATGCACGACCAAGCCGGCCCCTTCCTCGATCGCGCCGACCGGGCCGGCAATGACCCAGGGAGCATCGCGATGGGCCGGCGCGACGGCGGCGTCACGGCGGCGCTCCACCCGCCCCGCGGCCAGATGCAGGCCGGCGACCAGCACGACCGAGAACGCGACGACCACGGCGAGCAGCGGGCTCTGCGCGGCCTGCAGCGCGCCCAGGGCGACATGCATCACGACGGACAGGTATCCTGCGTAGAGCAGCATATGCAGGCCCTTCCAGACCCGCGGCGTCAGGAAATGCAGCCAGAAATCATGGCTGGTGAGGGCGAGCAGGGCCAGGACCAGCAGGCCGAACAGGCCGAAAAGCTCGAAGGGGAAGCCCTCGACCTGGCCAAAGCTGGTGTTGCCGGACAGCAGGTTCACGAACCGGCCGTTGGGGCTGTAGGCGAAATACCAGTCGAGCGCGGCCCAGGCATGGCTCAGAGCCACCCCCGCCGTCATCACGCCCAGATGTCGGCGGTTGTACAGCAGCGGCAGGAAGCGCCGGTCCAGGCGGGCGGCGGGCCCGATGCAGAGGATCACGGTCAGCAGCAGGAAGGCGCAACTGCCGAAGGCGTTCATCCGGACGGTGAAGTCGTCCGGCGGCTGGGTGATCGTCTGGAACCGCGGCGCCACCCACAGGAAGCCCAGCAGATAGGTCGTGATCATCGCCAGGAACGCCGCGTCCAGGACGATCTTGCTGGCGTTCCAGCCAACCGGCTCATACCGCACGCTCATGGGGCGATCCGGACCGAGGCGGCCTCCTGCGGCCCGACGCGGCGGGCGGACAGGGCACCGAGGATGACCAGCGGCAGGATCACGGCCAGCACGGTCCAGGCGAACCGATGGACTCGGCGATGCCGCCGTCTCATGGCGTGTGTTCCTGGGAGCGCCGTCGTTCCAGCACCGCCCAGCGGACCACCACGACCGGCCAGAGCAGCACGATGCCCGGGGCGATCATCGGGCGGAACGCATAGGCGCCGCGCGCGGCCGGATCGATGCGGTCGATGCCGAACAGCAGGAACAGCACCGCCACGAGGGCGCCGATCGCGGCGTAGACGGTCGCGGACTGGACAATCAGTTCGGCCATGGCTCTCCCCGAGATCGCATCACTTCGGTCCCTCTGGCGGCGTGCCCCACTTGGTGCTGGTCGTGGTCAGCCCGGTATCCGTCCCATCAGACCGTGGAACGTTACAGCCAGACGATCGCCGAATCGACGCGGATGATCCACCCTCGGCCAGCGCCGCAGGTCCCGCCTTGCGAGCACGCCAGGCAGGGCGGCCGCGACGGTGGCGCGGGTGACGGCGGGGCGATGCAGCAGCCGCGTGCCCTCCCGCGCCAGGATCGCCATGGCCTGTCGGGCCGGGGGGGCGCCGAGATCGGCCATCGCGACCTCGGGCGACAGGCCCTGTTCAGCCAGCACGTCATGCGGCAGCAGGCAGCGCCCCTGATCGGCCAGCACCACCGCCCCGCGCAGGATGCCCGCCGCCCCATAGGCGGCACCGAGGCCGCGGAACGATTCGGGGTCCGCGGCACCCAGCAGGCGGGCGGCGGCCACCGCGAGTCCTCCAGCGCCGGCCAGAAGCCAGGTCCGCCAGGCGTCCAGGGTGGGGATTTCATCCTCGGCCTCGGTCTCCCGCGCCTCGATGATCGCCAGCAGGTCGGCGGGGACGAACAGCCCCTGTGCCATGGCGTCGGACAGCGGCGTCGCGACCTCGTGCCGCTTGGGTGTGCCCTCCACCACCTCCCGCCACCATTGCAGGCGGATGAAGGCGAGGGCGGGTTCCGAGGCAACTTCCCGGGCGCGGGCGAGTTCATGATTGAACGCATACAGCGTGAGCAGCGCGCCGCGCCGGTCGGGCGGGGCGAACAGGGCGGTCAGGAACCGGTCCGGGTCGTGACGGCGGACCAGTTCGGTGATGGCATCATTCATCAGCGCGAGGTGGCGCGGATTGTCGCTTCGTGCAAGCTTGACGGCTCGCGGACCCGGCCATAGCTACCCCAGGCCTATATGGGGCGGCGCCGCCGGCGTCTCGCACCACAACCTCCGGAGGATTCCATGGCTTTCGAACTGCCGACCCTCAACTACGCCAAGACCGCCCTCGGCGCGAAGGGCATGTGCGAGGAAACCCTCGACCTGCACCATGGCAAGCATCACCAGGCCTATGTGACGGCGCTGAATGGCTTCGTTGCCGCCGACGCGTCGCTCGCCGGCAAGTCGCTGGACGAGATCGTGAAGGCGACCGCCGCCGCGGGTGGCCCGGTGTTCAACAATGCCGGCCAGCATTGGAACCACATCATTTTCTGGGAATGCATGAGCCCGACCGGCGGCAAGATCCCGCCGAAGCTGCAAGCGAAGATCGATTCCGACCTGGGCGGGACCGAGAAGTTCAAGGACGCCTTCAAGGCCGCTGGCGTCAGCCAGTTCGGCTCGGGCTGGGCCTGGCTGGTGCTGGGTTCGGACGGCAAGCTGAAGGTGACGAAGACCGCCAACGGGTCCAACCCGCTGGCCGAGAACCAGGGCAAGGCCCTGCTGGGCTGCGACGTGTGGGAACATGCGTACTACCTGGATTTCAAGAACGTGCGCCCGAACTACCTGCAGAACTGGCTGGATAACCTGGCCAACTACGAATACGCCGAAGCCCAGCTGGGCTGAGGACCGGGATCCCGGGCGGGCTGTGGTCCGCCTGGGGTTTTCCCACGCGTTTTCGGCTGCGTTCGGGATGACGGTTGGGACAAGCGCCCCTCCCCTCCGGCACCCGTTTCGTGCTAGCCCCCCTGCATGACCGATCCCGCCACCGAAATCGCCCGCCGCCGCACCTTCGCGATCATCTCCCACCCCGACGCCGGCAAGAC
>DIUL01000159.1 GCA_002422345.1 Acetobacteraceae bacterium UBA6159
TCGCCGTCAACCGGACAGTAGTGTGTCCATATTTTATTTCCTCCCTGCGTCTTGCAGACGCTTATGGCCTTGAACGATCGAGCCCCCTATAGTGGTCAAGCGTCCAATGCATCACACATAACATACCAAACCACGGGGGTCACTTCTTGAGTCACGCAGCCTCGATCCAGGAATCGTCGACACCCGTTCTGGAAATCGACAACCTCCAGACACACTTCTTCACCGAAGCTGGCGTCGTCCGCGCGGTGGACGGTGTGTCATACAGCGTGCGCGCCGGAGAGACCCTGGGCGTGGTCGGTGAATCCGGCTGCGGCAAAAGCGTCACCGCGCTTTCCATCCTCCGCCTGGTCGCCAATCCGCCCGGACGCATCGTCGGCGGCGCCATCCGCTTCGACGGCAAGAACCTGCTCGACCTCTCGGAATCCGAGATGGAGGACATCCGCGGCAACCATATCTCGATGATCTTTCAGGAGCCGATGACGTCGCTGAACCCGCTCTACACGATCGGGCGGCAGATCGCCGAAGCCATCGCCCTGCACCAGAATCTTTCACGCAAGGATGCGATGGCGAAGGCCACCGACATGCTGCGCCGCGTCGCGATCCCGGAACCGGAACGACGCATCCATGCCTATCCGCACCAATTGTCCGGCGGCATGCGCCAGCGCGTGATGATCGCGATGGCGGTGTCATGCAATCCGCGCGTGCTGATCGCGGATGAACCGACGACGGCGCTGGACGTGACGATTCAGGCACAGATTCTCGACATCATGCGGAACCTGCGTGAAACCCTCGGCACTGCGATCGTCCTGATCACGCACGACATGGGCGTCGTCGCGGAAAACGCTGATCGCGTCGTCGTGATGTACGCGGGCCGCAAGGTTGAGGAAGCGCTCGTCGACGATCTCTTTGAACGCCCCGGCCACCCCTACACCAAGGGCCTGCTCGGCTCGATCCCGAACGTGGAGGCTGCCGCCCATGCCGGCGATGCCCGCACAAGACTGACGGAAATCAAGGGCATGGTCCCGTCGCTCGCGAAGCTGCCGCCCGGTTGCGCCTTCGCCGCGCGCTGCGGCTTTGCCACCGAACAGTGCATCACCACCTATCCGCCGCTGGAGGAACACGCACCCAAGCACTGGGTCGCCTGCTGGCACGCAAAGACCCTGATGGGAGCAGCCGCATGAGCGACGCCAATGCCCCGCTGATCGAGGTCACCGACCTCAAGAAGCATTTTCCGATCGTGCGCGGCCTGTTCTCGAAACTCGTCGGCCAGGTGCGCGCCGTCGACGGCGTTTCGTTCCAGATCAAGAAGGGCGAGACGCTCGGCCTGGTTGGTGAATCCGGCTGCGGCAAATCGACTGTCGGCCGCACGATGATGAAGCTGCTGGAACCGACGGGCGGATCGATCCGCGTGCGCGGCACCGACATCACGGAACTGACGGGGCAGGAGATGATGCCCTATCGCCAGCAGATGCAGATGATCTTCCAGGATCCCTACGCATCGCTGAATCCGCGCATGACAGCGGGCGATATCGTGGGCGAACCCCTGATCATCCACAACGTCGCGAACCGCACAGAGCGGCGGGATCGCGTGTCATGGCTGTTCCAGCGCGTCGGTCTGCGGCCGGATCAGATGTATCTCTACGCGCATGAATTCTCGGGCGGGCAACGGCAGCGCCTGGGCATTGCCCGCGCGCTGGCGCTGAACCCGCAGTTGATCGTGGGCGATGAACCGGTTTCCGCACTCGACGTCTCGATCCAGGCGCAGATCATCAACCTGCTGATGGACCTCCAGGACGAGTTCGAACTGTCCTATCTTTTCGTCGCCCATGACCTCGCGGTGGTGGAACATATCAGCCACCGGGTCGCGGTCATGTATCTGGGCCGGATTGTCGAAATGACCGACAAGACCAGCCTGTTCGAGATGCCGCTGCATCCCTACACCGAGGCGCTTCTCTCGGCTGTGCCGATCCCGAAGGCCGGGGCGCGCAGCCGCAAGCGGATGATCCTAACGGGCGATGTGCCGAGCCCGATCAATCCGCCGACGGGGTGTCATTTCCATACGCGGTGTCCGTACGCGGTGGCGCGCTGCCGGGAAGAAGTACCTGTTCTGCGGGAAGTGGCGCAGGGGCATCTGGTGTCATGCCATCTGCATGACGCGGGGGTGAAATTCCCGCTCGCCGCGTAGCGCAACAAAAAAGGGGCCGGGATTGCTCCCGGCCCCCATCAGGCAAAACGGCCATCCCCAGGGATGGCCGTTTTGTTTCAGCGCGCGCCCACCGCTCCGCGCAGCCGCGGGTCCAGCATGTCGCGGATGCCGTCGCCCAGCAGATTGAACGCCAGCACGGTCAGCGTGATCGCCGCACCGGGGAACAGCACCAGCCACCACGGCGGCACCAATCCGGCGTTCAGCGAGTCGGACAGCATGTTGCCCCAGGTCGGCGTGGGCGGAGGAATGCCGACGCCCAGAAAGCCCAACGCGGCCTCGATGATGATGGCAACGCCAAGATGCGTGGTGGCCAGGATCAGGTAGGGCGCGATGCATTGCGGCAGGATGTGGCGGAACATCAGCCGCTTGTTGGATGCTCCGAGACTTCGCGCCGCCTCCACATACGCCATTTCCTTCAGCGACAGCACGACCGAGCGGATGACGCGACCGCCAAAGGGAATGCGGGTGATGGCGATCGCAACGATCACGGTCCCGGTGCCCGCGCCCAGCGCCATGGCGATCGCCATCGCCAGGATCAGGTCGGGGAACGACTGGAGGAACTCGATGATGCGCTGGCTGAAGATGTCGAACCGGCCGCCGAAATAGCCGCTCGCCAGACCCCACAGGCAGCCCAGCGTGGTTCCGAGCAGCACGGCCATGAAGGCGACCAGCAACGACGTCTGGCTGCCATGAATCACGCGGCTCAGCGTGTCGCGGCCGATCTGGTCGGTGCCGAACCAGGCGAGTTCGTTCGGTGGCTTGCCCATCAGTCGGAAATTCGCCGCCAGCGGGTCCTTGGGCGCGATGAATGGGGCGAACAGCGCGACCAGGACGATGATCAGCGCGATCACGCCCCAGAAGAAGGACAGCGGCGACTTGCGGGCAAAGGTCTTCAGGCCCTTGATCGTCCGCGACAGCAGCGATGGCGGCGCGACGGTGACCACCGGAACGGAGGAAGGAGACGTGGCGCTCATTGCAGACGGATCCTCGGATCGAGCCAGGCGATGGCAAGGTCGACGACGATGTTCAGGACGACGAACACGCAGGAATAGATGAACACGAGGTTCTGCATGACAAAGATGTCACGTTCGCTGACCGCGGTGAACATCGCATAGCCCAGTCCGGGCGTGCCGAACGCGCGCTCGACGGGGATGGAACCGGCGAGCACGAAGCCCAGCAGGATGCCCGACAGGGTGATGACGGGCAGCATGGCGTTCGGCAATGCATGGATCGCGATCACCATGCGGGAGTTCAGGCCCTTGGCGCGGGCGGTGCGGACATAGTCCTCCCGGATCACTTCCAGCAGGCTGGACCGCGCCATGCGCGCGATATAGGCCGCCTGGCCGAGGCCGAGGACCACCGCGGGGCCGATGACGATCTGGAGGTTGGTCCAGGGATCGACGGACAGCGGCACGTTGGTCAGCGGCGGGCGGTAGCCGAACCAGAACAGCATCGCCAGGATCGTCAGCATGCCGAACCAGAAGCCTGGGACGGCGAGAAACAGGATGCTGAGGAAGCGGACGATGTTGTCGGCGATGCTGTTTGGCTTCAGCGCGCTGATCAGGGCGACGGGAATGCCGATCACCCAGGACAGGATCACCGACAGGATGGCGATCTCGGCCGTCAGCGGGCCGCGGCGGGCGATCATTTCGGCCACGCTCTCGGACCGGAAGAAGGATCGGCCGAAATCACCGGCCAGGATGTCCTTCACCCAGTTGAGATATTGCAACCACAGAGGATCGCTGAGGCCCAGCGCCTTCATGTAGCCTTCGCGGTCGGCTTCCGAGAGCTTGGTGAAGCCGTCGGCGCCGAAGATCGCCACCAGCGGATCGCCCGGCAGGATGCGCAGCACGACGAAGACCAGGATTGATACGGCTATGACCGTGATCACCCCGAAGATGAGGCGACGGATGATATAGGTGTACATCGCTCAGCCAACCATGAACTGGTTTGCCGGTGCCGCGGTACATAGATGGCAGACGAGGCGAGCCCGCACGATGAACCAATCCTCCCGTTTTTCTGACCTGCCATTGAACCGGCAGGCTGGTGAGCGTCAACCCTAACCGAGGTTCACGCCGGATGCGAGCGCCCTGACACGAATTATCCGTTATTGCGTTCGATTGGTATCACAGCATCACCGTTCCGCCATCGACAGCGATGGTCTGACCGGTGACGAAGCGGCTGCCATCGCCCAGAAGCCACATCACGGTTCCCGCGAGGTCGGCGGGTTCCAGCGTGCGCTGGATCGACTGGCCGGATCGGATCACGTCGAGGCCGCGTTCGTATTTCTCTCCTAGGAATTCTACCGTGCCTTCCGTCATGACGGCCGAGGGGGCAAGCGCATTGACGCGGATGTTGTCACGACCGAGTTCGCGGGCCAGGCCCCGGGTCAGGCCGATGACCGCGGCCTTGGAGGTCGTGTAGTGCAGGGCGAATGGCATGCCGTAGGTCGCGGCGAGGGAGGCGATGTTGACGATCGAGCCTCCGCCGGACTGGCGCATCGCCGGCACGACCGCCTTGCAGCAGTTCCAGATGCCCTTGACGTTGACCGTCATGGCGGCGTCCCAGTCGGCTTCGGCGATCTGGTTGAAGCGGCCGCCGCGCAGCGAGCCATAAAGGGCGGCGTTGTTGACCAGGCCGTCGATGCGGCCGAACCGCGCCATCGCCTGTTCGGCCATGGAGTCGGCGGACAGGACGTCGGCGACATCCAGGCACACCCCGATCGCGCCATTGCCGGCGAGCGCCACGGCCTTGGCGCAGTCATTGACGTCGCCGGCGACGATATGGGCGCCGGCCTCGCCCAGGGCGCGGGCGTATTCCAGGCCGAGGCCACGCGCGGCCCCCGTGATCAGGATGACCTTCCCGGCGATGCTCATGGCCTGTTCTCCCTTGGGTTGGGTGCAGCGATACAACGGGAGAAAGAAGGGGCAAAGTCGGGTCGTCGATTCTCCTGGCAATTGCTGGCGAAGGCTCGTATATGGGTCTCATATCGGCGCTTTTCGCTTTCGGGCTGCTCACTGTCTTCCGCGACTCTATCGCAGCTCAGTGCTCTCAAAACGGAACAGTGTTATCGGCCCGCATCGTGCGGGTCCCCGGTATTTGGGAGTACATACTATGGCGACAGGTACAGTGAAGTGGTTCAACGGAACCAAGGGCTATGGCTTCATCCAGCCCGACGACGGCTCCAAGGATGTGTTCGTGCACATCTCCGCCGTTGAGCGTGCCGGCATGGGCACCCTGAGCGAAGGCCAGAAGGTCAGCTTCGACCTTCAGCGTGGCCAGCAAGGCAAGATGTCCGCGGACAACCTGAAGAACGCCTAACGCGTCGTCCTGGCGCCGCGGCCACGCGGCGCCATCGACCGGGAGGCAAGTTATGGCATTGCACAAATACAAGATCGGTCAGACCGTCATCCTGACCCCGAACCGACAGGACGGGGAGGCACCACCGGGTGCCTATACGGTGCAGCGCCTTCTACCCGTCGAGGGGGCTTCGGTTCCATACCGGATTCGGAACTCCCGCGACGGTCACGAGCGAGTCGTGACACAAGAACGGCTGAGCGCGGCGCCAGGCTGGTCCTGAGCGTCGTACCAGACACTAAGGCAACGCCCAAAATCTATCG
>DIUL01000122.1 GCA_002422345.1 Acetobacteraceae bacterium UBA6159
ATCGCGATTGCCGACCCCATCAAGGTCACAACGCGCGTGGCGCTTGATACACTGCGCGCGGATGGCGTTCGGATCGTCATGCTGACCGGGGACAACAAGACGACAGCCCATGCGGTCGGGCGCAAGCTGGGCATCGAGGAGGTCCACGGCGATGTGCTGCCCGAGGATAAGCATCGCATTGTGCGGACACTGCGGGCAGAAGGGCGGGTCGTTGCCATGGCGGGGGACGGTGTGAATGATGCCCCGGCCTTGGCCGAGGCCGATGTCGGCATCGCCATGGGTACCGGGACGGATGTCGCCATCCACAGTGCGGGCATCACCCTGGTCAAGGGTGATCTTGCGGGGATTGCGCGGGCCCGGACGCTCAGCCGAGCGACGATGCGCAATATCAGGGAGAATCTGGTGTTCGCTTTTGCCTACAACGTGATCGGCATTCCGATCGCGGCGGGGCTGCTTTATCCGGCCTTCGGCATTCTGCTCAGCCCCATCGTCGCGGCAATGGCCATGGCGCTGAGTTCGGTATCCGTCATTGGCAATTCCCTGCGACTGCGTGGTGTCCGGCTGTAGCAGACATCATCCTGGCAGCAGGGGGCCGCCACGGGCTGTCGCAAAGCGCGTCGCTTTACCGCCACGCTGCCAGGCCCAGATCTGATAGGTCTCTGGTGTCTGGTCCGGAATCTCCATGCCTGGGGAGCCGATCGGCATCCCCGGGACGGCGATCCCGGCCCAGGTACTCGGTGCCGACAGCAGCCACTCGACCGCCGCGGCGGGAACATGGCCCTCGATCACGTGCCGCCCGATGAAGCCGGTATGGCATCCGGCCATCGTGTCGGGCACGCCGGCCTCCCGCCGGACGCGGTCCAATGTGTCAGTTTCGACAACGGTGACAGTGAACCTGGCCGCACGCATGTGCTGCGCCCAACCATCACAACAGCCGCACCCCGGCGTCTTATGAACCGTCAACACGCGCGCGGCCTGAGCCGGCGACAATCCGCCCATCACCGCCGCGGTCAACAGGAAGCGTCGCGTGAATAAAGACATCGGTCTCTCTCCGTTCAGTCATGCGGCCAGTCAACACACCGGCTGGAAGTTCAACGCGGGCGGTTAGCCCTCCGCCAATCCGGTTGACCAGGCTCAGCCTCCCTCCATCGGCCAGCACCGCTCGGCGAGCAATGGTCAGCCCCAATCCGACTCCGCCGGTTCCGCGATTGCGCGACTGCTCAAGCCGGACGAACGGGTCGAATACCCGCTTGATTTCCTCTTCTGGGATGCCCGGGCCATCGTCGTCGATCGTGATGATCGGTCCTTGCTCATCGACACGCAACGTCACACGCGCTACCCCACCATAGATTACCGCATTTGCGATCAGGTTCGCGAACGCCCGTTTCAGCGACACCGAGCGAACGACAACGGTCAGATGGGCGGGACCTTCGTAGGTGGCCACGTGTCCGAGATCGGTCTCGGCGTCGACCAGTGTTTCCAACAGGGCGGGTAGGTCGATGGAGCGCGGCGTCTCGGTCTCCTGCTCGCCGCTGACATAGGCGAGTGTGGCCTCCACCATCGCTTCCATCTCATCCAGGTCGCGGTCGACGGCACCTTGGATTTCCCTGTCCGCGATGAAACCCGCCCGCAGGCGGAGCCGCGTAATAGGGGTTCGCAAGTCATGCGATACAGCGGCCAGTGCCTGCGTGCGATCCCCGATCAGGCGGGTAATCCGCTGCTGCATCGCGTTGAAGGCTCGGGCCACCTGACGAACCTCGTGCGGCCCCTGTTCAACGATGGGTGCATGTTCGGCCGAATGCCCGATGGCGTCCGCGGCGCCAGCGAGGCGTCGCAGGGGGCCACGATACCGCGCACCAGGAGGACGGCGATGACGATAACCCCACCGACCATCACTGTTGTGGATAGCAGGCTGGCATGCGACTCGTGTCCTTGGTGCGTATCGGCATGCAGCCGATATCGGATCAGCGTGCCGTCATTGATCCGGACCACACCCTCCGGTTCCAACCGGTCCACACGCGGATCGACAATCGTCTCGATCAGTCCGGTTTCGCTCGGCACCCAGGTGACATGGAAATTATCCGAAGACAGCAGCGCTGCCGTTGCTGGCCTGGCAGCCCTTGGCTGTTCAGCCAACACGTTTCTGGCGGCTTCGAGCCGTTGCCTGGCGTCGGATTCGGATTGCGGTTCCGCAATACGGGTCAAGGCACGCTCGTAGATCAGCATGCTGCCGGCGTGAACCAGCGACACCGCAGCAAGCAGCACAAGGATCGTGCGCCCAGTCAGTCCGCGCGGGAAGATCGTCATCCTACAAGCGCCGCGGGGTTGCTGTGAACATGTAGCCGGCGCCGCGTAACGTCTTGATCAGGGGACGGGCATCGGTCTCACGTTCGATCTTTCGCCGCAGCCGCCCAACCAGGACATCGACACTGCGATCGAACACCTCACCCGCCCGCCCGCGCGACAGTTCCAGCAATTGGTCACGGGTCAGAACCCGCTGCGGATGCTCGATAAAGGCAAGCAGCAGATCATATTCCGCCGCGGAGAGGTCAATGACGGCACCGTCAGCGGCCAGCAATTCCCGCCGGCCGGTATCGAGCGTCCAGCCATCGAATTCAATCTTCCGACCGCCCGCGACCTTGGCTGGCTCCGGTCCTTCGGCAGTCCTGCGCAATACGGCACGGATCCGCGCCAGCAATTCGGGTCGGCTGAATGGTTTCGCGATATAATCATCGGCACCGAGTTCAAGGCCGAGCACGCGGTCCGTCTCGGAGCCGCGGGCAGACAATATGATAACGGGGATTCTGCTGCGAACCCGCAACGCTCTGCACAGATCGAGGCCCGAGGTTCCCGGCAGCATGATGTCGAGCAATACCAGGTCGACCGAGGCATTCTCCAGAACCTCCCACATTTCCCGGCCGTCCCGCGCGGGGATCGCGCGAAACCCGTTCTCACGCAGGAAGCGATCGATCAGCAGTCGCATACCGCTGTCATCCTCGACGACGAGGATCACGGCTTCAGGCGGAATGGCACCGCGTGAAGTCGGACCGCTTGTCTCGCCGCTGTCGGACGACGGAATGAGGGGCATCATAGGTGCTAGTATAGCAGGCGAATTCCGACGACCGCATAGGCGTTGTCGGTCCGCTCGCCGTCATGCCTTGCGGCGTTGGCGGTTTGGCCAAATGCCTTTTCCCAGCCGATCTCGACATAGGGGGCGAGCTGGCGTGTCACCTGATAACGGGTCTGAAGGGCGAGCTTGACCGTTCCGAGACCCGCATAGGTGCCGATCTGCCGGTCGTCGGAACCGTAGGCGTTCAGTTCGATCGAAGGGCGGGAATAGATGCTTGCCGTCCAGGGCAGATCGATTTCGGCCTTGATGCGTGCCGAGGGCTGGCCCTTGTTGCTGATGAAGATGGTCGCCTCGGTGTCGATGAACCAGGGCAATACACCCTGGACCCCCATTGCGAAATACGAGCGGCCCACGGGAACGAAGGGGGATGACCCGGTCAGCTGGCCCAGCTTCCCGTTGCCGGTGGCAGCACGACTTCGCATCCAAATCTACTACCCTGGAATCACAGAAGAAAAAATGAGGGGATGGCTGAGATTGATCTCTCCAATTTGGTTGAACGAATTCTGTTGTGGCCTGGTTAGCACGTCGCATCGAGGCAGCGCTTATCGTGGCTGTGCCGTCATCGCAATGGGTCGTTGTGTCGGTCGGTTTACCTGTGCCTCCGCCAACAGCGAGCTCGGGCAATTCAAACGGCGTACTCGCGTTGTAGTCGAGATAGATCGCGTCACGCGTGCAACACTTGCTCACGCCAACAGCCACCATGCGAAACCATTTTCCACGTTCAAAACACAAGTATCTTATCGGCGGTCAATGTCGCCAGCGCCAGTTCATCCATCGAGCTACGCCGCGCGCCATCGACCAACTCGGCCTCCGTCAGCCCACGCGCATCCATGCAGGCGCCGCACAGGAGAAACCGATGTGCGCCGGTCCCAAATCGTTTGAGCATACGCTCAAGATTGTAGTAGCCGTCGGGTGTTTTCTGCCCCTTCTTGCCGCAGGAAACGGCGTCGGCCATGAGGAAAATGGTGATCTCGATTGCCGGATCGGCTTTGAGGAGCACATGCGCGAGTCGAAGCGCATTATAGCTTCGCTCCGTGCCGTAGGGCGGATCGTTCAGGATTATGAGCGTCTTCATCGTCGTATCTCCGCTGTGGGGACCACACACCGTCGCGCATCGCTAGCGGCTGCCTCCGGTTCACTTCGTCCCGCTCCGCCGGTTGATCGGGTACGCGCCGAGCGATGCGGCGAAAGGCTGTATCAGCATTTTGTCGAGACGAAGCTGGCCCGGATCACGAAATTGGTCGAGGCCGATGGTCATGCCCTCATGGCCCTCATGACTCCCCTCATTTTTGACTCCC
>DIUL01000124.1 GCA_002422345.1 Acetobacteraceae bacterium UBA6159
GTGATTGACCGGACAGCAGTGTTGCCCTACAAAGGTCAACGCCGACCCGCCCGTTGTGCCGAGGCGGCCCGTCTGGCCAGTGTCAGGACCATGTTCCGGCATAAGGTCTGGTCGGGATAACCGGTGCGTTTGCAACCACGTTCGGCTTCGGCCAACGCTGCCATCGCCGCCGTCAGGGTGGGGGCGGGCCACAGGGTCAGCGCCCGGGTGAATGGCGCGACCTTCCGGAAGAACAATGGCGGGCGCAGGGTCTTCACCGCCTCGGACGCGCTGATCTTCGTGCTGTCCATCATCAGGCGGCAACGGTGCAGCCGTTGCATATGAGACAAGGCCGCGCGCAGCACCTGGACCGGCGCCGCGCCCTCGGCCATCGCCATCTCCAGCGCCCGGTCGGTGGTGCCGACATCCCCCGTGATCGCCGCATACAAGGCGTCGTCCAGCGACAGCCCCGCGAGGTCGCCCACGCAGGCCATCGCGGAATCGACGTCCACGCGCCCACCAGGCCCGACATACAGCGCCAGCTTCTCCAGCTCCGCGCGGGTAGAGGCGCGGTCGGCGCCCAACTGGTCCGACAGCCAGCGCAGGGCGTCCGGATCGATCCCCACACCGGCTTCCCGCAGGGTGGCCTTGATCGTTTCTTCCAGCGCCCGCCCTTCCTCGGGGTAGCACCCGATCGCTGCGCCATCGGGGGCAGCTTCGAGCAGGGTCCGGATACGGTTGCGGGCGGGCATGCCGCCGCCTTCCAGCACCACGAGCGCGGTGCCGTTGCCGCGCAGGACCGTCTGGGCCAGCGTCGCCATGGAAGCGGTATCGGGGGTTTCCCGCGCCCGGACCACGCGGCGCCCACCGGTCAGGGACAAGGACGCGGCCTCATTCGGCAGGCGGTCCAGTTCATCGCGGTTGAGCTCGACGACGCGGAAGGGATCGTCCAGGGAACCGGCGGCGGCGCGGATCAGGCTCTCGGCCCGTTCGCGGATCAGCCCAACGTCCTCTCCATACAGCAGGACCATCCGCGCTCGGCCCGGATCGCGCAGGAAACCGGCGACCTGGGCGGTTTCGATCTTCATGGCGGCTCAGCCGGCGGCCGTCTTGGCGGCCTGCTCCCGGAACCACAAAGCGAGCTGGGTCGTGATCTGTTCGGCGACCTGTTCGGCGAGGCGCTGCTGGACGGTTTCATTCTGCAGGTCGAGCGCGAAGAACTGCTGGTCGAACACGTTCATCGCATCGATCGCGCGCGCCTGGCCGTTGGTCAGGCGGACCTGGGCGGTGTCGTTGGAAACCAGCGTCCAGTTCGCATAGGCAGTCAGCCGCAGCCGTGTGGCGGAACTGTCGCTGAGGATGCTGACGCCTTCTCCCGCGATCCAATACGTCACCCGCAGGTCATAGCGCCGCTGCCCGCCGCCATCGCTGGCCATGCGCTGCTGGAGCGCCTGCCGCAGCAACTGCCCCGGCCGGTCGGGGATGATCCCGACGCTGACGGACGCCAGTTCGCGCTGGGCAACCCCGGGTTTGCCGGAGGCGGTGGGCATGTAGACGGGCTGGAAGCCGCAGGCGGTGAGGGCCGTCAGCGGCAGAATGGCGGCCAGAAGGTGCCGGCGGGAGAGGGACGTCTGGACAGACTGCCCCCCCTCCCCTTGCGGGAGGGGGCCGGGGGGAGGGGTCGCCACCCCCATGACGGTGCCGCGAGACCCCCCCACCCCGGCCCTCCCCCTCAAGGGGGGAGGGGGAGTTTGGTGACCTTTGCTCATCCCGCTATCACGAAGTTGACGATCCGGTTCGGCACGTGGACCCGCTTCACGATCCGCTTGCCCGCCAGCAGGGGGGCGACGTTCGGGTTGGCCTCGGCCAGCGCGATCACGCTGTCGGCCGGCGCATCCGGCGGCACCGAAACGGTTCCGCGCAGCTTGCCCATCACCTGGACGGCGATCGTGACGGACTCAGCCACCAGCAGGTCGGGTTCGGCGACCGGCCAGGGCAGGTCCGCGACCAAGCCGGCATCGGGGCGAAGGCGAGCGACAACTTCCTCGGCCAGATGCGGCATCATCGGCGCGGCCAGGCGGGCCAGCATCTCGACCGCTTCCCGTCGCGCCCACCCCAGGCCCCCGTCATCCACCGCGCGTTCGGCGTCGGCGATGGCGTTGGACAGTTCGTAAAGCCGAGCGACGGCGACGTTGAAGGTGAAGCCTTCCAGGGCGTCGGTGATGGCGGCGATGCCGCGGTGGGTGGCGCGCCGCAGCGTCCGGGCGGCGGTGCCGAATTCGGCGGGCTGGTCTCCCGCCGGGACGCCGTCCACACCCTCGGCCAGGCGGAAGACGCGCTGGGTGAAGCGGAAGGCGCCGGCGACACCGGATTCGGTCCATTCCATGTCCCGCTCGGGCGGGTTGTCGGACAGGATGAACCAGCGCGCGGTGTCGGCGCCGTATTTGGCGATGATGGCGCCGGGGTCGACCGTGTTGCGCTTGGACTTGCTCATGGCCTCCACGCGGCCGACGACGATGGGCTCGCCGGTTTCGCGATGGACGGCCGATCCGTCGGGGCGCTTCTCGATTTCCTCGGGGTACAGCCAGGCGCCGGCCTGGGACTTGTAGGATTCGTGGTTCACCATGCCCTGGGTGAACAGGCCGGCGAAGGGTTCCTCCACGCCGATATGCCCGGTGTCCTTCATCGCGCGGGTGAAGAAGCGGGAATACAGAAGGTGCAGGATCGCGTGCTCGATCCCGCCGATATACTGGTCGACCGGCATCCAGTGATCGACCGCGGCGCGGACCAGCGGCTTGTCGGCCTCGGTCGCGTTGCAATAGCGGGCGAAGTACCAGGAGCTATCGACGAAGGTATCGAACGTGTCGGTCTCCCGCCGAGCGGCCTTGCCGCAGGAGGGGCAGTTGACGTGCTTCCAGGTGGGGTGGTGGTCCAGCGGGTTGCCGGGCCGGTCGAACGTCACGTCGTCCGGCAGCAGCACGGGCAACTGGGTGTCGGGGACGGGGACTACGCCGCAGTCCTCGCAATGGATGACTGGGATCGGGCAGCCCCAGTAGCGCTGGCGGGACACGCCCCAGTCGCGCAGGCGCCAGTTCACCACGCCCTCCCCCTGCTTCATGCCGGCGAGGCGGTCGATCACGGCGCGCTTGGCCGCAGGCACGTCCATGCCGGTCATGAAGTCGGAGTTGTAGATCGAGCCGGGGCCGACATACGCCTCGGTCCCGACCGCGAAGGTCGCCGGGTCGCCGCCGGGCGGCAGCACGACGGGGACAACGTTCAGGTCGTATTTGCGGGCGAAGTCGAGGTCGCGCTGGTCATGCGCCGGGCAGCCGAAGATGGCCCCGGTGCCGTATTCCATCAGCACGAAGTTGGCGATCCAGACGGGGTAGGTTTCGTCCAGGAACGGATGCTTGACCCGGATGCCGGTGTCGAAGCCACGCTTTTCAGCGGTTTCGATCACGGCCTCACTGGTGCCCATGCTGCGGCACTCGGCGATGAAGGCGGCGGCGGCGGGGTTGGTCGCGCCGACGGCCGCGGCCAGGGGATGTTCGGGGGCGAGGGCCAGGAACGACATGCCGTACAGCGTGTCGGGCCGGGTCGTGAAGACCTCGACCTTGTCGATACCGGCGATCGGTTCGGCCACATCAAAGTGCATCCGGGCGCCTTCGGAACGGCCGATCCAGTTGGCCTGCATCAGGCGCACCCGTTCCGGCCAGCGATCCATCGTGTCCAGCGCGGACAGCAGGTCGGGCGCGTATTTCGTGATGCTCATGAACCATTGGCTGAGCTGCTTCTTCTCGACCGGCGCGCCCGAGCGCCAGCCGCGGCCGTCAATCACCTGCTCATTCGCCAGGACGGTGCCGTCCACGGGGTCCCAGTTGACCCAGCTTTCCTTCCGCTCCACCAGGCCGGCGGCCAGGAAGTCGAGGAACAGCTTTTGCTGGTGCTTGTAGTAGGTCGGGTCGCAGGTCGCGAATTCCCGGGCCCAGTCCAGCGACAGGCCCATGCGCTTGAGTTCGGCGCGCATGTTGGCGATGTTTTCGTAGGTCCACTTGGCGGGGTGGGTGTTGCGCTCGCGCGCGGCGTTCTCGGCCGGCAGGCCGAAGGCGTCCCANNGAACATCTCCAGCACGTAGTATTTGGGCTTGCCGTCCGTTGGGACGTCCTCCACCCGGAAGCAGCCGCGTTCGTCCCAGGCCTTTTGCCATTTGGGCTCCGCGGCATTGAAATCATAGCGCGGCCCCTCCGCCGCGATGGTCACGCTGGTGTCGCTCATGGCGCGATGTATCAGCCCTGGGGCGGTTTGGTGCAAGGGTTGGGGCGGAAGATTGGCGGGGGTTGCTCCCCTCCCCTTGAGGGAGGGGTTGGGGGAGGGGTGGATGCCCCCGGTTCGTGCGGGCTCTACCCCCACCCCGGCCCTCCCCCTCAAGTTGGGGCTAGCGTCCGCCGAAGCCGGTCAGGAACCTGATCAGCAGCGGCCCGAGAACATCCACGTTGTAACCACCCTCCTGCACGATCGCGGTGGGCAAGCGCAGGCCGCCAATGGCGGCGCCGGCGCGGGCGAACCCGTCCTCCGTCACCGACAGGGCGTTCAGGGGTTCGTCTTTCGACGCATCGAATCCCAGGCTGACCACCAGCGCATCGGTACCGAAGGACCGGACCGCCTGGACCCCCGCCTCCACCGCCGCGACCCATCCCGCGTCGCCGGTGCCCAGGGCCAAGGGCAGGTTCAGGTTCGCCCCCTCTCCCGCGCCCGCCCCCCGTTCATGCGCGTGGCCGACGAACCAGGGATAGTACCCGCCCGGATCGCCGTGGACTGAGGCGAACAGAACGTCCCCCCGCTCCCAGAAAATCCCCTGCGTGCCGTTGCCGTGGTGGCTGTCGATATCCAGCACCGCGACCCGCGCCGCCCCCCGGGCGCGCAGGCGTTCGGCGGCGATGGCGGCGTTGTTCAGGTAGCAATGCCCGCCTGCCCGGGCGCGGTAGGCATGATGCCCCGGTGGTCGAGCCAGGGCATAGGCCGATCCGCCGGCTGTCGCCGCATCCGCCGCCGCGATGGCGCCGGAGGCCGCGGCCTCGATCGCCACCCAGGTGCCCTTGCCGATCGGACAGGCGCAATCGGCCGTGTACCAGCCTAGCTTGCCGATGACGTGGGACGGAGGGGCGGCGTGCAGCAGGGCCTCGGGCGCGGGGTGGGCGTTCGCCACCATCTCCTCCCCCCGATCCGGCAGGGATTCCCAGGCCGCGTAGCCGTCGCGCAGGAAGGCGACGAACGCCGGATCGTGAACTGCCTCCACCGCCGCGAGGTCAAGCGGACCCGGGGGCTCGATCGGCAGCCCCATCGCGTGGCACGCCGCCAGCAGGGCTTCAGGCCGAGCGGGGACTTCGAAATTGGGGCGGACCTGACCGCGCACGAGGAAGAATTTCGGCGTATGCCGCAGTTGGATCGGGTCCCAGAAGACTTTCATCGCGCGCCTCCGCTTCGGATTTCCGGTGCGTTGGCGCACGCGGGATGCCACTATGCGCCGACGCTTCCGCCACGGAAAAGCCGTGACGGTGATGGATCAGCCCTGACCATGAGCCTGACCGCGTCGCATCCCCGCCCGTCCCCCATGGCCGCCCGTCGCGGCGCCGGTGCCCCATCATGAGCTTGCCGGCCGCGCTGGTTCCGCTGCGCAACCCGACATTCCGCTACCTCTGGCTGGGCAGTGTCATCGCCTGGCTGGGGACCTGGCTGCAGAACACCGGGGCGGGGTGGCTGATGACCTCGCTCGCGCCGCATCCCCTGATGGTGTCGATGGTGCAGGCGGCGACGATCATGCCGGTCTTCCTGCTGGCGCTGCCCGGTGGCGCCATGGCCGACATCATGGACCGGCGCATGTTCCTGATCGGCGCGCAGATCTGGACGCTCGGCGCGGCCTCCCTGCTCGCGGTGCTGATGCTGACGGGCGGCATGACGGCGCCCATGCTGCTGGGACTGACCTTCGCCATCGGCATCGGATCGGCCTTGACCGCTCCGGCCTGGAGCGCGATCGTCCCCGAGTTGGTCCCGCGCAACGACTTGGTGCAGGCGATCGCCCTGAACGGCATCGGCTTCAACCTGACCCGGGCGATCGGCCCCGCCATCGCGGGTTTCCTGATCGTGCTGGGCGGGTCCAGCCTCGCGTTCTCCCTCTATGCGCTGTCGATCCTGCCGGTCATCGCCGTCCTGGTGATGTGGCGGCGCAGCCAGCGCTTCACCGGCCTGCCGCGGGAGCATTTCCTGTCCGCCATGCGCGCCGGCATGCGGTTTGTCCGGCACACGCCGGCGGTGCAGTCGGCGATGGCGCGGACGATCGCCTACTCCCTGCCCGCCGCCGCGCCCTGGGCGATGCTGCCGCTGTATGTCCGACAGGAGCTGGGGCTGGGCGCCGGCTGGTTCGGCCTGATCCTGGGGTTGATGGGAATCGGCGGAGTCACGTCCGGCATGCTGCTGCCGATGATCCGCGGGCGGTTCAGCCGCGGGGCAACCGTGCTGCTGTGTTCGGCGCTGTCGGTCACCGGGACGCTGATCCTGGCGTTTTCCCCGCATTGGTCGACGGCCGCGTTCGGCATGTTCCTGTTCGGCCTGGGCTGGACCGCGGCCTATGCGACGATGCAGGCCGCCGCACAGTTGGCCTGTCCGCCCTGGGTGCGAGCGCGCTCACTCTCGATCTACCAGCTCGCGCAGAACGGCGCCTTGACGCTCGGTTCCTTCGCCTGGGGCCTGCTGGGCGGGATCATCGGGATGCGGCCGGCGCTGATCGCCGCCGCGCTGACCGGGGCGGTGCTGGCCCTCGGCGCCCGCTACTTCCGGATCGAGGCCGTGGTCAGCATGCCGCTGCCCGAGGCCCCCATCCCGGCCAGGCCCGAAGCCCCGGCGGCGGAACTGGTCCCGCTGCTGCGCAACGCGCGCGGGCGGGTGATGGAGACCGTGCATTACCGCGTCCAGCCGTCCGAACGGGTCGCCTTTCTGGAGGTGATGGCCGAGGTGCGCCGGGTCCGCCGCCGCTCGGGCGCCGCGTTCTGGCAGGTATATGAGAATGTGGCCCACCCGGAGGCGTGGCTGGAAATCTGGTCGATGGAAAGCTGGGTCGACCACCTGCGGGAGGTCGCGCGCCTGTCCGAGGATGACCGCGCCGTGCTGACCCGCGCGGCCGTATACCAGACCGACGCCCGCCGTCCGGCGCGCTATCTTGCGGTCGATCCCCGGGATGATGAGGGGATCGGTGCCCTCCCGCCCGGCGCGCAGGTGGCGCCCCGGGTGCCGGGAGGGTGAGAGGCTTCTAGCCGATGACCTTGGCGGCGCGCAGTTCCGCCAGTTTCCCGGCGTCGAAGCCCAGCAGCCGGCCCAGAACCTCATCCGTGTGCTGGCCCGGGGTGGGGACGGGGCGAACCTCGCCTGGGGTTTCCGACAGCTTCATCGCGACACCCGGGACGTAGATGTCGCCGGCCAGGGCGTCCGGCTGCTTCACCAGCATCTCCCGCGCCCACAGATGCGGGTCCTTCGCGACTTCCGGGATCGTCTTCACCGGGGCCACGGGCACACCGATATCCAGCAGGGCCTTGCAGATTTCATCGACCGTGTGTTCGGCGCACCAGGCGTCCAGCAGCTTCCGGCGCGCATCCGGTGCGGTGGCGCCGACGCCCGACGTGATCGGGCTGGTATCCGCGTTGGCCACGCTGCCCGAGATCAGGGTCATCAGCCGCGACGCCATTTCCCGTCCGATCGCCGCGATCACGACATAGCCGTCCTTGGCGCGATAGGGCGGACGGCCGCCTTCGCCACCTTCCTCTCCGGCGGACAGGTAGTAGGCGGTCGGGATTTCCACCAGCGTCAGCGCGGAATCGAGCAGGCAGCAATCGACGACCTGCCCCTCTCCCGTCCGGTCCCGGTGCCGCAGCGCGGCCAAGGCGCCGATCGTGGCATGCAGAGCGGTGGTCCGGTCGATGATGGAGGAGGCCGTGCCGAGCGGCTGGCCGACGGGGGTGCCGGTGAGAGTCATGAGGCCGGACATGGCCTGGCCCAGCGGATCGAAGGCGGGGCGGTCGCGATACGGACCCTCCTGCCCGAAGCCGGAGACGGAGACGAGGATGATGCGCGGGTTGATCGCCTTCAGTTGCTCATAGGCGAAGCCCATCTGCGCCATCGTGCCGGGGCGGAAGTTTTCCAGCACGATGTCAGCGGTCTTGACCAGGTCGGTGAAGATCGCCTTCCCGGCCTCCTGCCGCATGTCCAGGCAGATGCTTTTCTTGCCGCGGTTGTAGACGGTGAAATAGATGCTCTGGCCGCGCACCATGGGGGGGTTGTTGCGGGTTTCCTCGCCGCCCAGGCGTTCGATCTTGATCACCTCGGCGCCGAGGTCGGACATGATCATGCCGCCACGCGGGCCGGCCTGATAGCGGGCGAGTTCGAGGACGCGGACGCCTTCGAGGCTTTGGGTCATGGGAAGGGGGCCTAACAAGCTGGTGCGGGTAGCCAACCTAGCCTACGGCGGATTGTCAAATCCAAACATTTTACAGGTTGATATCACTGCTGTCCGGTCAATC
>DIUL01000073.1 GCA_002422345.1 Acetobacteraceae bacterium UBA6159
CCGTCAGCGTTGAACAGCCGTGGGTATCGCGGAACCACAGGGTTTCGTTGATGGTCAGGGCGGAGACGACCTGCGTCGCCACGCGGCCCCTCGGATCGGTGCTCAGATGCGCGGCCAATCCGTCCAGGCTTGTCATGCCCCACTCCCGCAGATGCGGCTCCAGGCGTGACAGGATGAGATAGTCCTTATCAGCACCCATACTGATTCCGGCCCGCCCACGAACGAATCCGCGCAGCGCCTCGGTGGTCCTCGTCATGGCTGCATTCCCGCCAAAATGATGATTTCTTCAGCAATTCTATTCAATGGCAGCACCGCTCGGCACAGCCCGGCCTGGGCAACGGCCCCAGGCATGCCCCAGACGACCGACGTCGCCTCATTTTGTGCGAGCACCGAGCCCCCGGCCGCGACAAGCCCGCGGCAACCCGCGAGGCCGTCCTGGCCCATTCCCGTCAGAATGATCGCCAGGGCACGCCCGCCCAGGACATTGGTGATCGAGCGAAGCATCGGATCGACGGCCGGCCGGCAGAAATGCTCGGGCGGGCCGTCGTCCAGCACGCATACGAGCTTGTCGTTCCGGCGATCCACCAGCAGGTGGCGGCCGCCCGGCGCGAGATAGACATGGCCAGGTAGCAGCGGCTGGCCATGCGTGGCCTCCACCGTCGGGTTGGTCGTGTAGCGGGTCAGATGGACCGCCAGCATGTTGGTAAACGCCGCCGGCATGTGCTGCGTGATGACGATCGGCTGGCGCACACGCCCCGCCAGACCGGACAGTACCTCGGGCAGCGCCTGGGGTCCGCCAGTGGAACTGCCGATCGCGATCAGTTCCGGGCGCAACGGGATGCCGGCCCGCAACGTCGTCGATGCAGCCGGTGCCGCCGGGGCGGGCGTCACCGGATGGCCATATGTCATCAGTTTCCGCCGCAGTGCGACGCCGAACGCGGTGTTCGCGGATTCGTCGTCAAGGGAGGCCGGCCGAGCGAGCGTGGGTGCGCGGCCAAAGCGGGTGCGGGTGCCGGTGCCGGCATCCGTGATCAGCACCAGGCAGCGCAGATGCAGGCGCTGCGCGGCGTGGACCGCTTCCTCGGCGGCCGCCGTATTCTCCGACGGATCGATCAGCACGACGTCCAGGCTGCAACGACGCATCGATTCCTCGATGGCCGTTCCAGGCCGGACATGGCCTACGATCTCAATGCCGATGGTACCCGCCAGGATGCGCCGCAGATGCAGGCGCCCGCGCGCTTCCGCGCCGGCCAGCAGCACCCTGACACCCTTCGTGTCGGCCGCCGCGGCCATTGAGGTCGCACGTGAAGCGGAGGTCGTGCTCAGACGTCGACCCCGACATTGCGCAACTTGAGCTCGATGATCTCCCGATCGAACGGTTTCATCACGTACTCATCCGATCCGGCGGCCAGCGCGCGCTGGATATAGGTGATGTCGTTGTGCGTCGTGCAGAACAACACCTTCGGCTTGTCGCCGCCGGGTTCGGCGCGCAGGGCCGTGGCAAAGCCCAGTCCGTCCAGCACCGGCATTTCCCAGTCCAGCAGGACCAGGTCCGGCATGGCGGTCCGGCAGGCGGTCAGCGCCTCGGCGCCGTCAGCGGCTTCCCGGCAGGTGAAGCCGAGACCCTCCAGGATGTTGCGCGCGAAACGACGCACGACCTTGCTGTCATCTACAATCAGGGCGGTGTTCATGAATCGAGTCCCGTATTGGCCGCGACGCTCGCCATTGCCAGCAAGGTGTCGGGCACCAGTATCAAAACCAGTTCGTCCTTCAGCTTGACGATGCCCGAGCTGACGGCGCGCCACTCGGGCGCGACGGTGTGGGGCAGCGCTTCGACGGTCGATTCGTCCACGGACAGGACATCGCCGACCTGGTCGACGAGCAGGGAGTAAAGCTCTCCGTCCAGATCGATGACGACGTTCATCGCCTTTTCGGGCGATTCGGTGCGGCTCAGGCCCATCATCGTGCGGAGGTCGAGTACCGTAACGATCCGGCCTCGCAGGTTCAGCGATCCGGCGATGGCGCTTGGCGCCAGGGGGATGCTGGAAATGCCCTGCGGACCGAGGACGTCACGGACGAACCCAACGGGGATACCAAGCGGCTGGTTCGCGACCCGGATGGTGACCAGGCCCCGCGTCATGGCCGAAAGGCCGGACATATTTGTTTCACTCACGACACGGGCTCCTCGATCTCGATCCGCGCGACGTTCATCATCGCCTGGACATCGGCCATGTTCAGACCTTCCCGGTGCAGCAGGCGGCGTGCATCCAGGATTTCCGTCGGCTCCCCCGCGATGATCGCGGAGCCGACGACGTCGGGGTGTCCGGAGTCGATCTCGATCCGCAGGTCGCTCTCGACGATGTCGAGGATTTCATCGACCACCAGGCCCATCTGCCGCTGCCGGCCGGCAGCGTCGCCGGCGCAGCGGGCGTTGCGGTCGGCGAAGACCAGGACCGGCTGCCGTCCGGAGGACTTCATCACCAGGTCGCTCGCCGCCAGGACCAGCGGCATCAGGCTGTCGCGGTACTGCACCAGCAGGCGGCCGTCGTCGGCCCGTCGGATGGCGTTGACATCGATGTCCTCCAGCCGAGCGATGAGGTCGAGCGGGATGGCCTTGCGCATGCCGGAGCCGGCGCGGACGAGCAGCATCCGCCGCCCCTGCCCTGCGTTCGTGGACGCGACGGACGAACGGGCATCGATCCCGCGCGGCCCGGCCGAGATGTCGATGCGACCCACGCGGGCGACGATGCCGTTGGGGTCGACGATCATGCAGACCGCGCCGTCACCCAGGATCGTGTTGCCGGAGTAGACGCCCAGATGCTTCAGCACCGGCGCCACCGGCTTCACGACGATTTCCTCGGTGTCGTAGACGCGGTCGACGATGATGCCGAAGTGCCAGGAACCGACCTGGGTCACGATCACCAGACGCTCACTGTCGTCCGCCGCGCTGCCGGTCAGGCCCAGAAGCTGGCGCAGGTCGACCAGCGGCAGCAGCCGGTCGCGCAGGCGTAGCACCGCGGTGTCGCTGATCTGCTCGATCCGGTGCTCACTGGTGTCGGAGGCACGGACGAGTTCGACGACGGAAATCTGCGGCACCGCGAAGCGTTCACCGGCGCACCCGACGATCAGGGCCGGAACGATGGCGAGCGTCAGCGGGATCTTGATCGTGAAGGTGGAACCGGCGCCGACCTTCGATTCGATGTCGATCGTGCCGCCAATCCGCTCGATGTTCGTGCGGACGACATCCATGCCGACGCCACGGCCGGAGATCGCGGTCACCGCGGCGGCGGTCGAGAAGCCGGGACGCAGGATGAAGCGGAACGCCTGCACATCCGTCATCGCGGCGGCTTCGGCCTCGGTCGTCAGGCCGCTGTCGACGGCCTTGCGACGGATCTTCTCGGCGTTGAGGCCACGCCCGTCATCGACGATCTTGATGACGATGTGGCCGCCTTCATGGAACGCGGTCAGCCAGACGCGTCCGGTCTCGGCCTTGCCGGCGATGAGGCGGTCGGCCGTCGGCTCCAGTCCGTGGTCGGCCGCGTTGCGCACCATGTGCGTCAGCGGGTCCTTGATGAGTTCCAGCACCTGGCGGTCGAGTTCCGTTTCGGCGCCTTCCATCACCAGTTCGATCTTCTTGCCGAGTTCCAGCCCCAGGTCGCGGATGATGCGCGGCAGGGTGGACCAGGCATTGCCGATCGGCTGCATGCGCGTCTTCATGACGCTCTCCTGCAGCTCCGACGTGATCATCGACAGGCGTTGCAGCGGCGCGACGAAGGGGCTGTCCTTTTCGTTGCGGGCGAGCTGCAGCAACTGGTTCCGGCTGAGCACCAGCTCCGACACCGTGGTCATCAGGCCTTCGAGCAGGTCGATGCCGACGCGGATCGTCTGGTTGGCGATCGTGCCTTCCCGGCGGGCTTCGGCCGCGGGTTCGGGGGAAGCGGCCTTTACTGGTTCGGCGACCGGTATGATCTCGGGTGGCACGATCTCGGGCGGCAGGGGGCGGTCGGGCGCGACGGTGGCGGCGAAGGCCGCGGCCAGTTCATCGCTGTCGCCCGACACCGCGACCGGGGCACCGCCATCGGCTTCAAGGAACGAGTCCAGTTCGGCGATCAGGGACGAGTCGTCGCGATCCCCTTCCTGCCCGGTGGATTCCAGGGTCGCCGTGATGTCCTTGATCGCATCGATGCAGCGCAGGACGGCGCTGATGACTTCGGGCGTCGGGCTGAGCGCGCCATCACGCATGCGCCCAAGGACGTTCTCTCCGGCATGGGCGACCTTGCCGAGCTGTGTCAGGCCCAGGAACCCGCAGGTGCCCTTGACCGTATGGAGCGTGCGAAAAATGCTGCTGATGCGGCTGGCGTTGTTCGGTTCCGCTTCGAGTCGGACCAGGTCGTTGTCGAGAACGGCCAGCGCCTCGAGCGTTTCGACCAGGAAATCCTTGATATATTCTTCCATCTGGGCCTGTCAGGTCTAATCGCGGCGTTATGCGAAAATTCGTGAAAGGGTGTTAGCACGACGTTTTGCGAAAATGAACAGAAATTTTGCTATTGCGAAAATGGGAGGATATGCTACCTGCCACTGCGATCGGCCCATGCCGGTGCGCGATTTCAGAATGGAGACTCACCATGAAAATCCTCGTCGTTGATGACTTCCCCAGCATGCGCCGTATTTTGCGAAATCTCCTGAACAAGATCGGGATTTCCGATGTTGATGAGGCCAGCGACGGCGCCGAGGCGTTCGCTAAGCTGCAGACATCGAAGTTCGATCTGGTCATTTCCGACTGGAACATGGAGCCGATCACCGGGCTCGACCTGCTGCGCCGCGTCCGTGGCGACGCCGCGATCAGCACCATGCCGTTCATCATGGTGACGGCGGAAAGCAAGACCGAGAATGTGATCGAAGCGAAGAAGGCCGGTGTAAACAACTACATCGTCAAGCCATTCACCGCGGATGTGCTGAAGGCCAAGATCGCGGCTGTCATGGGTTAAGGCGACGTCCGATGTTGAAGTCCATGCCACTCCCCGAACGACACGCCACCGCGACCATGATGGCGGCGCGTCTTGAACAGATCGTCGAGCGTCTGCACGGCGAAGTCGCGCGCCTGACCGAGGTCGGCCCCTCCGGCGAAGCCGCCACCCGCGTGTCGGAACTGCGCACGGAACTGCAAAGCATGGCGACCCTGATCGCGGATACGCGATCCGAGGTTGCTGGCCTGCTGCCCGCCGGCGAACCCCATACCAGGCTGACATCGGCGTCCGATGAACTCGACGCCGTCGTCGACGCCACCGAGCGCGCCGCGGTCGATATCATGAACGCAGCCGAACAGGCGCAGGAGGCTGTCCATCGCCTGCGCGCCGCCCGGGACACCGGGGACGAGTCGGAGATCGATAAGGATGTCGATGTCATCGACAACGCCATCCTTGATATCTTCATGGCCTGCTCGTTCCAGGACCTGACCGGCCAGCGCATCCGCAAGGTTGTGCAGGCGCTGACCTATATCGAGAAGCGCGTCATCGCGCTCAGCTCGCTATGGCAGGAATCGGTCGATATCCAGCCGCACGAGGCGCCGCCCGCCGACCTGCGGAAGGATTCGCACCTGCTGAACGGACCCAGCAATGCTGGTCTCGGGCAGGGTGATATCGATTCCCTGATGTCGGCCGCTTCCGGGGTGGTCGCTTCGTCGCAGGACGACATCGACGCCCTGTTTGCCTGACCGGGCGCGATATTTTGCGAAATCAGGCCAGAATGGCCCGCACATGACAACCGTAACCCTCGCTCCCACCTCAACCGCCAATGGGGCCAGTCGTGCCGCCCGTTCGTCTTCCGCTCCCACGGAGGCCGACGGCGGCACGACTGACTTCGAATCCGTGATGGCTGGGCAATCGGCGCACGCCGAGAGCCCAACGCCGCGGCCCGAACGGCCGACCGCGCCACGGCCCGCAGCCGAGTCGGCTGCTCCCGAGACCGGCGACGCGCCAATCGAGAGTGCGGCCCCGCCCACAACACCCACCGTCATCCAAACCGCCTCCCCATCACCCGAAGCGGTGACCGTCCTGCTGGCGGAGCCGACCGGCGACCCGGCCGAACCCGCGGATGCCGACGACGAAACACCAGTCGAAGCCGAGGACCCCACGCTGCTGGCCGCCCCGGTCATCGTCGCGCCGGAACCTGTTCCCCCCGCCATCCCACCTGCCGCGACTCAGGCCTATGGGCTGACCCCGGCACCTGAGGACCCGGCGCCACCCACCGTACAGGAAGCCCCCGGACAAATCGGCGCACCCAACGCGGCCGTCACCGCCCCCGCCGGTCTTGCGGCCGAGGACCAGGTTCCGCCGCCGTCAGCCGATCCCGCGGCCCCGACGCCGGGCGCGGACGCCATCCGCGTCGATGCGCCGTCCACCCAAAATCTTGCGAAAATAGACACCTCGTCCACAGCCGAGGCAGGCGCCAGTCGCCCCACCCCACCACCCCTCGCCGAAACCCAACGCCAGTTGGCCGTCCATATCGGCAAGGCAGCCCAGGCCGGCGAGAGCACGCTCACCATCAACCTCAACCCCATCGCGCTCGGCCCCGTCGCCGTGCGCCTGTTCTTCCATGCCGGCGGTGTCGATCTGCAACTGACCGTCGCCCAGAAGACCACCTACGACAGCCTGGTGCTGGATCAGTCGGGGCTCGAACAGCAACTCGCCCAGGCCGGCGTCAACATCACCGGCGGCGGAGTCGACCTGCGCTTCGGCGCACCCGACAGCGGAGGACCCCAGGGCCACGCCGCACCCGCCTTCCCCGGACAGCCGGGCCGAGGCCCGCAAGGCCCCATGGCCGAGTCCATCGAACACGTCCTCCTGCCAGGCCAAGGCCTGCTGAACATCATCGCCTGATCGGCGCGTAAGGAAGTAACCCCATGAGCACCGTCACCACCTCGACCCTCTCGGCACTCGGCAACTCGCAGGCCTCGACCAAGGTCGGCGAGAAGGCGAACGAAACGCAGATGAACCAGTTCCTGACGCTGCTGACCGCGCAGCTCCGGAACCAGGACCCGATGCAGCCCACCGATCCCACGCAGTTCGTGGCACAGTTGGCGCAGTTCACCTCGGTCGAGCAGTTGGTGAAAAGCAACAGCGCTCTGACCTCGATGTCGAAGTCGCTGTCCGGGCTGGCGCTGGGCCAATATTCCAACATGGTGAACAAGACCGTGACGGCGCCCGCGAACGCGGTGACGGTGCCGGCCTCGGGCAGCGTGTCCGCGCCGCTGAACTTTACGGTCACCGACCCGTCGCTGTCCGATCCCCAGGTCGCGATCCGCAACGAATCGGGCGTCATCGTCCGCACGATCCCGGCGAAGGGCAATACCGGATCGGTGACGTTCGACGGCAATGACGCGAAGGGAAACCGGCTGCCGGCCGGCAGCTATGCCGTGGGCCTGGTCGGCACCAGCAAGGCCGGCGGCGGCTCCACGCTGAAGCAGGCTGGAACGATGAGCGCGACCGGTGTGGTGACAAGTGTCAACCAGTCCGCGAGCGGAGATTGGATGCTGCAATTGAAGAACGGACAGGAAGTCCCGGCCAAGGCTGTTCAACGCTATGA